>DASQJB010000432.1:0-4101 GCA_035631295.1 Bryobacteraceae bacterium | reverse complement strand
GGCACACGGAGAAAGACAATTCGCAACTGCTGATCGCCCTGATCCCGCACATCGTGCGGACGCCGGATTACACCGAAGAGAACTTGAAAGGCATCTTCGCCGGATGGGAGCAGACGCCGAAGGTGATCTACGCTCCGCGGCCGGAGGAGCCCGAGGCGGCGGCGGTAAACCCTGGCGCAAATGCGGCGCCGCCTGCCGCGGCTCCGCCTAAGGCGACAACGCCCGCTCCTGCTCCCGGCGGGGCGCCCGTCCCGCCGCCGGGACCGCCTCCAGCGCCCGGACAGGCGCGTTTGAGCCTGCTGCCGACTCCGGTGCAAGCGGCGCCGAACGCGGAGTTCACTGTGACCGTCCGTCTGGACAATGCCGCCGACGTGTTCTCGGTTTCACCATTGCGGATCAAGTTCGATCCCGCGCAAGTCCGTTTGAACGACGTGACGGCGGGAGACATGATGGGCGCCGTTACGCTCGAAAAAGACATTCGCAACGATTCCGGCGACGCGACTGTAACAATCACCCGCCCCGCTGGATCTGGCGGAGTGAATGGCTCGGGCGTTCTTGCGACGCTGCGATTTACGGCGGTGGCGCCGGGCTCGGGCAATATCAGCATCACCGAAGCCACGGCAAAGAACTCACAGTCGCAGGTGCTGCAGACAGGCGTGGGTAGCGTGCCGGTCAACATAAGATAGAGGTTATGGGGAACCGGTTTAGTCGCGCTCGGTCCCAGCGGGGAATGACGTTAGTGGAGCTGATCGTGGCCTTCACGATCCTGGCTTATCTCACCACCCTTGCGGTGCCGCTGGCGCGATACAGGGTGCAGCGCGATAAGGAGCGGGAGCTGGTTTGGGCGCTGCGCACCATGCATAAGGCGATCGACGACTACAAAGACGCCGCGCTGGCCGGCAAGATCCAAGTGAAGATAGGCACCGACGGGTATCCCGAAAAGTTGGAAGACCTGGTGAACGGCGTGGATATGGCGCAGTCCGCCGAAAAAAAGAAAATCAAGTTCCTGCGGCGGATTCCGATAGATCCGATGACCGGCACAACCGATTGGGGCCTGCGCAGCACTCAGGACGATCCCACTTCGACAAGCTGGGGCGGGCAAAATGTTTTCTCTGTTTACACCAAGAGCTTGGCAAGGGCACGAGATGGGACGTTGTATTCGACCTGGTAGGCGGCGGAGCGGTTACACCCTCATCGAGCTGATCATCGTCATGGCGATCATCTCGGTGCTGGTGTCGATCGCTGTGCCGATCTATCAGAAGTCCCTGCAGCGCACGAAAGAGACGCTGCTCAAGAACAATCTCTTCACGATGCGGCAGGTGATCGACGAGTACACGTTCGATAAGAAGAAAGCGCCGCAGCAGCTCTCGGACCTGGTGAGCGAAGGCTATCTGCGAGCAGTGCCCATCGATCCGATTACCGGGACCGATCAAACCTGGCGCGTGGTCATGGAGGACGCAGTGACCATGGTGGATCAGACGCAGCCGGGAATCTACAACGTCTTCAGCGGATCGGATGCAAAGAGCCTGGAGGGCACGCCGTACTCGAGTTGGTGACCGGTTACCTGCGAACCGCCCAGGCGAGGCCGTCGGGTCCGTTACCGGGTTGAATGCGGCTGATAAGCTCCAGTTTCTTTAGATCGATCACGCCCACAAAGTTGTTTCTCTCGCTGGCCACGTAGGCGCGCGAGCCATCGGGCGGAATCAGAATTCCTTCGCAGTTTTCGCCGACCTTCAGGCGCTTGATCTCCTTGCGAGACGCGGTGTCCATCACGATCAGATCGCCGTTGCCGGAATCGGAAAGCAGCGCCCGGTTGCCGTCAGGCGTGAATTGCAGCCTGTTAATCTGCTGCGTAGGCACGTGCACGGTCTCAAGCACCGTGCCTGCCGAGACGTCGATGACCGCGACATGCGCGTCGCCGCCCGTTGCGGTCCAGACCTGCTTGCCATTGGGAGAGATCGCAATCGCCTCGGGGCTTTTGCCCACGGGAATACTGGTGAGCTTGTATTCCGTCTCTCCCTGCGCCCGCACGAACATGCCGACGCTATCGGACTGCATGTTCGAAGTGAAAATCTTGCTGAGGTCGCGGGTGATCACGATCATATGAGTGCCGTTGCCGCCGGAATCGCGGGTCCAGTCGATTTTGTTGATAGCAGGATCGTAGCGGGCGATGGAATGGCCACCCTCAGCCGTGAAGTAGAGTTTGCCTTCGGCGAAGTAGAGTCCGTGCGGCGCGCGGAGATTGGGCAACTCGACGCGGTGGATCTCTTTCTGCGCCGCAAGATCGATCACGGAGATGCTATTGCCCTGCATGTTGGAAGAGAAGGCGAGCTTGCCGTCGCTGGAAACGGCGGCTTCGTGCGGATTCTGGCCGACTGGGATGGAAGCGAACACTTTGCCATTGGCGGGGTTGACGATTGCCATGGCGTTATCGCCCTTGTTGAGGACGATGAGCGCGGGGGAAGGCGTCGGCTCCGCCGCGGCTAAAACAGACGCCAGGATTAGAATCGACACTTGAATCATGGCTGCTCCTTTAATTCGCAGTGGGGACCTCTTCCATATGATCCACCATCAGGAAATCCACGGGGCCTTTCTTGGATTCGAGGCGGAGGCCGAGCTGGTCCTGCAAAGCCGGCTGCAATGTCGGACCACCGGGATCGCTCGGGAGCGCCGCGGGATCGGCTCCGGGCGCGCTGGCGCGGAGGATATTGACGGTATTCCAATAGAGGTCGATGTCGTATTTACCGGAAAGGCCGGTCATGTCGGTTACCGGGCCGTGAATCTGTCCGGATAATAGATCTGCCAGTCTTTCCATAGTCACGCCGGGATAGCGCATGCGGGCTTTCTCGTACATGATCGCCATTCCGCCTCGAGGGCCGATGATGGGATAGCCGTCTTTGTCACGCTTCGGCGGACCGGGAGGGTCCAGCGAGCTCTGGTCTTTCGCTGGCGCGGATTCTTTGAACTTCGGGTCGCCTTTCGCCACTCTCAGCTCGTATCGCTGAATCTCCCTGGTCTCGTGATGAATCTTCAACTTGAAGCGCTCGGCGAGCAGGCTCTGAAGCATGAGCGGCAACTGCTCTTTCGTGGCGCCTTCCGGGACGGTCGCGCGGAGGTCGAATCGCGTGGTCAGCATCCAATCCGGCGCGGAAAGCTGGCAATACTCGACGCTGTACGCATGCAGCACCATATTCAGGTGACTATAGTTCTCGCAGATGAAGAGACCGGGATCATTGGTTCCCGGGCCACCACGACAGCCTACCGCGAATCCGATGCCTGCGCTCGGTGGCGGAGGAGACGGCTTGATCGACGCCACTTCGAACTCTGGCTGTGCCGCGGATTGCGCGTAAGCGCCGGTCCACGCGAATGCAAGCGCCAGAAACGACACGCATTTACGAATCATGAGCGCCTCCGTCTGGCGCTATTTTATAACGTCTATTTGCCGAACAGATGTTCGACGTCTCTATTGTTTTCCTGGCAGATATACTCGATCAGCTCGCCTTTGAGCAGCGTCGGGTGGGTGGTGAAGGTCCAGGGCTTGGTGAACGTCTTGGGATCTTCGATGATGTGCTCAATCGTCATGTGAGCGAGATCCGGGCGGCTGAACTTCTCGATAACGCGCATGGCGGTGGAGTGCGGAATGCCGGCCTCGTCGATCCAGCTTTTGTCAGTCTGTCCGACCGTGTCGACCACGAGCGTGTCGCCCTCCCAATGGCCGATGGAATCGCCCAGCCAAGTGTCTTCCACGTTAGGGTCGTGGGCGCGGCCATCCATGAAAATCTTGCGCCAGATGTGGGCGCCGCCTTCATAAACGATCACGATTAATTTGGGAGTTTGAACGATGGTCCAAGGGTAGGGAGTGGTGCTCATGCGCGGCACGCCGGGAGGCAGGCAGCGGGCTTCGGGATCGTCTTTGCTCAGCGCGTCCCTGTGCGTTTTCCAGACATCGTAGGCCCAGGGTTGAAAAGGAACTTCCACCCCGCTGCGGACCATGTCGACGTTTTGCTGGATGGCGTTGGGGGTCCAGTTCCCCGAGAGATCCGGGTGGCCGTCTTCGGTGCGAGGCGTGGGGCCTTCGGGCAGCGCGGGGCCTCTTCTATT
>DASQJB010000431.1:0-5013 GCA_035631295.1 Bryobacteraceae bacterium | reverse complement strand
TCTCGCCGGGGAAGTACGTCTTCGCGAACCGCTCATCGACCACGGCGACGGGCTGCCCGCGGTCTTCAATGTCGCGGCCGGCCAGGACCGGGATCTGCATTGTCGCCAAGAATCGCGGGCCGGCCGCCACTAACCCGATAGCAGGCGTTTCCTTACCGCGAACCCGTAGGCTGAAGCTCGTTCTCCCACCCTGCATCAACGACATGTTCGATAGGCTCGCATCGCGTACGCCGGGAATGCCCTGAAATTGCCGTTGAAGGTTCCGGTAGAAATCGGCCAACTCCGCGCCGCGATGGCCGGCCAGCCGCGCGTTGACTTCAAACAGAAGCAGATTCTCGCGATTGAAGCCAAGCTGAATGGAATTGAGATTCGACACAGTTCTGATAAACAGCCCCGCCGCAACCAGCACAAGCATAGCGATCGCGAATTGCGCGCCAATGAGCAGCCGGTCCGGTGTGAAGTGGGGCGGCCGGTCTTGCCGGTTGCCCTTTAATGCGGACACGACCTCAACGCGCGTCGATTGAATTGCCGGAGCCAAGCCGAACAGAAGGCCCGTAAGAACTGAAAGCCCCGCCGCAACCGCAAGCACATCCCAGTTCAACTCCGCTCGCAGGGTGAAATTCTCGCGTCCATTCGCGAGCAGCAGCGTGAGGAAGCGAATACCCCAAAGCGCCAGCGCGATCCCAAGCGCTCCTCCCAAGCTCGCGAGCAGAACGCTCTCCGTCAAAAGCTGCCGGATCACCCGCAGGCGGCCCGCGCCCATGCTGAGCCGCACGGCCATCTCCCGCCGTCGCGCGGTCGCGCGCGCCAAGAGCAGGTTCGCGACGTTCGCGCAGGCGATCGCCAGGATCAGTGTGACCAGGGTCAGTAGCAGGAACAGCGGCTTGGAATAGTAACGACGAAGGCTGTCGACGCCGGTGGCGCCAGGCGCGAGCTCCAACTCTGGGAGATGGGCCCGCTCATAATCGTTCGCGGCGGTGCTCAAGACCCATTCGTGGAATGCGGGCGTGAGCGCCGCCTGCGCCTGGGCTAAGCTCACGCCCGGCCGCAGCCTCGCCATCATCTCGAATCCATAGAAATTGCGGTCGAGATATTGTTGAGGCGTCCGGTAGGGGTGGCCGGGAGGTTGAATCACAAGGCTCGCGTGCATGGGAACGTACAGGTCCGGCGACACAGCGGGATCAACGCCGTAGAATTCGGCCGGAGCCACGCCCACAACAGTAAATGGCGCGTTGTTGATCGAGATCGCGCTCCCCACCGCATTAGAGGGATCGCCGAAATGCTTCTGGGCGTATCCAAAGCTCACTACGGCGCCAGAGGCTGCGCGGTCGTCGTCATCCGTCAGCAACCGTCCGGCCGCTGGAGGCACGCCCAGCCCGCGAAAATACCCGTCGGAGACATACTCGACGCTGGCCATGTCCGCCTGCCCGCGGACCACCACGTTGTATGAGCTGAAGTCCCGGCAGTAGGCGTACAAACTCGAGAAAACGGAATTGTTCATGCCGAGCAGTTCGAACGCCGGATAGGGAAACGCGCCGCTGATGATCCCGCCGCGCGGATCGGCTTCGATGCGGCCGGCGGCGCCGCGAACGACAGACATATGCACCTGGCCCACTCCGCTCGCCGGATGCCCGAAGCCCTGCCCGTGCCAATTCAGCACCACCAGCGATCCCGGATCCTTTACCGGCAGCGAGCGCAGCAGAATCGCGTCCATGAAGCTGAAGATCGCGGTGTTCGCTCCAATGCCAAGCGCAAGCGAAACCGCCGCCAGCGCCGTGAACGCGCGGTTGTTCATCATTGCCCTCGCGGCATAGCGCAGGTCTTGCATGAATTGTTCGAGAAAAGTCCACGTCCACATCGCCCGGCTCTCCTCCTTCCATCGCGTAACGTTGCCGAACTGCGCCCGCCCCGAGAGCGTGGCGTGATGCCGCATCTCTTCATCCAGTTCCGCTTCGAACCGTCGGCGGCGGAAGTAATAGCCGAGCCTGCGTAGAAAGCCGGAAATCATGCCGGTTGAATCACCTTCCCGATCGCCCCCGTGACCCGCTCGAATCCCGCCAATTCCGCCGCGAGCTGTTTGCGTCCCGCCGGCGTAAGCCGGTAGAACCGCGCCCGCCGGTTGTTGTCCGATTGCTTCCACTCCGCCACCAGCCAGCCCTTAATCAGCATCCGTTGCAGCGCGGGATACAGCGAGCCCTCTTCCACCACCAGCACGTCTTCCGACATCTGCTGAATGTGCTGGGCGATGCCGTAGCCATGCATCGGACCGATTCGCGCGAGGGTCTTCAAAATCAACATGTACAGCGTTCCGGGAGGAATCTCCGTCCGCTCTTCCATAGGTAGACTATACAATAGCGCCGCTATGGAAACAAGCGTCCGATTTTGGGATTCGGTTCGTTTCGCAAAAACGCGCTCGCGAAACAAGTCCGACTTGGGATTGGGTTCGTTTCGCAAAGCGTGTTTGCGACGCGCCAAGCGTGCGACCAGGATTTCCGAACGCGCATGGGTCATATAAGCATTGAACGGCATGCCGGCGGGACTTCGACCGGAACCGATCGCCCAAGCGCCTGAAAAGGATAAGGAAACGGCTCAACGCAACGATGTACCGGCAATCACCCTCCGCTCGTTGCACCCGTTGGAGCGCGCATGCGTCATGGTATTTGGTGCTGAATCCGCGTGTCTGAATGGTTGCTCAAATACGCCGACGCGCGGGGCGAAAAGCATTAGCAGGTGGCCGAGGCCAGCTCGGAGCGCGAGTTGCGCGACGGTCTCACCCAGCAGGGCTTCCTCATTTATTCCATCAAGCCGCGTGCGGAGTCGCGAAATTGGGCGCTCACGGAGGCAAGCTCAATCTCGAAAAGTTCCTCATTTTCAACCAGTAGTTCGTGACGCTGATCCGCGCCGGACTTCCGATTTTGAAATCCCTGGATCTGCTGGCGGAGCGGCTCACCGATCCTAAGCTTGGGCACATCCAGCGCGTCCGCGACGAGGTCCGCAACGAAGCCCTTTGTGGGAGTACTGAGAAGAGTGCGTGCTGCCTTTGATGCAGGGCCTCCAGGATATTACTTGACGCTACATCACATTTCTTCTATTCTATAAAACATATGGCGCGGGGAGAGATTTTGGGCTCGTTGGAGCACATCATTCTTCTCGCGCTCCTGAGGCTCAAGTCGAGAGCGTATGGGATGACTGTGCGCCGGGAAATCGAAGAACGCACGGGACGGAGCATTTCGATTGGCGCCGTGTATGCGACCTTGGAAAGATTAGAAACAAAGGGCTACGTCAGCTCTTTCACGGGTGAGCCCACGCCGGAACGCGGAGGGCGGGCCAAGCGATTCTTTCGGCTAGAGCCCCGTGGCGAAGAAGCTCTGCGCGTGTCACACGATGCGATTCGCAAGATGACGCGCGGCCTGAGGTCTCGTTGGGGAACGGTATGAAATCTCACTCTCCTCCACGATTAGCCAATTGGCTGCTCGGCAGCTTGCTTCCGGCGAAGGACCGGCAGGAGATCATGGGCGACTTGGCCGAAGAGTGGCCATTACACGTTCAATCATCCAATTTCGGCCGGTGGTGGTATTGGGGGCAAGCACTGCGCTCCATCCCTCCCTGTGTATGGAGTAGAGTGATGGAGGGTTATTGGATTCGCACCTTCTTTGTCGCATTGGGCGTGTACATCGGCGCCGGATTGGTGGAGGCTGCGGCCGACGTAGCGCTTTCGGGAATTCTGACATCGGAATCCTTATTACGCACTGTCCTCAATTTGGTTATTGGGCTAACGACGATTGCTGCTGGTGGATACGTCGCCGCCAGGCTGCGGCGGGGCGCTGACGCAGCAATGAGCGTGATCGTGTTTGTTGTAGTGACGGTGCTGATTGCCGCGCAGGTTGGCGATGCGCCGCTTTGGTACGGGCTAGTTTTTCTGATCGTTGGTCCGCTTTCTTCCTTCGCGGGAGGAGCGCTGTTCCTCAGGAAGACGCCATAAAGGCGGGCCTAAAGGCACTACTCCGCAGCTTGCAAACATCAAGGAGATCTAGTGGACAAGCAAACCTTTACATCGCAGTGTGACTACTTCAACATGGTGCACGCCGTCACCCTCAGGGCGATCGAAGCTTTTGGCGACGGAGATCTCGATTTTCGCCCACAGCCGGGCATGCGCACGCCTCGCGATCTCATCTTTCATGTGTACGGTCAAGAAAAGATGCTGGCAGAGGCAGCTCGGCAGGGAAAATTCACCACGGAGGCGGCCAATCGCTCGAATCCTGAGGACCAAGCCAACGCGGCGGAACTCCGGGCTCTAGCTACAGGGAATGACCTGAGAGAGTACGCCCAAGCGTGTCATGGGTCGGCGGGAGAAATTTTTTCGGCGATGTCGGAAGACGAGCTGAATCGTCTCGTCGAATCACCCTTCGGCCCTTATCCAGCTTGGCGGTATTTCGGATTTGCTTACGACGAGCATTGGCATCACCGAGGGCAGCTTTACACCTATCTCCGGCTGCTGGGGAAAGAACCCCCGATGCTGTACGACTACTGAGCAAGTGCCGGACCGGGGTCCGGCGCGGACGAGGCGTCCGCCCCACATCAGTTTTCCGAGGGCCGGTCGATGTGGTCGATGACGATGACGTCGGCGGGCGCCTTGGTCGATTCCAGCTTCAAGCCTAGCTGCTGTTGGATGGCGGTGAAAATCTCTGGCGGAGCGTCGGCGTTGTCGGGCGGCTGCGGAGGGGCGCCGCCCAGGCCCATCATCTGTCCCGGTTCCGGCGTAAATTTCAACATGAAATCGTATTTTTCCGTGAGACCTGTTTGATCGACGACCGGCTTATCCAGCACGGCTTGTTGTAGCAGGCTGGCGAATTGGCTCATGGGCGCGTTCGTGACCCTCAGAGTCACCGGCGGCGGCCCGAAAAACAGGCCGGGATTGCCTTGTGGATCGAGCTCGCTCTTCGAGAACTTCTTTCCGGTTTTGCCCACAGTGAGCACGTATGCGTTCAGGTCTCTTTTTTCGCGATGGAATTT
>DASQJB010000430.1:0-19447 GCA_035631295.1 Bryobacteraceae bacterium | reverse complement strand
TGTCCAATCCCATGGACAAGGAGTTCAATTATGCTCAAGAATTCAAGAGCCTCGACCTGGATGCCGTGATCAAAGACCTTCATGCATTGATGACGGCGTCGCAGCCCTGGTGGCCCGCCGACTATGGCCACTATGGGCCGTTTTTCATTCGGATGGCGTGGCACAGCGCAGGCACCTACCGCATCGGTGACGGCCGCGGCGGGGCAGGCTCCGGCACACAGCGTTTCGCGCCTCTCAATAGCTGGCCTGACAACGCGAGCCTCGATA
This sequence comes from Bryobacteraceae bacterium, assembly GCA_035631295.1. Taxonomy (GTDB): domain Bacteria; phylum Acidobacteriota; class Terriglobia; order Bryobacterales; family Bryobacteraceae; genus Palsa-187. Next base: position 19,180 of record DASQJB010000430.1, on the reverse strand, counting down.
AGGCGCGCCGTCTGCTCTGGCCGATCAAGCAGAAATATGGCCGGAAGCTCTCTTGGGCCGATCTCATGATTCTCGCCGGTAACGTCGCATTGGAATCGATGGGCTTCAAGACTTTCGGTTTTGGCGGCGGGCGCGAGGACGTCTGGGAGCCCGCAGAGGACATTTTCTGGGGCCCTGAGGGCAAGTGGCTGGGGGACGAGCGCTATACCGGCGATCGCCAGCTCGACAAGCCTCTCGGCGCGGTTCAGATGGGCCTGATTTACGTGAATCCGGAAGGGCCCAATGGGAAGCCGGATCCAGTCGCTGCGGCGCGAGATATCCGGGAGACGTTCGGCCGCATGGCGATGAACGACGAGGAGACGGTTGCGCTGATTGCCGGTGGGCACACGTTCGGCAAGACCCATGGCGCTGCCAACCCGAGCCAGTATGTCGGCCCCGAACCCGAAGGAGCCCTCATCGAGGAACAAGGCCTTGGCTGGAAAAACACCTTCGGCAACGGCAGCGGCGCCCACACCATCACAAGCGGGTTAGAGGGCGCATGGACCACCACCCCAGTGAAATGGAGCAACAACTACCTCGAAAACCTATTCGGATATGAGTGGGAGCTGACGAAAAGCCCTGCCGGCGCCCACCAATGGACACCTAAGGGTGGCGCTGGAGCGGGAACTGTGCCGGATGCGCATGATCCGTCGACGAGGCACGCCCCGACGATGCTCACTACGGACCTCGCCCTGAGGATGGATCCGATCTATGCGCCGATCGCAAAGCGCTTTCTCGATCATCCGCAGGAGCTCGCGGACGCCTTCGCCAAGGCGTGGTACAAGCTCACGCACCGGGATATGGGGCCGATCTCGCGATACCTTGGCCCGCTTGTTCCGAAAGAGACGCTCTTGTGGCAGGATCCTGTGCCCGCGGTGGATCACGAGTTGATCGGGGAGCAGGACATTGCCGCTCTGAAGGCCAAGATTCTCGCGTCCGGATTGTCAATTTCCCAGTTGGTCACGACTGCATGGGCGTCGGCTGCGACGTTCCGTGGGTCCGACAAGCGCGGTGGGACAAACGGGGCGCGCATTCGCCTCGCGCCGCAAAAGGACTGGGAAGTGAACCAGCCGGCAGTGCTGGCGAAGACATTGCAGACGCTGGAGGCCATCCAAAAGGATTTCATCAGCTCGCAATCTGGCGGGAAGAAGGTCTCTCTTGCCGACCTGATCGTTCTAGGCGGCTGCGCAGCCGTTGAGAAAGCTGCGAAGAAAGCTGGGCAAGACGTGAAGATTCCTTTCTCTCCGGGGCGCATGGATACTGCGCAGGAGCAGACCGATGTGGACTCATTCGCAGTGCTGGAACCATCCGCGGACGGGTTCCGTAACTACGTCCGGAATGGACACCAAAGACCGGAAGAGCTGCTGGTGGACAAGGCGCAGTTGCTGACGCTGACTGCCCCTGAGATGACGGTTCTCGTTGGCGGCATGCGCGCTCTGAATGCGAACTCTGGGCAGTCCAAGCACGGCGCCTTCACCAACCAGCCCGAGACGCTGACGAATGACTTCTTCGTCAACCTACTCGATATGAAGACGAAGTGGCAGGCCTCGCCTACATCCGAAGGCGTGTTTGAGGGGCGCGATCGCGCGACCGGCGAACTCAAGTGGACCGCCACCCGCGTCGACCTTATCTTCGGTTCGAACTCCCAGCTTCGAGCTATCGCCGAAGCCTATGCGTGTGACGATTCGAAGAAAGCGTTTGTGAAGGACTTCGCGGCTGCGTGGAGCAAGGTGATGAACCTTGATCGCTACGACCTTGCCTGATCTCGGCTAGGCTGCGGCGGCTTATCTGACCTTGACGTACTTCCTCAAATTGTGCGCGGCGACGTCGGCGGCGTAAATGCTGCCGGCGTCGTCCGCCGCGATGCCGGACGCTGTCGTCCCGACGTCTAATTTGTCCGGGTCGGCAGGATCGGGAATGAACGCTTTGAGCGAGCCGTCTTTGGCGTTGCCGACTACGATACCTCGCAGCTCGCCTTTTTTCACGGCGGGATCGGGGAATGAGGCGCCGACATAAATCGAGTCGTCTTTGCCGACAAACACCGAACTGGGCGTGCCGAACTGTGTCCAGGCGGCGATGAAGTTTCCCTCCAGATCGAAGACCTGGATCCGCTTGTTCCCTCGATCGGCCACATACACTCGCGCTTGCGAGCCGCCGACGAAAATATCGTGAGGCTCGTCGAATTCGCCGGGCGCCGATCCCTTGCGGCCCCAAGCTTTGAGGAACCGGCCATCCTTCGAGAATTTCACCACGCGGGCCGAGTTGTGCTGATTCGGCGCATGGCCGTCCGTCACAAACACGTCGCTATTGGCGTCAATAGCAACTCCTGTGGGCCGATCAAAAGTATAAGGGCCATTTCCCGACACGCCCTCCTTGCCGAGCGTCATCAGTACTCTGCCGTCCGGGCTTAATTTGAGGACTTCCTGGCCCATCACTACGCCGTCTTTATTCTTAGCCGGCATGCCCAGGATCGTCGCTTCATCGTTTACATCGCTCGCCCATAAATTGCCTTCGCTATCGACGGTGAAGCCGTGAGGATAGGCGAACAATCCTGCCCCAAAACTCTTCAGCAACTTGCCTGCGCGATCGAATTCCAGAATCGGCGGATTGGAATCGCCCCTGCCAACGCAAGTGGCGTGACCGGGCGGCACAGTATTGAAGCAGCGATGGAAAACCCAGATATTGCCATCGCTCGCGACGTGGACTCGGATGACTTCACCCCAGTGCCCTCCGTTCATGCCTTTGGGAACAGCAGGCCAGCCCTCTGCCAGCACATATGGATTCGGGAGTCCGGTGGGTTTCGGATGTCGGCTTGGCTGTGCTTGCGCCACAGCGCCCAACAAGATGGCGATAACGGCAGCGCATCGATTTCGACGTGACATCGCGCCCTCCAGCATAGTATGTTTTGCAATGCGCTGGAATCCTGCTCGTGTTTGGTAGACTAAAGCCAAATTAGCGGTACCCAGGAGTTTTCCATGGTGACTACAACCGTGAACGGAGTCCGGCGCGAGCTTCAAGCGCCTGCCGACACTCCGTTGCTTTACGTTTTGCGTAACGATCTCGAGCTGTCCGGGCCGCAATTTGGCTGCGGGCTTGCGCAGTGCGGAGCTTGCTCCGTGTTGCTGGACGGCAAGGAAATCCGCTCCTGCATCACTCCTCTTTCGTCCGCGGCGGGCAAGGAGGTGACCACGCTCGAAGGACTTCCGGCGCGATGGACGAAGCAGAAAGGGCTATCGCCAGCCGAAGCCGAAGAGACGCTGCACCCCGTTCAACAAGCCTGGATCGAGGAGCAGACGCCGTTGTGCGGCTTCTGCCAGAGCGGCATGATGATCAAGGCCACCGAGTTGCTAGAGCGCGTGGCCGCGCCCTCGGTAGCCGAAATTAAACAAGCGTTCACCACCGATGGTCCCTCGCCACATTTATGCCGCTGCGGCAGTTATACCGCCATCATCGCCGCCGTGCGGCTCGCTTCCTCGATCATGGCGAAAGGAGGCGCTCGATGAAAAACCAAGTTAACGTGTTCGGCGCACCCCTCACGCGCCGCAATTTTGTAAGAGCCGGTGGAGCACTCTTGGTCGGCTTCGGCTTCGCCGGCCCCGATGCCTTGAAGAATTCCGCACGCGCCGCGGTCCCCAAGAATACGCTCGATCCGGCGCTGCCCGAGTCCTGGATCGAAATTCATCCAGACAACACCATTCTCATTCGCACAGGCAAAAGCGACTTCGGCCAAAGCACCACTTTCACCGCGTATCGACAGATCGTTGCGGAAGAGCTGAGCGCGCCTTTCGAAGCCATCACCACTGTCGTAATGGGCGACACTGATCGCACGCCCGACGGCAGCGGCGCCTTCGATTTTCTCGGCAGCGGAACGCCCAATATCCGCAAAGCCGCGGCCTATACTTATCAAGCTCTGCTCGATCTGGCCTCCCAGAAACTCGGCGCGCCCAGGGATCAAATTATCGCGAAAGATGGCGTCTTTTCCGGCGGCGGAAAAAGCCTGTCTTACGGGGAGTTGGTGAAGGGGCAACAGTTGAAGCTCACTATTCCCGTCGAAGGCGATCTGACCAGTCCGATGGGATTGACCGTGAAGGGCAATCCGCCGATGAAGCCGGTGAGCCAATATACGGTAATCGGCAAGTCCTTCCGCAATTCCGTGACGGAGTCCAAAGTCTCCGCCAAGGAGCAATGGGCCGTCGATGTGCGCCTTCCCGGCATGCTGCACGCGCGAACGGTGCATCCCAAGAGCCTCGGTTCGACGCTCGTGAGCGTAGGTCCATTGGACAAAACGAAATTTCCCAATGCGCAGGTGGTCGTGAAGGGCAACTTAGTCGGCGTGGTTGCGCCCACCGAATGGGAAGCTATTCGCGCTTCTCAAGCCGTCGCGGCAGCAACGAAATGGAAAGACTGGAAGGGACTCCCCGGCCACACGCGCCTATTCGACTATCTGAAGCGGGACGCCGACTGGAAAACCACGAAAGTCACGCAGAGCGAAAAATCCACGGGCGACGCGCCGCGCGCGCTAGCCGGCGCCGCCAAGAAGCTCACCGCCACCTACCAGCTTCCTTACATGAAACACGCGCCGATGGGGCCAACGATGGCGCTGGCGGACGTTCGCAAGGACGGAACGGTCTATATCTACACGCACAATCAGAACCCCCAGGCGCTGCGGGGCGAGATCGCGCAGATGCTGTCTACCTCCATCGACAACATCGTCGTTCGCACGTTTTCGGGCCCGGGCCATTACGGACGCTCCAACGGCGGGAACGCCGGCGCGGAAGACGAGGCGGTGATACTGTCGCAAGCAGTGGGCAAGCCCGTTCGCGTGCAATGGATGCGGCCCGAGGATTTCCAGTGGTCGACGCAATCGCCGGCCGCTATGTCGGACGTCGAAATCGGACTGGACGCCAACGGCAAAATCTCCGCATACCAGATTGATCACTATATGCCCGCCATGCAGGATGACCGGCCCATCGGCGCTGTGCTGGCCGGTCTGCCGACCATGGCCGCTCCCAATGAGAAGGCCGTCTTCATCGGCTCGACCGTCAACGGCATCGAAGACCCGTGGATTTACGATGGCGCCTCGACGCTGATCGAGCGCGGCCACGGTACGTTCCAGGTCGGGCAAAAGGCTTCGCCCTACGCCACAGGACTCCGCGATCACAGCATGCGCACGCCGGGCCAGTTCCAGCAGAACTTCCCGCGCGAACTGGCTATCAGCGAAGCGGCCGCACTCGCGGGCGCAGACGCCATTCAGTTCCGCATGGACCACGCCAAAGAAGAGCGTGTTCTTGGCGTACTCAAGGCCGTCCGCGAGGCCTCCAGCTGGGAGACTCGCCCGTCTCCGCGTTCCAAGAATGCCTCCGGCGCGGGAGTGGTGCGCGGCCAGGGCGTTTCGGTGATGTTCCGTTCCGGAACCTATTGGGCTTGCGTCAGCCACATCGCCGTCACTCCCTCAACCGGCGCTATCGTTGTTGAAAAAGTCACTGTGGCCGTCGATCCCGGCATTGTCGTGAACCCGATGCAGTTGAAGCGGCAGGTGGAAGGCGGAACGGTGATGGGCGTTAGCATCGCGCTGTTGGAAGAGCTACAGTTCGACGAAAGCGGCATCACGAGCCGCGACTGGCGTACCTATCCGATCCTCAAGATGGCCGATGTCCCCGAGATCAACGTCGTGCTGCTGAACCGGCCTGAAGTGGGAACCTATGGCGGCGGATCGGAAGCGGCGAATGCTCTCGCCGCGCCCGCCATCGCCGCGGCGCTGTTTGATGCGACCGGGAAGATCGTCCGTCGGCTTCCGTTGAAGCCGGAGTACGTGCAGGCGGTTCTGAAGGCTTGAGTCGCCCCTACGGCGCCACGACGGTTCCGTTCCGCTTCGGTACTTCGCCCACGGGAATCCGAGCCACTTCTTTGCGCGACGCAATGTCAATGGCCGACACCGAATTCGCGCCCGAGTTCGCAATGTAGACCATCTTGCCGTCGGGCGTGAACGTGATCCAGTCCGGCACTTTGCCGGTCTTCACGTGGCCCAGCATCTTGAGATCGGGTAGCGAATAAACGAATACGCCGATGGACGGCGAGCTATTCACCCACAGGGTCTTTCCGTCCGGAGCCACTCCGATTCCGTGAGATGGCGCGCCTCCTTCGGGCTTGCCGCCACTCGGCTCATCCGGGAGCTTGATGCGCGCCGTCTCCTCATGCGTTTTGAAGTCCAGCACCGCAAAGCCGTTGTAACCGGAAAGCTGCACGAACGCCCGGCTCGCGGATCCATCGGCCGCCTTCTCGAACGCGATCGGACGCACGCCCAAGTCGAACTGTTTTTCCCACACCACCTGGAACGTCTGCGCGTCGATCACCGTGAACATCCGATTCGCCACCGAGCCCGCCACCGCAAACTTCCCATCGGGCGTCGTATAAACATTGTGGACCGCGCCTTTCACCGGCACGCTCTTCACCAGCTTCATGCTCGCAGTCTCTACCACGTCCACCGCGCCCGGAGCCACCGCGATTCCCACGAACGCATAGCGCCCGTCTTTCGAGATGGAAAGATTATTGGGGTGCCCGCTCAGCTTCGCCTTGGCGATCAGCTTGCCGGTCTTGGTGTCGGTAGCCCACAGCGTGCTTTCCGATTCGCAGGTGATGTAAGCTCTCGATCCGTCCGGCGCGAACGTAACTCCGTGCGGGACCTCGATGCCAGTCACCTGGAGCACTACTTTATTGGTCGACGGATCGATGATATCCACGGCATCGCCCGCACTATTGGTCTGATACACGCGAATCGCACCCGCCAACATCGATCCCATCGCCAGCAAGAACGCGGCCGCCAAGCTGAAAGAACGTTTCATTTTGAGCCAAGACTCCTTGGGGAGATCAGCTTATCATTTCGAGGGAGCCGCGAACAACCGCCGCGGCGGAGAGCTCGGGGCGGCAAGCCGCGGCGGCCCTTTTTTGCAGATCCGGTTCTACAGCCATCCTACGCGCAGTTCGCGTGGCGCCCGCGGAGGGATCGGCGATACGCAGGACCACTACCGTGCGGTCATCGCGCGCCGCGCGCCCCTGGGAGAAATCCTCGCTTGCTTTTAGAATCGCGTCGACGATCTCGTGAGCCGGCTGGTTCAAATGCTCCAGCGCCACGCGGGCAATTCCCGCTACCGTCATTTCGGTTCCACCGGCATCGCATGTCTCCGCCACTCCATCCGTAAAGCAAATCAGCACATCGCCGGGGTCCAGCGCTACGGTTCCGCTTCGATAACCGGCGCATCCGAGCAACCCCAGCACGGGACCACCGGCATCCAGACGCTCTATGGTTCTCGTCGTCTTTCGGATCAGCAGTGGCGGCTCATGACCTGCGTTCACGTAAGTCAGCCGCCTCATCAGCGGATCCACCGATGCATAGTAGAGCGTTGCGTACGATTCCGGGGGCAGAACGTCAAACAGCAGAGCGTTCAACTGAGCCATCTGGCGAGGAACCGCGCCGCGGCAATCCCGCGCCAGCGCCCGCAACGACATTTGCAAGCCCGCCATTACAATCGCCGCGGGAATTCCTTTTCCCGCGACGTCTCCAATTGCCACGCCGAGCTCTCCAGCGCCGAGCGGAATGAAATCGAAAAAGTCGCCGCCCACCTCCCCCGCGGGCCACGACTGCCCGTGGCACTCCAAGCCTTCAATGCGGGCATGATGAGACGGAAGCAGACGGCTCTGGATGTGCTGGGCCGCCGCGATCTCCGATCGGGTCCGTTCCATCGCCCGCAGGCGCCCGCTCACGAGCGACGCAAACATGGGGCTTTCCAGAAAATGTCCGATGTGGTCCGAGGCTAGCGCGATAAGTTCGCGCGCCTCGCTCGAGTATTCCCCGCCTCCGCGCTTGGGGCCGAGGATAATCGCCCCGATAGCGGCGCCACGCGCCGTGACGGGCCTGATGAGCGCATCCGCCGCAGACCCCATCCCTGGTTCTCCTCCGCCGCGAACCACTCCTTCCGCTTGTTCAAGCGTTTCGCTCAGAGCCGGCGGCCGTCCGAAGATACAAACCGGCGTCATTCTGCCCGCGGCGTTCTTCGCTGCTACCAGCCACTTCGCATCCGCCAGCTCGAAAATGTCGGCTGCGATCGTCGAGAGGATGGCGAGCCCTTCGCGTCCGTCGCCATTGTGGCGCCCGACGTCTATCAAACTGGGAGTAATCCGCGGGCCACGGCCGGCGCTAGCCGAAAACCCAACCTCCGAAAAAGATGGTTTTGCAATCATTCCCTGAGGATTAATGATGTATTGTTCTGCTTTCATTTGCCTCTTCCTGTAAGGAACGACGACGTGAATCGCTCCGGCGAGCGGAACAATCGCGGCCTTCTGGGTAAAGAATTGTTAACACGCAAAAATAGGAGCGCGCCTCCGCGCTACAGTAGTGGTTGAGTACGGCCCTTCCTAACGATAAGTCGATTCTGCTCGTCGACGACGACATTCGTCTTTGCGCCCTGATGCGCGACTTCTTCGCGCCCTACGGTTACGACCTCGAAGCGGCTCACGATGGCCGGCGCGGGCTCGCCCGCGCTCTGGAGCGCGAATTCGACCTCATCCTGCTGGACGTGATGCTGCCGGTGATCGATGGGTTCGAGGTGTTGCGGCAGCTTCGCAAGCGCAGCAGCGCCCCGGTCATCATGCTCACCGCGCGGACCGGGCAGGAAGACCGCATCGCCGGCCTCAATGCCGGCGCCGACGACTATCTCCCCAAACCCTTCGGCCCGGCAGAGCTGTTGGCGCGCATGCGCGCCGTTTGGCGGCGGTTTCATAAGTTCAGTCCGTCCTCCCAACTCGGCTCTCTCGAAGCCGGCTGTCTCAAAATCGACCTGGATAATCGCTCGGCATGGGGCGACGATCGACCGCTCGCGCTTACTGCCGTCGAATTCGACATGCTCGAGCTGCTAGTCCGGTCCGCCCGGCGCGTGGTTTCCCGCGACGAGCTCGCCGCGAGCGCGCTGCAGCGCGAGTTCAATCCCTATGACCGCTCCGTCGATGTCCACGTCTGCCATTTGCGCAAGAAATTGGAGGGTGTCGCCGTTATTCAGACCGTCCGGGGCGCGGGCTACCTCTTTTCGGCCGCGCCAGCCGAATCGAAATGAAATCGGTTTACCTGAGAATTCTGCTTTGGTGTTTCGTTACCCTGGTGCTTTCTTTGCTTGCCTTTTCCATGGTTTCCCGCTTTGTGGAAGGCCGCGCATTGGGCAAGGGGGGACCCATGGCGCGCGTCGACGAGATGGTGTTGCACGAAGCGGCGCAAGCCTACGAGTCCGGCGGCGCGCAGCGCCTCGCGGCTTATCTCGGTAACACCTCCGCCTTCATTGATGGGCCACGCTTTCTCACCGATTCGCAGGGCCGCGATCTTGTCACGGGCGCGGACCGCTCGCAACAACTCAAGCTGGTCCATGGCGATTGGGGCGTTCCGGTCCGCAGCAATGGCCAAATGATCGTCGCACACGCGTCCGATCGTTACCGCCTCATCGCTGTCTTGCGTCCGCCCTTCGATCCGTGGACCTTGGCGCCGTATTATGCGTTGATTTTCTTGGCTGTGGCGCTGGTCTGCTGGGGGCTAGCCATCAGCATCGCCTCTCCCCTCCGCGATCTCGCTCGCGGCGTCGAACGGTTCGGCCGCGGCGAGCTTTCCGTGCGCTTGAACTCCAGGCGGCGCGACGAAATCGGCGAGCTGTCCCGATCGTTTGATCGCATGGCGGAACGCATCGGAGCCTTGCTCGCGGCCGAAAGACGGCTGCTCCAGGATGTTTCGCATGAGCTTCGCTCGCCTCTGGCGCGCATGAGTTTCGCCGCCGAGCTGGCGCGAAGGGACGAAAACCGCCAGCAAGCCATCGCTCAAATCAAAGACGAGATTCAGCGTTTGTCCAGCCTGATCGCCACCCTGCTGCAAGTGACTCGCGGCGAAGGGGACCCCTTGGCGAGAAAGCGGGAAGAGTTTTCCGTCGCCGATCTGCTGCGCGAAATATCCGCCGATTGCTGGATCGAAGCCGACGCGCACGGCTGCCGGGTGCGCATCGACGCCAGCGACAACCCCGTCATCGTGGGCGATCGTGAGCTCGCGCGCCGCGCTTTCGAAAATGTTATTCGCAATGCGATCCGTTATTCCCCCACCGCAGCGTCGGTCGACATCAGCGTCCGGGCCGGCTCGACCGCAGTTCACGTCGTCATCCGCGATTACGGAATCGGTGTGCCCGAGCATCTGCTTCAACAGTTAGGACAACCGTTCGTTCGCGTGGACGATTCGCGCGACAGCTCCACCGGAGGCGTCGGCCTCGGCTTGGCCATCGCCAAACGCGCCATCGCCATCCACCATGGCTTGCTGCGTTTGGAGAATGCACATCCTGGTCTGAGAGTCTCCATTGAGCTGCCTTTGCCGGAAACGCAACAGCGAGATGCAGACTCCCTCCCGCAACTGTCCGCCGCTGCCCCTTACCGCGCATAAGGGGCGGATGTAAAGAAAGGTTAAGAACTCCCCCGCGCACGAAACCTTTCCGCGCCTGGATCGTTCTTAAGTGTAAGCCTATACCGAAAGCACCTTCACCCAAAAAGGCGCAGATCACGGGTTTCCGTGGTCTGCGCCGCTCACCAGGTCGGAATGAAACGCGTTATTACAGTTGGACTGGTCTTTTCCGCCGCGCTCGCCGTGAAGATCCTTCAGGCGCAGGCGCCAGCCGCTGCCCCCGTCTTCGAAGTTGCCGCCATCCGGGCAGCGAGTCTTCCCACGCCTGACACCTTCCGTTCCGGTCAGTTCCGCGCGGGCTCACGGATCACGGGCGACAGCCTCGACTTTAGCTTTGTCTCTCTCGGCGATTTGCTTCCGTACGCGTTTCGCGTGAAATCCTTTCAGGTCGCCGGCCCATCCTGGATCCGAGAGTCACGTTGGAACATTCAGGCCAAGCTTCCCGAGGGCGCGTCGCAAGATCAGGTCCCCGAAATGATGCAGACGCTCTTAATCGAACGGTTCAAGCTCGCGGTTCATCACGAAAAGCGCGAACAACCGGTCTATGAGTTGGTCGCCGGAAAAGGTACAACCAAACTCGAGCCTTCCGAAGCGGGAGCAGATGCGGATTCCGTCTCCGCTTCCCTCCCCGGCGCTTTTCCCGGATTGCCTTTCGCCGGGCCGCCGCCCGGCTCCGGAAACGGAGGCAGAGGCGGCCCCGGCGGCCGCGGTCCAGTCACATTCGGCGCCGCAGGCGGCTCTGCGCGCGTCTCTCCTGGCGCCAACTGCGGCATGCGTATGGAATTCACCAAACTGACTATGTCCGCCCTCGCCGACACCCTCACTCCCTTCCTCGACCGTCCTGTCTTGGATGCAACCGGGCTGAAAGGCTCCTATAAGGTGACGCTGGATCTACCGATGGAGGTGATGTTCGCGATGATGCAGAACATGGCGCGGAACTCGGGGATGCAGTTCGGCCCTGGCGGCCGCGGACCGGATGGTCCTGGAGGACGGGGCCCCGATGGCCCCGGAGGCCGCGGCGATGGGCCAGGACGCGGTCCAGCAGGATGTCCCGATCCCGGCGCCGCGCTCTCCGGGGGCGGGCCCGATACCTCCAACACCGCCATCTTTCAGGCGGTCCAACAACTCGGCCTCAAGCTTCAAGCCCGCAAAGCTCCATTCGACACTATCGTCCTGGACCATTTGGAAAAGACGCCTACCGAAAACTGATGTGACAGCTCAGACTGACCCTCGACGCCCGGGAGATGGACGTCGTGTAGCCTTCAGACAACTTGAGTCATCAAGGCTCCCGTGAGCTTCCCCCCCGGCTTCATTGAAGAGTCCTGAGTTCGCAGGAGCCGCGCCTGAGGAAGAGTGCACGGCCGACTTCGGTTCGATGAGGGCTACCATCGCAGCCGGGTCGCCGGCACTCAAAGTGGCGGCCGCCCCGTTTGGAGCTTCCTTCAGATTTTAAAACCTCAGGCCCGCGCAGGCATTCCAGATCCGCGGCCTGATGATTTCGCCGCGACTTGCCCACCGGCGCGCGGCCGTTCGTTTCTCCTTGACTTTTGGTAAGTCTGGAGTTACCGTAAGACGTGACTAACCGAGCTGAATTGTTGAACGCCTTTTCCGATCCGACTCGCCAGGCCGTTCTCAACCTGCTTCGACAGCGCCCCTGCACCGTCGGGGAGCTGGCAGCTCGGCTTCCGGTCAGTCGGCCGGCTGTCTCTCAGCATCTGAACGTATTGAAGTGCGCTGCGCTTGTACATGAGGAACGACGCGGCGCGCGGCACTATTTCCGTCTCAATCCGAAGACTCTGGCCGAACTGCGTGACCACGTCGATGCGATGTGGAAGGATGCACTGACCGCCTTTTCCGAATTCGCAAAGAAGGAGACTCTGGATCATGGCCGAAACAAAGCAAAATCAGCAGCCGATTCGAAGAAGCGTTCACGTCGATTGTCCCATTGAGGACGCCTTCCGCTTCTTCACCGAGCATTTCGCGGAATGGTGGCCTCTTGCGTCACATTCGCTCGCAGCCGAAGACGCTGAAACATGCGCCATTGAGCCGTGGGTTGGCGGGCGATTGCTCGAGCGTACACGGTCGGGAGAAGAACGCGAGTGGGGAACGGTGACCACGTGGGAACCTGTCACTCGCATTGTGTTTTCCTGGCATCCGGGAGCCAGATATAGTCAGAACCAAACCATAGATATCCTGTTCCGGGCGGACGCGGCCGGAACAGAGGTGATCCTAACCCATTATGGTTGGGAGGCGCCTTCCATTCAGGGTTCTGTCGTAGATCGAGCGCCGGATTTGGCCGCCGCGGCGGCGTGTTTTTCACGCTTCATTTGCGATCAGATGATGGCCGCGGCTTAGGCTTATGGCGTGGTCAAACGAGGTATGAGTATGATTCCCATGGTCGTAGAACAAACATCGCGCGGCGAGCGCGCGTTTGATATCTATTCCAGACTGCTCAAAGAAAACATTGTTTTCATCGGAACGCCCATCGACGATAACGTGGCGAACGTGGTGATCGCGCAGATGCTTTTCCTAGCAGCGGAAGACCCGGCGAAGGACATTTCCTTATACATCAACTCGCCTGGCGGCGTGACGACCGCCGGCTTAGCAATTCTAGACACCATGCACCTGGTCGAGCCTGACATCGTGACCTACTGTGTAGGTCAGGCGGCTTCCATGGCGGCCGTGCTCTTGGCCTCCGGCGCCAAGGGAAAGCGCTTTACGCTACCGAACTCTACCGTTCTGATCCATCAACCGCACGCGAGCGGACTGGGAGGACAAGCGGCCGATATCGACATCCACGCGCGTGAGATTCTAAGGACACGAGATATTCTGAATCGGATTCTGGGGGAGGCCACAGGCCAGCCGCTCGAAAAGATCCAGCGCGATGTGGATCGGGATTACATCATGACCGCGCAGCAGGCAGTGCAATACGGAATGGTAGACCGGGTGATCGCTAGACGAGAGCTTCCCGGGAATGCTCCGGTTTACAACGGCAGACCCCATAACGGGCTCGGGCACTGAGCGCGACCTTCCCCTAGGCCCATTGAGCCCCGCGCGGAAAGTTGCCGAAGCCGAGATTCTCGTGAGCCGTAAGGCGACGCCGCCTGATTTCACGCCACTATCTTAGAGTGAAAGCGACTTACGAGTAGTGATCTAAATTTCCAACCGCTACGGCTTGCCGAAATAAGTCTCGTCATACACCACGACGGTCTTCTTTTTCAGCGCCTCCAACCCCTTCTGCGCCTGCTCCGGTCCGACTCGCTGCTGAATTTCCGCCTTGGCCTGCTCGAACTGCTTGCTCTCACGCTTCTCCACCAAAATCAGGTGATAGCCGAACTGCGTCTTCACCGGATCGCCCACCTGGCCGACGGGCTGCGAAAACGCCACCTTCTCGAACTCCGGCACCATTCGCCCCTTTGCGAAGGCCCCTAAATCGCCGCCGTTGGCGCCCGAGCCGACGTCGTCGCTTTCCGCCTGCGCCACTTCGGCGAACTTTGCTCCCGCGGCGATCTTGGCCTTGAGGTCTTTCGCCTTTTGAAGCGCTTCCGCCTCCGTCAACTCTTTCTGGCCCGGCCGCAGCGGCGCTTGCGAGCCTTGAAAGCGGATCAGAATATGGCGCGCCGTCACCTCCTCCCAATCTCCCTTATGGCCGTCATAATAGGCGCGCAAAGCGGCCTCGTCGGCGGCCGCGGTCCCCAGGGCCTGATATTCGGCGTTCGCGAATACCTGGTCGGCCGTCAGCGCGAGCTTGGTCTTCACGTCAGTGTTCTGATCGAGCTTGCGCGCCCGCCCTTCCTGCGCCAGAGTCTTCAACTCCGCGATCTGTTGGGCCACTTTGCGGCGTTCCTCCGCGTTCGTGATCTGCGCCCTTTGTTGGGCAGGCAGGGTCGCGATCATCTGCTCGAACTGGGATTGGGTGATTTTTTCGTTCCCGACGGTGAGCACGACGGGATCGGAGGCGGGCGGAGGCGCTTGCTGCTGGCCCCATGCGAGAGCCGCGGCAAACAGGAGGGTAAATCTATTCATGCACTCAGGATAACAACAGGGGCCGTTTCTAAATCCTAAAGTCTCCCCTCATTACCGCCGATAGTTGGCCTATGCTGGACACATTACCCGAAATGGAGGCATGGCGCTCGCACCTGATCGGCTCCAGCCCCCCCATCATCCAGCGGATTCTGCACACCGTCTGGCTCGTGGGAGCGCGCCGCTCCACCGTCCTGATCACCGGCGAAACCGGCACCGGCAAGGAGATGATCGCCCGAGCTTTGCATCTCGCCAGCCCCCGGTCGCAGCTTCCCTTAATCACTGTCAACTGCACCGCGCTTCCCGAAATGCTCTTCGAGGCGCAGCTATTCGGACACGTGAAGGGCGCCTTCACCGGCGCCGTCCAGCAGCGCATCGGCCGTTTCGAGCAAGCCCACCGCTCCACGCTCTTTCTGGATGAAGTCGGGGAGTCGCCTCTGAGGTCCAGGCCAGGCTCCTGCGCGTTTTGCAGGAGCGCGAATTTCAACGGGTAGGCAGTTCGGAAAATGTACGCGTCGACGTCCGCCTCATCGCCGCAACCAATCGCGACCTCGCTCAGCGCATCCGCGAAGGCAAATTCCGCGAGGATCTCTACTACCGCTTGAACGTAGTTCCCATCACTGCGCCGCCCCTGCGCCAGCGCCCCGGCGACATTGTTCTCTTGGCCCGCCACTTCGTGGACAAGATCTGCTGCATCGAAAATGTGCCCGCGCCCGGCATCGCGTTGGAAACTCTCCCCTTTCTCGAATCCCAGAGCTGGCCGGGGAACGTGAGGCAACTCGAAAACGCCATCGAGACGGCTCTCGCCATGAGCGGAGGCCGCCCTATGCTTTACCCCTCCGACTTCCACCTATCCGCCGATCCCTCCGCTGGTTTGCCCGAACAGTCCATCGCGGCTCCCTCCGCCATCCCCGATCGCGGCCTCGACTTCGAGCAAACGGTAGGCGCCATAGAGCGCCAGATTCTCGAAGAGGCGCTCCGCAAGACCCATGGCAACAAATCCGCCGCGGCCGGGATGCTCGGCCTCAAGCGCACGACGCTCGCCGCCAAACTTCGCGGCCTCGGCGCCGCCGCCGGCTCCTGATCCAAAGCCACACCCGAGCGGAAATCCGCCTATGCCACTCGGCCAGAACGCTATGATGAAATTTGGGCACGAAACGCTCTCGCAGGCGGTTGGTTCTCGTTCTCATCAATCTGCTGTCCATCGGGGCTTTGATCTGGACGCTCCGCGATGCCCGGCTGAGCGACTTCAAAGACGATCTGGCCTCCATGGATTGGAGGTGGGTTGCCCTGGCTGTCGTTGCCCTTCTGGGCGTTTACCTCCTCTACGCTATCCGCTGGAACTTGGTCCTTCGCCCCGTCGTTCGCATAGGCTTTTGGCAAACTGTCCGCGCGGTTTTTGTCGGCCTCTTCGGCAACGAGCTTCTTCCCTTGAAAGCCGGCGAGGTTTTGCGCTGCTATCTCCTCAGCGCCCGCACCGAGTTACCTTTTTCGGTCTCTCTTTCCAGCGTCCTCATCGAGCGGATCTTCGATGGAATATGGCTGGCCGTTGGGCTCTTTCTGACTCTGCATTTCATTCATTTTCCGGGCCGCTTCCGCTACCTGGTCGACGGCGAATGGGTCCTCTTCATCACCGTGCTCGCCGGCGCCGCGCTTCTAGCCACCGCCATGTTCCGGCGCCATTGGCAAGTGCCCCCGTTCCGCTCCGTCAGCGGCTGGCGCCGCCAGCTCAACATTCTGCTTGAAGACTTGGGCCTCATCGGCCACTCCCGATATTTGTATCTAGCCTTTCTTCAGAGCCTACCTGCTCTGTTGTTTCAGACGATTCCGGTTTGGGCGGCGTTCAAAGGCTATGGCTTCGATCTCTCCATTCTGGATGCCTTCGCGCTTATGATTGTTCTGCGCGCCGCGGCGTCCCTTCCCCAAGCCCCCGCCAATATCGGTGTTTTTCAGCTTCTGACCAGAGAAGTGTTGATTCGAATCTTCGGTGTCTTTCCCGCCGACGCCAGCCGCTTCTCCATCGTCTTATGGGGCATTATGACGCTTCCGCTAATCGTGGGAGGCTTGATCGCCGTCTGGGCGGAAGAGGCTGACGTGATCGAGCTGCGCCGCGCCGCCAAGCGCCACGCCGCCGTTTTGAAAGCCCAGCGCCATCAGCTTCACTCAGATCCCCAACCGTAATTCCCGATACACGGCCCACGTCCGCTCCACGGCGGCCTTCCAAGGAAACTGAAGCGCCCGATCCCGGCCCCGGAGCGTCAGCTCGTGCGCCAACTGCTCATCCTCCGCTAGACGCTTCAAGGCCTCCGCCAGCTCTTCGATACCTTCCGGGTCGACCAGCACCGCGGCGTCGCCCGCCGTCTCCGCTACGCCCGATCGCATCGAAGCGACCACCGGCAGGCCGTGCGCCATCGCCTCGAGAACGGGCATCCCGAAGCCTTCGTCCAGCGAAGGAAACGCAAATATACGAGCGCGCCGGTACAACTCCTCCAGCGCCCCCGGAGTCGCGTAGCCCAAAACATCGATATCCGGCCGCCGCGGGGATTCTTCCACGGCG
This sequence comes from Bryobacteraceae bacterium, assembly GCA_035631295.1. Taxonomy (GTDB): domain Bacteria; phylum Acidobacteriota; class Terriglobia; order Bryobacterales; family Bryobacteraceae; genus Palsa-187. The sequence continues at coordinate 2,084 of DASQJB010000430.1, read as the reverse complement.
CGCAGCTCTTCCGCCGCCGCGAACCCTTCGGCCGACCCAGCGATCGCCAGCCGCCACCCTTCGGGCATTCGCTCGAACGCCCGCACGAGACGCCCGATATTCTTCCGCTTCTGAATCGCCCCCACCGTCAGCACCAGGTTTTCGCGCACGGGTTCCACTCGCCTCGCCGCCGGCATATGCACCCCATGCGGGATCACCCGAATCCGCGCAGGCTCCACTCCCAAGAGCTGCTCTACCTGGCCCGCCGTGAATTTGGAAACCGCAATGATGAGATCGCTCCGCGCCGCCGCCTCTCGCGCCTGCACCGTGAATCGCGCCCGAAACTCCGGCGTCGAATATTCCCCAGTCATCACGAACAGATCGTGAAACGTCGCCACCGTTCGCCGCGCGCAATAGTCTACGCGCTGGTTCAAAGCGTGGAACAGCGGCGCCGCCGGAGGCCCCCGCAAAATCCTGCGACGCGCATTTGCCGGCAGCCGCTCCCGCCACGATCGCGCCCATCGATGCGGCCTGTAATAAAACAGCAGCCGCTCCTCCGGATGAGCCCGAGCCAGCCCATAAAGAATCTCTCGCGAGTAAACTCCCACGCCGGAGAGATTCCGGCCCACGCTATAAGTGGCGTCCAGCGCGATCACCTTACTCTAAGGTCCAACGCCAGCGCGTCTTCTAAAGCCGCACCCAGCCTAAACAGCGTGTCCTCCCGATTCCGCGGCGCCACAATCTGGAGCCCGATGGGCAGCCGGTTACTCGTGATGCCGCACGGCATCGACAGCGCGGGCCAGCCAAGCACGTTAAATGGCCGTGTCAGCCGCGTGCTCGCCAGCCGCACATCTTCCTCGAAGCCGTTTATTGGAACGGTGGTTTCGCCGATTCTTGGCGCGGCGATCGCGGTGACCGGCGTGAGGAGGCAATCGACCGACATCCAAACCTTCGCGAAGTCGCGCGCCAGCATTTCGCGAACCCGCTGGGCGTCCAGGTAATCGGTGGCCGAAATCAACAAACCCTGCTGAAGCAGCGCGAAGACATCCTCCCCGAAATCCGCGCGCCGGTTGCGATAGCGCTTCCAGACCATAGCGGCTTCCGCCAACTGGATCACCCGCCCGGTCGTGTTCAGAGCCGCCGGATCCGGAAGGCGGACTTCCATGACCTCCGCTCCCAACCCTGCCGCCGTTTGCACCGCGTGACGCACGGATGCCGCGACTTCCGGATGTAAGCGGTCGAAAAAGAAATTCTCCGGTACGCCAACGCGCAGCCCCTTCACCTCGGGTTGCTCCGGAGCCGCCGATCCAAATGCGATCGCGGCGTCCCGCACCGTCCGAGTCATCGGTCCGACATGATCCAAAGTCACAGCCAACGGCACGACGCCGCGGCAGCTTTGGCGGCTTATCGTGGGCTTCAGCCCCACCACGCCGCAATACGCCGCGGGAATGCGAATGGAGCCGCCTGTGTCCGTCCCCGTCGCCAGAGGCACAATTCCCGCCGCCAACGCCGCGCCCGATCCCCCGCTCGACCCTCCTGGAATCCGGGTCAGATCCCAGGGATTTCTCACCGCTCCGTAATGCGGGTTATTGGACGTGATCCCGTGGCACAGCTCGTGCAAATTGGTTTTGCCGATCATGACTGTCCCTGCCTTGCGGAGCCTCTTCACCAGATCCGCGTCCTCCTCGGGAACAAAATCCGACAGAATTTTCGTGCCGGCCGTGGTGCGAACGCCTTTCGTGTAGAACGCATCTTTGTGGGCCACCGGGATGCCATGCAAAGGCCCATGATCGATGCCGCGCGTCAGATCCTCGTCCAATTCCGCGGCGCGCTTGAGCGCCGTCTCTTCGGTAATCGTGATAAATGCGTTGAGTCCGGAATTGGCACGCTCGGCAGCGGCCAGCGCTTCCTTGGTCAACTCGGCGACTGAAATTTTCCGTTCGCGAAGCGCGCGCCCGGCCTCCGCGATTATCATTCGGAGTCTGGATGCTCAACCCAAAGCGGGGCCAGGTGAGGAAGGGCCTGTTCCAGCGGCCGGAAGTCCCGCTCCAATTTTTCGAGCGGCTCGATCACGGAAGCCCAGTCTTCGGGCTCCAACGGAGCTT
>DASQJB010000429.1:0-3615 GCA_035631295.1 Bryobacteraceae bacterium | reverse complement strand
ACTCCGAGGTCGTGATGCTGTTCTATGTGGGCAAGGATCTGCTGCGCTGGACCGACCAATGTTTGGAATACATCGGACGCGACCAGGGACTGCGCCAGAAAAACATCCGCTACCAGAGTTTCGCGGCTCTGCTGGCGAATCAAACGCCCGCGGCGGTGCAGAAAAAGCTGCGGCGCTGGGGCGTGGCGGACTATCGCTCGATCTATACCCGCGCGCTGGGCCTGAATGCAGTCTTCGCCGGCCCGCCGGATCGCGCGTTCGCTTTCCGACGAATTTGTACGAAACTATCACCGCTACGCCGATGAGCTTTTCGCCTTCCGGCAAAACCAGGCGGCATTCCTCTCGATCGAGAATCTAGGATTCGATTTCGAGATTTTCGCTTCCGGCGAGCACGCCCGCATGCTGGCGGAGGAAGGGGCGGAGCCGTAGGCTCGGCTTACCAGCGGAAGCCGAACGACACCGGAATGTAGTCGGCGTGCACGTTGCTGGCGAGGAAGACGCGTGTCCATCGCGCCTCTGCGAAGATTTTGCCCCGCACTCTCGGCCCGAACTCGAATCCTCCTCCCGCATTGATGCCGAGTTTGTTCACCGAATTGGACGCGTTGAAGTATCCGATAACGCCAGGCCCGCTTACGTCGTTCATGTAGTGATACAGTCCAGTTCCGCCAATCACATAAACGCCAATGGGGCTGTGGGGCGCCAAATGTATGATCGGGTCGAACGTCGTCGAAAAGATGTTCACATTGCCCCGGCGAAAACCCAGGTCAAATAAGGTCGAGCGGTTGATACCCATCGAGTCGTATTGCAGTTGGATCTTCGCGCCAAGCCAAGGGTTGACGCTCGCCCCCACGCCTCCTTGCACATTCCATCCGATGTTCAGATTATCCGCGCTGACATTGGAGGGCGCGGTGAAGCCCGTTCCCAGATCGAACATAAAGCGCGGGCGCTCTTGGGCTAACGCGGCAGCGGAAAGAAGCACTCCTATCGATAAACATAAAGCCAGACGTTTCATAAAGACCTCCATGCCAAAGTGACGAACACGGCGGGGATACCGTTTCAACGTCTGGCGCGCTGCGATGATGGATTAACAAGGCTTCAGCATGTCCCGAGTCCTCATGGTTCGCGACCTTCACAAGAACTACGGCAGCCTCGCCGCAGTCGACGGCGTGTCGTTCGAAGTGGGCCGGAATGAGATCCTGGGGCTGCTGGGCCCGAATGGCGCCGGAAAAACGACCACGATTAACATGGTCCTTGGAATTCTAGAGCCTAGCTCCGGCGTGATCGAGATCGGGGGAGTGGATCTTCGCGCCCATCGGTCGCGCGCGCTGGAGCGCACGAACTTCGCCGCCGTCTATGCGGCTCTCCCCGGCAATCTCACGGTGTACCAGAACCTGCGCATTTTCGGACTTCTATACGGCGTGAAATCTCTCGCCGCGCGCATCCGCACTTTGCTCGAAGAATTCGACCTTGAAAGACTCCGCAATGTGAAGTACGGCCTGCTTTCCTCCGGCGAGCAGACGCGCGTATCGCTGGCTAAGGCGATGCTGAATGCGCCCACCCTGCTTTTGCTCGACGAGCCGACGGCTTCGCTCGACCCCGCCACCGCGCGCGACATCCGCGCTAAGATCCGGGAGTTCGCGCTGCGCGGAGAAGGAGGCGTGCTTTGGACTTCGCACAATATGTATGAAGTCGAGGACGTCTGCGATCGCGTTCTGTTTCTCTCCCATGGCAAGATCCTGCTGGAAGGCGATCCCAGAGCATTGCCACGCGAACATGGCAAAGAGACACTCGAAGATTTGTTCGTCGCCGTGGCGCGCGAGCCGCTGACGCTACAGGATTAAGGCATGCATTCCAATCGCACCGCCGCCATCGTTCTTCGCCAGCTTTACTTGCTTGGCGGAAGCCCCGCGCGCGTGGTTCCGCTGTTTGCCTGGGTGGCTATCGATATCGTTCTGTGGGGATTCATTACGCGCTATCTCAATTCCGTCGCGGCTTCGGGCTTCAATTTCGTTCCGGCGATATTGGGGGCGGTGCTGCTGTGGGATTTCATGGTGCGCGTGATGCAAGGCATCACGACGACATTCTTCGAAGACGTCTGGACCCGCAATTTTCTGAATTTTTTCGGAACGCCTCTGACTATTTCCGAATATGTCTTAGGCTTGGTGCTTTCGAGCATCGCTACAAGCTCCGTGGGGCTGGTGGTGATGCTGGTCCTGGCGTCGGCGGCGTTCGGACTTCACTTTCTGGCTTACGGATTGATGCTGGTCCCGTTTCTTCTGGTGTTGTTCCTGTTCGGGATTGCGTTGGGCATCACGGGCTGCGCCATCGTGCTCCGGCTCGGACCGGTGGCGGAGTGGTTCATCTGGCCGATTCCCGCACTGCTTTCGCCTTTTGCGGGAGTCTTCTATCCTTTGTCGACGCTTCCGCAATGGATGCGCTACCTCTCGCGCCTGCTGCCCGCTTCTTATGTGTTCGAGGGAATGCGCGCCGTGGTCTCCTCGCGAACAATGCCCGGGGACCAGTTGTTTTGGGGCTTCGGCTTGGCCGCGCTGTATATCGTCCTGGCTGGACGATTCTTCGCGTACATTTTCCACCATGCGGTGCGCAATGGCCTGATTGCGCGCTATAGCGCGGAGAGCGTGAGTTAAGCACGCGCCTGTCATTTGAGGTCGCGGCTCTGCAGCGCTCATTCAGAGCGGCGACCTGCGGGCCACTGAAGGAGATGAAGACGCTTTGGAGGGCGGGCTTCAACCCGCGCGAGGCTTCAGCCTGGGTGGCGTAGGGCGGCGCTAAAGCGCCGCGCGGGCTGAAGCCCACCCTCCAAAGCGTCTTCAAAGGAGCGGTTGATGGCGAAACGACTCACAGCGCGTAGACCTTATTTGAGCACCCTTACGCTAGTGGGCTGCGTGTTTTCGCAGGCGATCGTCTCGTTGACGCCACTCGCGCCAAGTTTGGCGCAGGCATTGGTGGTCGCCGTGCGGCGCGCGAACTCCTCCGATGCTCCGGCGGCCGTGCCGCAATCGGAGCGGCCATTGAACGTCATGCAGACTTCGACCTTGTGCTCGCCCAAGCGCATGGAAGAATACACGACGTAACCAAGCACGAGGAGGGCGAAAGCGATTCCGATCAGGACCGGCTTCTTCATGAGAATTCGGCGAAGAAACTGCCCATGCTGCGGAACTTCACGTAGCGCTCGCGGATCAGCTCGTCGCAGCTCAGGCGGCTGAGATCCGCCAGCGCGTCGCGCAAAATCTTGCGTAACGCTTCCGCGGCCTGGTCGGGATCGGAGTGCGCGCCTTCCCCCGGCTCCGGCACGATTCCGTCGATTAGTCCGAGCTGGAGCAAATCCGTCGCGGTCATCTTGAGCGCCGCCGCGGCTTCGGGAGCGCGGCCGGAATCGCGATAGATGATGGCCGCGCAGCTTTCCGGCGAGATCACGCTGTAGACGGCATTTTCGAGCATATAGACGCGGTTGCCCACGCCCAGACCGAGAGCGCCTCCGCTGCCGCCTTCTCCAATTACCACGGCGACGATGGGAACCGGCAGCCGCGACATCTCGCGCAAGTTTTCCGCGATGGCTTGCGCTTGCCCGCGCTCTTCGGCGTCGATGCCTGG
>DASQJB010000428.1:0-5379 GCA_035631295.1 Bryobacteraceae bacterium | reverse complement strand
GGCGGGCCGAAGCCGGCGCCAAGGTGTTCGAGAGCGCGGGTGGTTACGCGCCCACCGTTGGAATTATCGGGCCGTGCTGGGTTTGATTCAAGTGATGCAGCACTTGGAAAACATCGACGAAGTGGGGCGCGGCATCGCCGTCTCGTTCGTCGCCACGGCGTAGGCTCCGCCATTCTTTTTTTCCTTCCCGCCGCCAACAAACACGCGCCGAAGCCCAACTCCAGCGCAAGGAGGTGATCCTTGAAGGCGTCCTGGGGATTGCCGAAGGCCTTAACCCAAGTTGATCCGCTCCACGCTAGAAGCCTATACGGGTCCCAGAGGCAAATCGAAATCCCAAAGAGTCAAAAGGCCAGAGGCCGCTTGAGCCGCCTCTGGAACCGGAAAAAGTAACATGGCTCGCCGCAGACGCAAACCCCACGAGAATCATGAACGGTGGCTGGTCTCCTATGCCGATTTCATTACGCTCCTGTTTGCCTTCTTCGTGGTGATGTTCGCCGCCTCCCAAGCCGATAAGGGCAAGGCTCAGCAGGTATCCGAATCCGTGAAAAAAGCGTTGGAAGGCGACAGAATGTCCGCCATGCTCGCCGCCATTCTCGGCGGAACCGTCGGCGACAAGGGCAAAGGCAACGCCATGCTGCGCGGGCCCGGAGGCGCGAATAAAGCGCCCGAGGAAAGAAGAGAACAGCCGCTAGCCGAGCTTGTGCCTTCGCTCAAAGTTCTTTCCGAAGAACTGAAGAAAGAAATTGAATCCGGGCAGATCAATATCAGCCTGCAGCCGCGCGGCCTCGTCGTCAGCTTCAATCAGGCGGCGCTGTTTCCCTCCGGGGAAGACGTCATCTCCCCCATGGCCTATGAGGGTCTCGAAAAAGTCGCCGGGGCCATCAACAAGATCCCCAATCCCGTGCGTCTCGAAGGCCACACCGATTCCCTTCCCATCCGCACCGCGCGTTTTCACAGCAATTGGGAGCTTTCTGCAACCCGCAGCATTGCCTTGTTGGAGTTGCTTTCCACCCGCTTCGGCGTGTCGCGCCAGCGCATGTCCATCGCCGGCTACGCCGACAGCGCGCGCCCATCGCCTCCAACGAGACCGAGGAGGGCCGCGCCCGCAACCGCCGCGCCGATATTGTCATCCTGAACGAACAGGGCGTGATGGCCGAGCCGGCCAAGGCGCCGGACCCGCACCGTAATAGGCTTTCCCGGCAGACTACTCCTTCGCCACAATCCCCAGCGCCTTCATCTTCCGGTAGAAATGGCTCCGCTCCAAACCCACCAGATCCGCCGCGCGCGTCACGTTTCCCTTCGCTTCCTCCAATTTCCTGAGAATGTAATCGCGCTCGGCCGCTTCCCGAACCTCTTGCAGACTCCCGAGGGGTTCCACGGCCCGCTCCGCTCCTCGCCGTCCCCTGTCCAATGGAACGTGCCGCAAATCGATTCGCGGCTGCGGATTCATAATTACGATCCGCTCCATCAGGTTCCGCAGTTCGCGCACATTGCCTGGCCAGGAATACTCTTCCAGCGCCCGGAAAGCCTCTTCCGATAGCTGCTTCGGTTTGCGCCCGTATGCCGTCGTGAACTCAGTCAGGAAATGCTTGGCCAGCAGCCGCACGTCTTCTCTCCGCTCCCTCAGCGGCGGCACGTTGAACGGCGCCACGTTCAAGCGATAAAACAAATCCTCCCGGAAATTGCCCCGCTCGATTTCTTCTTCCAGATTCTTATTGGTCGACGCCACCACGCGCACATCCACCTGAATCGATTCCGAAGCGCCCACCGGCTCGAAGCGCTGCTCATCCAGAAAGCGCAACACCTTGGCCTGCGTCTTCAGCGACATGTCCCCCACTTCGTCCAGAAAGAGTGTGCCGTTATCGGCTTTTTGAAATTTCCCGCGCTGGTCCTCATGAACGCCGGGCAAGCTTCCCTTCCTCCGCCCGAACAGCTCGCTCTCAATCGCTTCTTCCGGAATCGCCGCGCAATTCACTTCCACAAAGGGCTCGCAAGCTCGCGCGCTGGCCATATGAATCGCCCGCGCGATCAGCTCCTTGCCGGTGCCGCTCTCTCCATAAATCAGAACCCGGCCGTTGGTGGCGGACATCAGCGACAATTGCTGCCGCAAAGCCTTCATCGGCACGCTCTCGCCGATAATCTGCGGCTCGCCGCCGCCGGCTTCCTTCATCCGCGCCAGCTCCAGTTGCAGGCGCTTCTGCTCTGCCGCGTTGTGGATCGAAACCGTCGCTTTCTCGATGGTCAGAGGCTTTTCCAGGAAGTCGAACGCGCCCAGCTTGGTCGCCCTTACGGCCGTTTCAATCGTGCCGTGGCCGGAAATGATGATCACTTCCGGCCGGTGCTCGAAAGGAATCTCCTGAATGCGGCCCAGGGTCTCCAGGCCGTCCATTCCGGGAAGCCAAACGTCCAGCAGAACAACTTCGTATGTGTTCCGCGCCAGCTCCTCGAGGCAGGCCTCGCCCGTTTCCACCGCCGTGCAACGAAATCCTTCGTCGTTCAATGCGCCGCCGAGAGAGTCGCGAATCCCTGGCTCGTCGTCAACGATCAGCACGCGGGTGGCCCTCAAGCGTGCGCCTCCGCTGCCTCCACCGCCATCGCCGGAACCTCGACGTAAAATCGCGCGCCGGACGGCCGGTTGTCTTCTACCCGAATTCTCGCGCCGTGTTCGGAAAGAATCTGGCTCACAATCGCGAGTCCGAGTCCCGTGCCCCGCCCCTTTGTCGAGAAATAGGGAAGGAACAGTTTTTCTTTGTCGCCTGGCGAAATCCCGGGGCCTGTGTCCGCCACCACCAGTTCAATGCTGTCCTGCGAAACCGCTCGCGTCGCCACTAGCAGCCTCCTCACCAGCGAATCGCGCATCGCCTCGGCCGCGTTGTCCACCAGGTTCACTACCACCCTCTGGAACTGCTCTGGATCTATGTTCACCATCGGCAGGCCGCTCCCCAGGTCCACACGAAGATCAATCCCCTCCAGCCGTCCTGCGAAAACCGCCAAGCCGTGCCGCACAATTTCGTTCAAATCGCTCGGCACGGGCTGAGCCGAAGGAAACCGAGAAAAGTTTGAAAACTCGTCCGCCAGAGTCTTCACCGATTCCACTTCACGCGCAATCGTAGCCGAGCACTCTCGCAAGATTCTTTCCGAGCCCGGCTTCAACGGCCCTCTGTCGAGCATCCGCGCGATTCTTTCCGCCGACAGCGCGATCGGCGTCAGCGGATTCTTGAGCTCATGCGCGATGCGGCGCGCGACTTCCTGCCATGCCGCTGCCTTTTGCGCACGCAAAAGCTCACTGGTGTCTTCCAACACCAGCACGAAGCCCTTATCCCCTTCGCGTCGTTTCTCGCCGGCAGCACCCATAGGCTGCGCCGGCAGAGCGGAGACGGTGACAGCCAAATGCCTCACGCGGCCCTCCGCCCCCTCCGGCTCCAGGTCGAACTGGCTCGCAGCGACTCCCATGCGTTGGGCGCGCTTCATCAAATAGCGGATCTCTCTGGCGTCCTCCGGCGGAAATAGATCCTCCAGCCGCCGCGCGCTCTCCACTCTCCCGGGGGAGAACAGTCCGTGCAGCGCGCGGTTCACCCGCCGGATCGAGCCGTCGCCCGCCAGCGAAATTACTCCCGTCGGAATGCTTTCGAGGATCGCCTCCGTGAACTGCCGGCGGCTTTCAAGTTCGCGGCTGTTCACTTCCAGTCCCTCCAGCATTTCGTTGAAGGCCCTCACAAGAGTCGCCAACTCGTCGATCGCCGGCGTCGAGACCCGATGGCTCAGATTGCCTCTTCGCACGCGGCTTGCCGCGTTAACCAGCGTCGAAATCGGCCGGCTGATTTGCCGCGAGAGCACCAGCGCGATCCACGTCGCGAAAAACAGGATGAACAGCGTGATCAGCGCCAGCACCAGCAGATACAGGCTGCGTATGGCCTTTTTGCTTGCTGAAAGCTGGTCGTATTCCCGGACGTATTTGTCGATATTGCTTTGCTTCCGCGCAAGCTCCACGCGGGGCCGCAGCCGCACCACGATTATTTGGCCGCTGTGCGCGCGGGCCCTGGCTGTGAATAGAATCCCGCCGCCTTCCGTTGAGCAAATCACCTGCCCCACGCCCGCTGAATCTTCAACCCTCAACTCCGCAATTCGGTTCTCCACGCAGGGCCGTTCCGCGCTGGTTATTGGCCACTCGGCGGCTAGCCAATTTGCGAGCGCCTGCGCCCGGCTCTGGACTTCATCGCCCAGCGCGACTTCGGTGTCGATCAGGTCGACCTTCATGTTCTCGCCCGGCCGGCTGAACCATTTGTCCAGATTCCGGTTGAGGATCATGTAGCTGAAGGCGAATAAAAAGGCCACCGGAACGATGCTCAGCGCGAGCGCCCCCACGACCAGCTTCGATTGGATGCGTGATCCCTCGCGCCCGCTCCGCCGTTCCAGGTATAGTTTCACCCCTGTGCGCAGCAGCATAAAGCCGAGCGTCACGGTGAGAAGAAACACCACCGTCGAGATCGCCCAGAACATCACCGTCTGTGCAGGATTGGAGGGAGCGTAGTTGTCCAGGTTGAACGACACCTGCAGCTCGACGAGACCCAAGAGGGCCGCCAGCAGCGCGGCTCCCGCGGCGATCAAATAGCGCTTCCGGATTTGGGCCCCAACTCGCATCGGTTCATTTTTCAGCATACGCCGCGATGAATCGCGACGCCGAGTCCTCCCACTTCAGAACCACGCCATCTTCGCGCGCGTCCTCTGGCGGGTCCGCTACATGCACCCGCCACTGCGAAACGCCCGTGTTCCATTCCACGCACTCGGGGAATCCGTTGCGAAGAAAGTAAACTCCGTCCTTCACATTCGGCAAGCCAACGACGATCGCATCGCGGCCTGTTTGCTGAATCGCAGCGCCCACCTGTTGGCACGCGCTCTGGCCGATGGCGCTCACGCGCTTCCAGATCGCCAGATTATGGCTAAGCGCCGTAAGCTCGAACACTAAGATCGCGGCCGCGGCTGCGCTCGCCATTTTCCATTTCCAGACAGATTCCAGAGCGAACGCGGCCAGCAGAGCGAATCCCGCCGCGGGCAAATACAGGACGCGCGACTTCTCCAAATCCGCTCCGATCAGCAATAGGTGCTGCACTGGAAGTGCGGCCGCAATCGTGAATGCGAGCGCCGGCCCATGCATGGCCGCTCGCTTATGAAGCAGCCACATCCATGCCGCCAGCATCAGCGTCATTCCCAGCGCCAGCGCCACGCCGGGCGCCGCCATCCAATCGATCGGAAACCACAGCACGGCCCACAGCCGCATCAGCAAAGCCTTCGCCGTCCGGCCCGAGCTGAAGATGAAGATCGTCGGCTCTCCGCCCTTTGTCACATAACCGCCGATCCCGCCTAGCAGCCTCCATCGAT
>DASQJB010000427.1:0-2081 GCA_035631295.1 Bryobacteraceae bacterium | reverse complement strand
TGCCGGAGCATTCGGAACCCTTCTTTCCCTACCGTCGCCAGCAGGGACTGCTTGTCGGCAAAATGCCGGTAGAGCGCGCTCCGGGAAACCCCCAGCCTCTCGCCCACGCTCCTCAGCGTCAGATGCTCGACGCCGTGGGTCTGGATGGTGCTCAGGGCCTCATCGAGGAGTGCGCGGCGCAAGTTCCCGTGGTGGTACGGCTTTGCGGGCTTCTTTCGCGCTCTCGAATGTGCAGAACGATTCATACGAAAAATCTTAACTCGGAGTGTTGACATCGTCAACATTTGGTGCTATGTTGATGTTGACGCTGTTCACATTGAAAAGGAGCCGAGGAGAAAGACAATGTTTCCATTCATCGTTCTGGTAATCTCTACGATGCTTTTGAGGGGCATCGGTGTTGCCGGCGTGGCCCTTTTTAACGATTGGACCTGGTGCCTGCGCGGCGGGCTTGCTTTGATGTTTTTGTTCGCAGCATCCGCTCATTGGGGAAAGCAGAGGGGCGATCTCATCGCGATGGTTCCACGTGTCATTCCCCGTCCTGACCTTATGGTGAGCGCCACGGGCGTGTTGGAAATACTTGGGGCGGTGGGACTCTTGATCCCGCCAATAGCGCCCGTCGCCGCGGCGTGCCTGGCGATGCTGTTGATCGCGCTTTTCCCGGCGAACATACGCGCCGCTCGCCAAGGTCTGACGATTGGCGGCAGGCCCGCGACGGCCTTGCCACTGAGGATGCTTCTGCAGTTGGTGTTCCTTGCCGCGGTGCTCATGGCGGGATTCCCGGGCGTCTTTCCGTTTGGAGCTCGATAGGAGGAGCGATGATGACCGATGCAACGAAACTGATCGCAGGCATCCTGCTGATCGCTGTGACCACTATAGAGTACGGCGGCACATTTCTTCTCGGTATCCTTTCAGGCAAGTATGCCGGGTTCACCGAGTTTCAGCGCTCGATGTTCCGGGCCGGGCACGCGCACGCCGGAGTGCTCACCATTCTCGCGCTGGTTGCGCTGGTCTTCACCGACCAGGCGGGCTTGTCCGCGCCAATCGGATGGGCGGTACGGATTGGATTCGCGGCAGCTCCTGTTCTGGTGAGCGCTGGGTTTTTCGGTGCGGCGATGGGCAGCGGAAGGACCCAGCCCGGCGGACTCATCGCGCTGCTGTGGATCGGCGTGTTTGTGCTGGGCGGAACTCTGATCGCCCTAGGAATCGGCCTGCTTCGGGCGCGAGGGTAAACGATATGACGAGGAACAAGAAGAATCACGGCATTGTTTTGATAACTGGAGGCTCGTCAGGCATCGGGCGCGAACTTGCGTTGGAGTTCGGCGCACGGGCGGAGACGCTCATTTTGGTGGCCAGGAGGCTGGACCGGCTTGAGAGGCTGCGAGAGGAACTGCTAGGACGGTATCCGGGATTGAAGGTTGTCGTGTTGGCGGCGGATTTATCGGACGAGCATGAGGCCGAGAGGCTGCTCGCGAAAGTATTCGAGCAGGCCGGCGCGGTGGATGTGCTGGTTAACAACGCGGGTTTGGGCGATTCGGTGTTGTTCGATCGGGCGAAGTGGGCGCGGACCCGGCAAATCTTGGGGACGAACATATTTGCGGTGGCCCGGCTTACGTCGGCATTGGTGCCCGGCATGGTGGAACGCCGCCGCGGCGGAGTGCTCAACATCGGGTCGGGCGCGGGCCTGACGGTTCTGCCAAATGCGGCTGCGTATGTAGGGAGCAAGCATTTCGTGGCCGGATTCAGCGAAGCGCTACGCGCCGACCTTTCAGGAACCGGCGTCACTGTGACCCAAGTGTGCCCAGGTCCGGTAGAGAGCGAATTCGATCAAGTATCCGGCTCTCCGGGAGGCATGGTCGGAGCGCCCCCGCAATTCTTCCGGATCTCTGCCGCACAGTGCGCGCGAGAAGCACTGGCCGGATTCGAGCGCGGAGAGGCCCGCGTCTTTCCAGGCCGGGCCTATCGGTTTGTCATGAGAGTGCTACCGCTAATGCCGTTGTGGTTGCGACGCAAACAGGCGGCCCACGCGGCCACCCGGCTGCGAGCGACGCGTAACGGATGACGTCGCCGCGTTTACGAATCCC
>DASQJB010000426.1:0-16528 GCA_035631295.1 Bryobacteraceae bacterium | reverse complement strand
TGGCGGGGTTTCAGGTTGTCCTCATTCTCCAGGCCAATTCGATTCGAGCTTCCAATTCGTTCGCGCAAGTGGGCGACCTCGTCCCTTCGTTCGCGCGGGACGTATTGGGCCCATCATTTGTGACGTTTCTCACATTCAAAGGGATCGTGTGCCTGGGATATTTCCATCCTGTTGTGATGGGAGCGCTGGTTTCGGTCTCCGTGACGCTTGCGACGATTCCGGCTATGGAGATTGAGACCGGATTCATCGATCTTGTGCTGGCTCGGCCCGTGGCCAGGCACTGGATCGTGACTCGGTCCATCTCGGTGGCGCTGATCTCTACCGTCTATCTGCTCGCCATGATGGCCCTCGGCACCTGGATTGGTCTGAGTAATTTTGCCGCGAAGGAAGCGGCCTGGCCGTCGGTTGGGCTCGTCGGTTCTTTGGCCATCAATTTGGGTTTCCTGATGCTCTGCTGGGCGGCGATTGCGATGGCGATCGGCTGCGCCTGCCGCCGGAGGAGTTCCGCTGGAGCCATCGCGGGATTCCTGGCGCTGACGGCCTACCTCACCGACTACATCGGCCGGGCGTGGAAACCGGCGGAATCGGTCGCGTGGCTTTCGCCCTTTCGGTATTACACGCCTTTTGAATTAGTGATGGGATCGGCTTTGTCGGCAAAGAGCCTGTACGTACTTGGTGGAATCGCAGCTGCATCGTTCGCGCTGGCCCACCTACTCTATGCGCGCAGAGATATTTCGCGCTGACTCCGGCGTCCCGCGGTGCATTCGATGTCCGTGAAGCCGAGTTCAAGCTTACTACGCATAGGGTATGGCCTTAGCCGTGCCAGCAACAGCAGGAACTCTCCCGGCGCCACTCTTTTCTTCCCTGCCTTCAAACGGTTGACCTCTCAACTCCCCTTCGCGCCCGCCTCGCTAGTGCTATCGTCCGCCAGGAGGGCAAGTTTCCGCTGGTCCCAAGCCATCCGAGGAGATTTCTAGAAATGACTCAGTCCCAGCTCGCGGCCAATCGCGCCAATGCCCAGCTCTCCACCGGCCCCCGCACCGAAGAGGGAAAGAAACGTTCTTCGTTGAACGCCTTCCGCCACGGCCTCACCGGCCAGATCGTCATCCATACTCCAGCAGGCCAAAGCCGCCTTCCAAAAACACTGCGATGCCATCCGCGAATCTCTTGCTCCCACCGGCGTCCTGGAAACCACCCTCGCCCAGTGCATCGCTGAGGACTACTGGCGACTCAACCGCGCCCGCGCCCTCGAAAACGCCGTCTTCACTCTCGGCCTTCAGAAGCATTCCGATCCAGACGCCGCCCACCCCGAAGTCGACGCCGCCCTAGCGCAAGGCCGCACCTGGATCGAGCAAGCCAAAAACCTCCCGCTACTCACCATCTACGAGCAGCGCATCCGCCGCTCCGTCGAAAAGAACATGGCCGAGCTACACGCCCTCCAAACCGAGCGCAAAGCCGCCGTCGCCAAAGCCGAAAAAGAAGCACGCCTGCTCCTCCAACTCGCGGAGCACGAAGGCCGTAACTTCGATCCCGCCATCGACTTCCCGCCCGAATCCCAGCCGCTTGGCTTCGTTTTTTCGAAGCTTGAGATCAAGCGGCAGATCGAGCGCGATCAGCGCCTGGAACGCGCTTCGGATCTCTTCAAAACCCCTGCGCGACGGGCGCCCGCCGTCCGAAATCCATCTGAACTCGCCGCCACAGCGGCGTCCAGAGCCGCGTAGCGCCCGCGTAGGGGCGCGCGACATGGGCTTGTATCAGGGCACGGCTTCAAGCCGTGCCGCTAGGGTGCCTGCCGGCAGAGGGCTTTAGCCCCTGTGGTGTGCAACATAGAGCCTGCGCAGCCCGCGCGCAGCGCCTTGACATAACTTTTATGCCTCCCGTATACTCCAAAGAGTCCGGGCCCTGCTGCCTCCTCCCTTGAAATGGCGAGCATCCAGTCATGCCATTCCAGCGAGTTCTGAACCCGCCCGCCGCGCGGCGGTTCAAAAGTTCGGCTCCCTCCCTGTTAGAGACGAAATCGATTTTGACGCGCTCCGCAAGAGTTAGCTTTATGCCCTCCAGAACAAACTATTTCTTGACTGTGTTGGCATCCTTGATCCCGGCAAACTCTTGGAGCCAACAGCCGCCGGCCCCTCCCATCGTGCAACCGGGAGCCCCGGGTGAGAGCAGTAAAATTCTTTCGCCCGCGACGGTGGGCATTCCCACGCGGGAACCGGCGGAAGCGGACACGAAGTTCATGCAAGGCATGATTCATCATCATGCTCAGGCCGTGGAAATGACGGCGCTGATGGGAGCCCGGACCCACAACAAGGCGCTCCTGGCGTTCGGGAAACGCATCAGCGTCTCGCAGACCGACGAGATGAATTTCATGAAACAGTGGCTTGAGGATCGCGGCAAACCAGTACCCACCCAGATGGAGCACATGGCTCACATGCCGGGAATGGTTCATCCCGGCCAAATCGATATAGGCTCCATGCCGATGATGCCCGGCATGCTGACGCCGGAACAGATGAAAGCCTTGGCGAAAGCCTCCGGAGCGGCTTTTGACCGCCTGTTTTTGAGCGGCATGATTCAACATCACACCGGCGCATTGGTCATGGTGGAGGATCTGTTCGCCACGCCCGGCGCGAGCCAAGATAGCCAGTTATTTGATTTCGCCACTGACGTGGAGAATACGCAAAGCGCGGAAATCAACATCATGAAAGGCATGCTCAAGGAGAAACCATGACCGCAAAACCGATCTCTCTATTTTCAGCCCGATTTGCAGCAACTGCGTCGCTTGCGCTCGCCTTCAGTGGGGCCTGCTTGCCTCAATCGGCGCCATCGGTATTTGTGAATCCGCGCGCACCATCGACTGACCCGCGCGTCGGCCTCAAGGCGGGACTCAACGATGCCGGCGAAGCGGCTTCCGGTTTGCAGCGGATTGCGTCCCTGCCGAAGCCGCCTGGCTTCGACGCCGTCACAAACACCCCAGCCGCCCCGGCGGAGGGTGATCGGCCGGCTCAGCCTCCTCGTATTCAATACGGTTCCACCAACTCCGATCTCGCCTTCAGCGGCAATCATCTCTTCGCCGGCAACTATAACGGCATTAACTTTTATGACGTCGATAACCCCGCGAAGACCGTTCTGCGCGCCTCGTTGGTGTGTCCTGGCGGTCAGGGAGATGTCTCCGTATACGGTCATCTTCTCTTCATGTCGGCGGAAGCCTCCAACGGACGGATTGACTGCGGGACCCAGGGAATCCCTCTGCCCCCGGGCTACACTCCTCCTCCTCCGCCTCCACCGGTTGCGGAGGGACAGCCGCGCCCACCCCGTCCTCCTGATCCGGCCAGCAAGGACCGGTTTCGCGGCGTCCGCATTTTTGACGTCAGCGACATCACGAATCCAAAGCAGGTCGCTGCCGTTCAGACCTGCCGCGGCTCTCACACGCATACTCTCGTGGTGAGCCCGAAAGACAAAGAGAACGTCTATATCTACGTCTCGGGAACGGGCACGCCTCGTCTGCCGGAAGAGCTCGCGGGCTGCTCCACGGGCGATCCCGAGGCCAATCCCGATACTGCGCTATTTCGCATTGACATCATTCAAGTGCCGCTCGCTCATCCTGAGCTCGCGAAGATCGTAGCCGGACCACGCATCTTTACCGATGCGCAAACGGGCGCGGTCAATGGCCTCTGGAAGGGCGGCAAACATGGGGATGGCACCCAGACAACGTCAATCACCGATAAGTGTCACGACATCACCGTCTATGGGGCGATAGGATTGGCCGCGGGAGCATGTTCAGGCAACGGAATCCTGCTGAATATTTCCGACCCTTTAAACCCCACCCGGATCGAGGCCGTCAGCGATCCGAACTACGCGTTTTGGCATTCTGCCACTTTTAGTAATGACGGCTCCAAGGTTCTCTTTACGGACGAGTGGGGAGGCGGCGGACAACCCCGCTGCCGCGCAACCGATCCGATGAACTGGGGCGCCGACGCCATCTTTACACTGTCGAAGGGCAAGCTGACGCTCGCCTCCTATTACAAGATGCCGGCTTCGCAAACGGAAATGGAGAATTGCGTAGCGCACAATGGTTCGCTAATTCCGATTCCCGGGCGCGACGTATTCGTCCAAGCTTGGTATCAAGGGGGTATCTCGGTCATGGATTTTACCGACGCCGCGCATCCCTTCGAGATCGCTTACTTCGATCGCGGACCGGTCGATGCCAACAAGCGCTCCGGAGGCGGAATGTGGTCGGTTTATTGGTATAACGGCTACATCTACGGTTCTGAGATTGCGCGTGGTCTCGACGTATTCAAGCTGACGGTGAATAAGTTCATAACACAAAATGAGATCGACGCCGCCAACCAGGTGCATTTTGACGAGCTCAACGTGCAGAACCAGCCGAAGATCACGTGGCCATCTAATTTCGTCGTAGCCCGCGCCTATCTCGACCAACTGGCGCGGAGCAACGCTCTGACGGCGCAAAGAGTGGCGTCACTGCGGTCCGCCATCGACCAAGCCAACGCTGCCCAGCTCAAGACGTTGGCTGCTCGCCTCGAGAAGGATGCCGCCGCCGCGAAAACACCTGCGGACGCAAACCGCATGCGCGCGTTGGCCGAAATCATGAAAAAGGGCGGCAATCTGGCTCCGTAGGGCCTGGCTTTCAGCCTGCCGCCGGCCTTTGGCCCGGCTTCGGTGATCCTAGGAAAGCCCGTCCCGCTTCGCGTAGACTGTGGTGAATGGAGGACCACATGTCTCACATGGCTACCGCGCTGGCGGCAACGGCTCTGATGGCCGTCTCGATGCCAGCCAGCGCCCAGGTTTTCGCCGATTTGAAGTCCGCGCTGGTGGACTATTCGAAAGCGGATATTGAGCCGCACAAGTCCTGCGAGTCGCTCGGCAATTTCAAGTCAAAAGAAATTGCGCAAATTCACGCAGCCGAAGTCCCCGTCGCGGCAGTCGCTCCCACTCACTGCCGAGTCACCGGCCTGCTCACTCCGGAGATCGCGTTCGAGGTGAGCCTGCCGGCGAAATGGAACGGCCGCTTTTACATGATCGGCAATGGCGGGCACGCCGGCGAGTCGTTGGACGATCCCGGCCGCGTTACGCAGCGCAATCAAGCATTGCAGCTTGGATTCGCTTTCGCCCAAACCAATACCGGTCACGACGCGCGCAAAGAGCCGGGCGGAACGTTCGTGATGAACAATCCGCAGAAGGCGATCGACTACGCATGGAGAGCGGTCCACCTGACGGCCACGACCGCCAAGAACATCACAAAAGACTACTACGGCAAGCCGGTCTCGCGCGCTTACTGGAATTCCTGCTCTAACGGCGGACGCCAGGGCTTGATTGAGGCGGAGCGCTTCCCGGAAGACTTCGACGGCGTCGTGGCCAACGCGCCTTGGGTGGATCAGACAGGCTTCACCATTGGCGCGATGTGGAACCAGAAGGCTCTCAGCGCCGCAGCATTGAGTCCAGCCAAACTCGCCTTGGTAGGCGATAAGGTCATGGGGAAATGCGATGCCATCGATGGACTCAAGGACGCACTGATCGACGATCCGCGCAAGTGCAACTTCGATCCTACGCGCGACGTCCCAGCCTGCGCCTCGGGCGCGGACGCCGCGGACTGCCTCACGCCCGCGCAGGCCGAGGCGATCGCCAAAGTCTATAGCGGTCCGATGAGCAACGGCAAGCCTTTCTATCCCGGTTACATGCCCGGCAGCGAGCAAGTGACGCAGAATCTGTTCGGCGGTGGAGCGGGAAGCGGCTGGTTGAATGTGATCGTCGCCGCGCAACCGGACGCCAAGCCTGCGGATTTCAACCTCGCCGAAAACACCATGCGGTATCTGGTGCACAAGCCGCCGCAGCCGGACTATGATTACAAAACCTTCGATTTCGACCGCGACATCCACATGCTGGACGAGTGGAGCAAGCAGGCGGACGCCAAGAACCCCGACCTTTCCAAATTCCACAAACGCGGCGGAAAGCTGCTCATGACCTATGGGTGGGCGGACCCAATCCTTCAGCCGATGGCCGGCGTCAATTATTACGAGCAGGCCGAGGCCAAGAACGGCCCGGACACGACCGAGTTCTTCCGGCTGTTCATGGTTCCCGGCATGTCGCACTGCGGCGGAGGCATCGGCCCGGATCGCCACGACCCGATGACGGCGATGGTCAACTGGGTGGAAAAGGGAAAAGCTCCGGATTCTATGGTGGCGAATCGCGTCGTGGACAACAAAGTGGTGCGCACGCGCCCCCTCTGCCCGTACCCTCAAGTCGCGCGCTATGGAGGCCAGGGCAGCATCGACGACGCCGCCAACTTCCACTGCGTCGCGCCCTAGCCGAACAGACACCTGAAATCTTTGCCTGCTGCGACGATTTGGTGGGGCCTGGCTTTCAGCCTGCCGCGCCCGCCCCAGGCTGGGTTGCGGCTCTGGTGCTCTGTGGGGCCAGGCCCCTGGCCTGCGCGGGGCCCGCGGCCCCGCTGGTCGCTCCCGTGGGCGGCCTGAGGTCGCAACGGATCCGCACCCCCGGACAACAGTCCCAACCGACGAAAACAACGCGAAGCACGCCGGATCGTGAATCATTCGGCCAATTTCCGTCATCAACACAGTACGTCGGAACGCCGCTTCCGTTTAGACTGAAACTCGCCCACTCGGCGAAAAATGAGCGTAGAATGCTGCTAGAACTTTCGTTCGGGGAGGTGCTATGAAAGCACTGATCTTGCTGTCTGCCCTATCCGGCAGCTACGCCGCGGCGGCTGATTCCTCGGTAACGTTCCACAAAGACGTTCTTCCAATTCTCCAACAACACTGCCAGACCTGCCATCGGCCGGGAAGCATCGCGCCGATGTCTTTTCTTACGTATCAGAGTACGCGCCCTTGGGCGAAGGCGATGAAAGCGGCTGTCCTTAGCCGGAAAATGCCGCCCTGGTCCGCCGACCCTGGTGTCGGCCATTTCTCCAACGATCCCTCGCTCAAATCGAATGAGCTGGAAATCATCTCGAAATGGGCTGACAACGGCGCTCCGTCCGGCGACGAAAAGGACGCTCCGCCGCCCCTCCAGTGGCCCGCAAACGGGTGGACGGCGCAGCCCGACATCGTCTTGAAAGGCGTTCCCTACGCGGTTCCGGCGCATCCGAAGAACGACGTGGTCGAGTGGATGACGCTGATCACGCCCACCGGCTTCACCAAAGATATGTGGATCACGTCGGTGGAGATCAAGCCCAGCGAACTTGGGGTCACGCACCACATTTGTGTGTCCTTCGTCCCGCACCGGCCGAATGTCAGCTACAACACTCTGCTCTGGGTGGACAAGCAGCGCGATGACGCCGGAGTGGAAGTGGCGCCCGAGGAGCGCAAGTTCAAGGCGCCGACCGCAGATGGCGCAGGCATCGAGCTGCCTGGCCGCGTTCGCAATCGGGTCGGCGCTAATAGTAACGGCGACGCCGCCGGCGCCGTAGGCGTCGGCTTCACTTGTTATGTACCCGGGCGCGCGCTTTCCGATTTTCGTCCTTATCATGCGGCGCTCTTGGTTCCCGCGGGCTATGACTTGAGTTGGACCATCCACTACACGCCCAACGGAACCGAGCTAACCGATCGCCCCGAAATCGGGCTGACGGTCGCCAAAACGGAACCCGAGCGCCTCTTGATCGAAAGCTTCGGTGGAACGGATCCCGCGAAATTCGCGATTCCGCCGAACGATGGCAACTACGCGCCCGCGCCCTCCGAGGCAACCTTCCTGGTGGACGCCGAGCTGGTGTGGATGTCGCCCCACATGCATCTGCGCGGGAAAGACATGACCTACAAACTGGTTTTCCCGGACGGCAAGGAGCAGATGATTCTGAATGTGCCCCATTACGATTTCAACTGGCAGCTCGGCTACTCGCTGGACGAGCCGATCAAAGTTCCGAAAGGCTCGAAGTTGATCGTCAGCGGACACTACGACAACTCGGCAAATAACAAGTTCAACCCCGATCCCAGCCGGACGGTCTATCAGGGGAACATGACGTGGGAAGAGATGTTCGCGCCTTTCTTCGCCATCGTTGTAGATAAGAGCGTCAACCCGGCCACTGCGCTCAAGATTCCATTCGCTACGGGGGGAGCCTAAGGAGGTTCAACCGTGAGTTTCCAAAGAATCGCTTGTATTTTCGCGTTGTTAATTCCCGCTCTGGTTCGCGGGCAAGGATATTTGAGCGGCTCCGCGCAGAATAAGAAGATCGTCACGGATTTCTACCGGCTGGTGTTCGAGCCTCGCAACGCCGACCTGATCGAGCAATACGTGGCGGTCGATTTCGTAGAGCACAATCCAATGATGCAGAGCGGCCGGGACGCCCTAGCCAACTTCATCAAATCGCTTCCCCGTTCCACAAAGAGCGATGTCGGACCTGAAATGAGGATCCCGCCGGTTTACACCATGGCGGAGGGCGACCTTGTCACTTTCATTTTCAAGTGGCCAACGCCCGATCCTAAGGACAAAACTAAAACGTACGACCGCTTTACCTTCGACATGTTCCGAATCCAGAACGGCAAGATCGTGGAGCACTGGGACGGCGAAGCAAAGTGAACGTTTATCGCGCGGAGACAATCGGATCGCTTCTCCGTCCGCCATGTCTCAAGGAAGCGCGCGCGGCGGCGCAGGAGAGCCGCATCAGCCCAGTTGAGCTTAAATGGATCGAAGATAGGGCGGTGGACGAGGCCCTTGCGCAGCAAGAGGCGCTGGGCCTGGACGTTGTCACCGACGGAGAGCTCCGGCGCTCGATCTTTATTGCTCCGCTCCTCGATGTCGTCGACGGATTCGGTCCGGTGGACGAACCCCTCGGCTCGCAAAGCCATTGGAAGACGGCAGGAGGCGTTTCGGCCCCGCCTCCGCCGCGAAGATTTGCGATTCGCTCCAAGCTGCGCCGCCGCCGTTCTCTCGCAGCCGAAGAATTCACATACTTGCGCGCCCGCGCGAGGCGGCCGGTGAAAATCACTCTGCCGAGCCCGCTGATGCTGGCGCTGCTGTGGTCGCCCAAGTATTCGCGCGACGCCTACTCCGACCCATTTCAACTGTTCGCCGACGCCGTGGACATCATTCGCGGCGAAGTTCGGGAACTGCGCGACTTGGGCTGCAGCTATATACAGATCGATGCGCCCGAGCTGGCGACGCTTGTCGATCCGTCAGTCCGCCAGGGAGCTTATGAAGATCAAGGCGTCTCTGTCGAGCGGCTGCTCGGCGAAGGCATCGAGATGTTGAATTCGGTGGCCGATGCGCCCGGCGTCACATTCGGCATTCACATGTGCCGCGGCAACAACGCGGGGATGTGGATGGCGAGCGGGGGCTACGAATCCATTTCCAAGCAAGTCTTTCAGCGCGCAAAGAACTACGACATCTTTCTGCTGGAGTACGATAGCCCGCGGGCCGGAAACTTCGAACCGCTCGCCGATCTTTCTCCGGACAAAAGAGTCGTCTTGGGTTTGGTGTCGACCAAGACCGACCAACTTGAGTCGCCCGAGGAACTGCTGGCGCGCATTGGCGAAGCGGCCCGAATTTTCCCCCGCGACCAGATGGCGCTTTCGACCCAATGCGGATTTGCGTCGATTGCTTTCGGAAATCCGATCCGCCCTGAGACGCAGCCGGCGAAGTTGAAGCTGGTGGTGGAGACTGCCCGGCGAGCATGGCGCGCCGCCGAAGCCACCGCTTGACTTACACCTCGCGCGTGCGGGCTCAGGCGCAACAGAGCGCCGGCAAAGCCGCTGGTTTGGCAGTCCGAAGCCGCCGGATGACTTCTTCGCAGCGTTCCGGCGCAAGGACGGGGCCGGCAAGCGACCGAAATTTCGCCGCCATTTCATCCCACGTGAGGGGGTTCTCGGGATCTCCCTTCGGATAACGGACGTATCTCTCGTACGGCCGCCCATCCTCAAGGTGAATGGTCACGCTGGCAGGCCATTCGCGCGGAAAGTTCTCCTCGAGCCGCGGGTCCCTAACCAGCGCCACTCTCTGCATCATCTGGCGCACCCGCGGTGAGCGGATCTGCTCGAGCGTGAACTGGTCCAGTCCGGCCGCCCTGTGGATGGAAGCCACTGCCGCGCCGAAAGGCATCGAAAACTGGGCGTCCACGACGGACTGCGGGTTGTACTTCTGCTCCCGCGGCTCGGCGATGATCGCCCAGCCGGCCTCCAGGACCGCGATCTGGATCTTGCAGATTTGATCCGGCTCAATCGCGTATTCCCGAACCAGAGCCAGGACGGCGTCAATCGGACCCTGCATGTAACGGCAACACGCATGCGGCTTCACCGCGGTGTGCAGAATCTCGTAGGAACGTCCGAGTCCCGCGGTGAGGCGCTCGGGCACAGGGCTGCGGGAATAGCCGTGCAAGAATCCATCCCGTCCTTCAAAAATGCGCCGCGGGCCAATGAATTGCTCTGCCGCCAAAAACGCTGCCTCCATGCCGTTGCGCGCCGCCAAGCCGGGATGGATTCTCTTGGTCCACGCTCCTTCGGCCAGAAATTCCAAGCTGCCAGCCGCCATGCTGCCGGCGATTCCCACGGCGGCCAAGGTTTGCTCCGCGGTCAGTCCCAAAAGCTTCGAAGTCGTAACCGCGGCGCCGAACACGCCGCAAGTCTGCGTCGGGTGGAACCCCAAAGCGTAGTGTTCCTTCGGTTGGAGCGCCATCGCGAGCCGAGCAGCGACCTCGTAGCCCGCCACGACAGCCGTCAGGAAGTCCTCCGCAGTCGTTTCCGGCATCGTCTCCACGAGCGCGAGCGCGGTCGAATACATCGTCGTGCCCAGATGTATCGAGCCGCCGCTATGCGTATCGTCGTGTTCAATCCCATGCGAAGCAGTTCCGTTGGCCAATGCAGCATAAGCAGGGAGCGTGCGAATCGGAGTCCCGATGACCGTCGCACAACCGCTCGGCCCCATGTGCTCGATCATCCGCTGAACGCATTGAGCCGATTCTTCGCGCGAGCCGCGGACCGTCACCGCGAGATAATCCAGGAGAAAATAACGCGCCCGGTCGAGGACTTCGTCCGGCAACGACTTGGGCCGCAGTCCATGCACGAAGTCCACGAGTTCGCGCGTATACCCTGGCGTTTTGGAAATTGCAGGAGTCATGAGTTGCCTCGTTTGGGAACCAAATACTGGCGACGTAGAACAAGAATGCGCTCCTTGTTCTGGTTGAAAGCGCGCGTTTCAATCGCCACAATTCCTCGGTCAGGCTTGCTGGCAGATTCGCGCTTCTCGAGAACCTCCGATTCCGCACACAGAGAATCGCCTGGGAATAGCGGCCGCTCGAATATCACGCTGTCGTATCCCAGATTGGCGATGGCTCTGCCCGTCATGTCCGCCACGCTCATTCCCACGGCCAGGCCTGAACGCCAGTGTGTCGATCACCGGCCTGCGCCCCAGCGGTTGACTCTTAGCGTACGCGTCGTCCAAAAACAGCGGATTCTGATTCATCGAAAGCAGCGCGAACAGCGTGTTGTCGTATTCCGCAATGGTCCGTCCCGGCCAGTGCCGATGAACCGCGCCCGGAACATAATCCTCGTAATGGCCCTCAAAGCTCATGAGTTGTCCTTATATTTCTTCAGCAAGTTTCTCGCAATGATTAGACGCTGCAATTCATTGGTGCCGCCGCCGATCACCACCAGCGGCGCGTCGCGATAATAACGCTCCACCGGAAAATCCTTCGAATATCCATTCGCTCCCAGGATGCGCATCGCCTCCAACGAAACCTCCGCCGCCGTTTCGGTTGCGAACAGCTTCGCCATCCCTGCTTCCAGATCGCAGCGCTCGCCGCGATCTCTTTTCTCCGCCGCCGCGTAAATCAGCAGCTTCGAAGCTTCGATTCGAGTCGCCATATCGGCGAGTTTATTCTGAATCGTCTGATACTCGGCGATCGGCTTGCCGAAAGTCACGCGCCGCTGCGCGTAGCGGATGGCTTCTTCGAAAGCCGCCCGAGCAATGCCTAAGCCTCGCGCCGCCACGTTCAGCCGCTCGGACTCCAGGCCAGTCATCGCCTGCTTGAACCCTTGTCCTTCCAAGCTTCCGATCAAGTTTTCGGCGGGCACGGGGAAATTGTCGAAATGCAACTCGCAAGTCTCCACGCTCTTGTATCCGAGTTTGTCGATATCCCGGCTGACGGTCAGGCCGGGCGCGCCTTTTTCAATCATGAAGGCGCTCATCCCTCGATGCGCCGGCTCGGCGGCGGGATCCGTCTTTGCCAGCAGCAGAAACGTGTTGCCATGGCGGGCGTTCGTGATCCACATCTTCGAGCCGTTGATCCTGTAGACCTCACCGTCTCGCGTGGCCGTGGTGCTGATGTTCTGAAGATCCGTTCCCGCGTTCGATTCGGTCAAGCAGATTCCACCGCGTCTTTCGCCCGTGGCCAGATCGGGCAGAAAACGGCGTTTCTGCTCTTCCGTCCCGAAGCGCGCCAGCACGTCGCACATCACGGAATGGCTTCCGATAATTCCCGCAAGACCCAACCAGCCCCTCGAAATCTCCTCGAAGACCATGGCGAAGGTCGTGGCGTCCACCTCCGCGCCGCCGTATTGCTCGGGAATGTTCAGTCCGAACAGCCCCATCTCCTTCATCTGCCGGACCAGTTCGTAAGGATACTCGTTGCGGTGCTCCAGTTCGGAGGCGACCGGCATGACTTCCTTTTCCACAAACTTCCGGATTGTACCGATGATGAGATCCCGCTCGGCCGTCACTGCTTGCACGCCGATTTTCCTCCTCTTGGCGCCACGATCTGCCGTTCGAGCGTTAACACGATTTCCCGCCGCTGATTGCGCGCCGTCGTGGCGACTGTCACCGCGCCGCGCCCGTCGGCCAAGTCCCGTTTCTCGACAATGGTCGACTCCGCATAGATTGTGTCGCCGTGAAAAACCGGCCCCTCGCGCCGGATATTCGCATAAGACAGCGTCTCCAGCGCCCGCCCGCCGATATCGGCTTGTGTCATGCCAATGACGATGCCGATCACTGTTGGGCCGGCAGCCAGGCGGCGTCCGTGCTGGGTGTGCCGCGTGAAATGTTCATCGTGGTGAACCGGGTGCTGATTCATGCTCAGCAGGCTGAGCAGGGTGTCGTCATATTCGTTGATGGTGCGGCCGGGCCAATGCTTGAAATGTCGCCAGACCTCCAGTTCCTCGAAGTACCATCCGTATGCCACTCTCACGAGATCATATCCCGCCCCACGACCGGTTGCGGAAGTGGTTGGGCTTGTATCGGGGCACGACTTCAAGCCGTGCCGTCGAGCGCCAACACCAGAGGGCTTTAGCCCCGGCCTAGCGCGGCTCACGCAACTCTCTGGACGGGAGGACCAGCATGTTATGCTGTAACAATTTGGGGGTCATCCGCGCCCTACTACGCGGGCGGAGGTGTGAGTAAGTAGAATGCGAATTCGGTTTATAGGCGCGATCCTGACAGCAGCGCTGGCATCCTCAGCCGTAGCCCAGGATGCGAGAAGTGACGCGAAGCGCCCTGCAACAATCGGAGGCCATCCCAACTTCAATGGCGTCTGGCAGGCGTTGAACACGGCCTACTGGAATCTGGAGGCGCATAACGCGGAAGCTCTCGACCAGTTTTGGCCACTAGGCGCGATCGCGGCGATTCCGGCGGGCAAAAGCGTGATCAAGGGTGACGGAAAGATCCCGTATCTCCCGCAAGTGCTCGAGCAACGCAACAAGAACCGCGCCGGTTGGCCCGCCTCGGACCCGGAAGCCAAATGCTTTATGCTCGGAGTTCCGCGCGTCACTTATCACGATATGCCGTTCCAGGTTTTCCAGGGCGGCGCGGACGCCGATCTGCTGATGGTTTATCCGTTCGCGGCCACCAACCGGATCATCTATATGACGGATCATTCGGAACCGCCCGTGGATACCTATATGGGCAAGTCCAGCGGAACTTGGGACAAGAATGTGCTTGTGGTGACTACCACCGGTCAGAACGATCGAACCTGGCTCGATCGCGCCGGCAACTTCCACAGCAATCAATTGAAAGTGACGGAGCGTTTCACTCTTCTCGATCCCGATCACATCCGGTACGAGGCGACGCTCGAGGATCCGATGACGTACTCAAAGCCATGGACCATCGAGATGCCGCTGTATCGTTTGATCGACCAGAATATGCAACTGCTCGAGCACAAGTGCGTGCCGTTCGCAGATAAGCTTCTCTATAGCGATCTGCTCCACTTGGAGCAGCCGAAGCCCGTTTCGCAACCGAACAAGTAGGAGACGACTCATGTTCAGCAAATTCCCGACAATTTTGGCGGCAGCCGGCCTCCTGGGGGCCTTACCTATATCCGCACATCATTCCTTCTCCGCAGAGTTCGATTCGAACAAGCAAGTCAAGCTGGAAGGCAAAGTGGTAAAGATGGAGTGGTCGAACCCGCATACCTGGCTCTTTATTGACGTCGAAAAGCCGGATGGCACAGTCGAGCATTGGTCGGTAGAGGGCGGCGCTCCGGGCGTGCTGCTGAGAAACGGCTGGACCAGGGATTCGCTTCCTGCGGGAACCAAGATCGTCGTCAACGGATTCCAGTCGAAAGACGGCGCCTTTCGCGCCAACTCTCGCAGCATCGAATTCCCCGACGGCCGCAAGCTGGACACGGGAAGCAGCTACACCGGCGGCAAAGAAGGCAAGTAGGCCAAGCTTTCGTCTTCCGAGCCAATCATGCGCAAACTCCCGCTGCCGTTCGTTGTCCTCGCGCTCTTTCCGGTCGCCGCGTTTTCACAGCGCGTGCCCTCGGGATGGAACGATCCCTTTCCGCCGCATCGCATCATGGACAACGTCTATTACGTGGGCACCAAGGAATTGGCTTCGTTCCTGATCGTCACGCCCCAGGGAAACCTCCTGATGAATAGTGACTACGAGTCGTCGGTCCCGGTGATCCGCGCGAGCGTGGAAAAGCTCGGGTTCAAGTTCAGCGACATCAAGATCCTCATCGCGGGCCACGCACACCCCGACCACGTGGAGGGAGACGCGCTGGTTAAGGAGTTAACCGGCGCTCAGGTCGTAGTCGGTCGCGTGGACGCACCTGCCACGAAGGAGTTTCGGCCCGGCGGCAAGGAGCATCCGATCGATCGGCTCGTGGACGACGGTGACACCGTAACCCTCGGCGGCACAACGCTGACGGCCCACATGATGCCCGGCCATACGAAGGGTTGCCTTGCCTGGACCACCGACCTTAAAGAAGCCGCCAAAACGCACCACGCGTTTATCGAGTGCAGCTTGAATGGCCAGTTCCTCCAGTACGTCGGAAACAAGGACTATCCGAACATCATCGAAGACATGCGCGCGACGTACAAGAAAGCGCGGACGTTCCCCGTAGAGATCTTCCTCAGCTCGCACGCATCGTTCTACAACATGGCGGCGAAGTACGAAAAGCTTCAGAAGCGGGGTCCGGGAGATCCCAATCCGTTCATCGATCCCGAAGGCTACAAAGTTCACGTGGACGAGTACGAGAAGAGCTTTGAAGCGGCGCTGGCCCGGCAGATGGCGCAGGCGGAAAGCAAGGGGAAGCAGGAATAGGCTTTCCCGCTAAGTTCGTATCTCTCGCCAAGCCGCAAAGATCGCAAAGGAACCATCTTTGCGGGCTTCGCGCCTTTGCGAGAGATACTTTGTATAATTCAAGATCAATGAGACCGCTCGCCCTGCTTTTACTCTCCATGCCGGCCCTTCACGCCCAGCAGACTCGGACGGCGAACGATGGCATATACACCGATGCCCAGGCCGCCCGCGGCCGCGCTCTCTATAAGGATAAGTGCGCAGAGTGCCATGGCGATTCGCTGGAAGGAAAAGCTGCACCCGCGCTCACCGGGAGCGCGTTCCTCGCTGCCTGGGGAACGCAGCCGCTCTCCGAGTTGGCGGGCAAGATCAAGAACACCATGCCGGCGAACAATGCAGGGAAGCTCAAACCTTCCGAAGCGGTCGACCTCGTCGCTTATGTTCTGCAAACGGGCAAATTCCCTTCGGGACGAAACGAACTCGCCTCGGACGAGGCTACCCTGAAATCCATCGCGCTCGCCGCGGCGAAGCCGCAAACTTCGGCGCCAGCCGCACAGCAGGCGCCGGCATTTCCGGCGATGGGTAATCTGGCTCAAGTGATGCGGGGCATCCTGTTCCCCAGCTCCAACATTATTTTCAACGTCCAACTCCACGACCCAGCCGAGTCGGCGAAGCCCGCTCAACCGAACGCTGACACCTTCTCGTGGACTGCCTGGGGCGGCGAAATCTATGCAGGCTGGCAGCTCATCGACTACGCGGCGGTTGCCATCACCGAATCGGCTCCGCTCATGTTGACTCCCGGACGCCGCTGCGAAAACGGCCAGCCCGTGCCCGTCGATCGGGCCGATTGGATCAAATTCACACAGGAGCTGGCCGAAGCGGGCCGCGCCGCGTACAAGGCGTCGCAGACGAGGAGCCAGGAGGTCGTGAGCGAAGCCACTAACCAGCTCTCCGACTCCTGCATGCATTGCCACCGGGTCTATCGCGATAAACGTGGGGGCAGCGCGGCCCACTGCACGCCGTGATCCGCGATGGCAAACCCTGATCCGCGCTT
>DASQJB010000425.1:0-4567 GCA_035631295.1 Bryobacteraceae bacterium | reverse complement strand
CCGGATCTCGCTCAACTGCCGCACCAGCTTGTGCGCCAGCATGATCGGCAGCGGCATCAGCTCTTCGCTTTCATCGCAGGCATAGCCGAACATCAGCCCCTGGTCTCCCGCGCCGCCAGTGTCCACGCCCATGGCGATATCGGGTGATTGTGTCTGTACCACGTTGAGCACGCCGCAGGTTTTGGCGTCGAAGCCCATGCGGGCATCGGTAAAGCCAATGTCGGCGATCACCTGGCGAGCAATCTTGGGGATATCGAGCACGGTCGTGGTGGTGATCTCTCCCGCTACCACGCAGATGCCCGTGGTCACCAGCGTTTCGCAGGCCACCCGTCCCGTCGGATCGTCCGTTAAAACCGCATCCAGCACCGCGTCCGATATCTGGTCCGCCATCTTGTCCGGGTGACCCTCGGTCACCGATTCAGACGTGAAAATATGCCGCAATCTTTCTGACACTTGCCCGCCTCCAGGGGAGTTAAATAAGGTTTACTGGAAGAAACCCAAACTCGTTACTTTATCACGCCGCGAACGGCGGCACAATACGCCTTTTGTAAATGAGTCTATCAAAACTTCTGAACTGGCGCTTCCGGGCCCGGTACCCGGTCCCTTCGGATTCGCTTCGCCCCTATATCCCTTGCCTTCCGCTTTTCAACCATTTGCCGTCCTGATTCCCTCCCTGGCGTCTGTTCGCAAGGCTGGGTTCGTTTTTTCGAGGCCCCTTATCCGCTTCAAAACCCGAAGCGCAGACTGGTCTCCACACGGCGGTTGGCGGTCGAGCCATAGGCGCTGTCGAGATTGAGGGGCTGGCCGAAGAAGGGCGAGGTCAAGATGGCTACGGGCGGACCCGGATTTACATGATTGAACCAGTTGCGGCCTTGCACCGCCAGAGTCAGGCTGTAGCGGTCATGCAGCTTCCAGGCGCGGCTGATTCGGCCGCTGACATCGAATCGGCCATAGGCGGTTCCGAAATTGCGCGGAATAATCGCGCTCCCAAAGGCCGGATTGTGAATTGGATCCAAGTTGAACACGCCCCAGCGAGTCGCCACGACGCCGTGGGCCGGATCGGGAGGAACGACGGCAAAAGCGGGGCGGTCCGTCAACAAAGTATCCCCGTTGAGATCCGTGCCGGTTGTGATGTTGACCGGCGGAGCGGAACTGGCGATCACGTTGGGCGCGAATTGAATCCCGAGCGGACCCGCGATGGTTCCTCCGATTTGCGCCCGATGGCGCATATCGGATCCGAGGCGGCCCCATTCGGAGGCGAGATCGTAGTTGTCAGCCGGGAAAGTCCGGTAACCATCGGAGCTGGACATGGCCCGGCCGTAAGTGTAGTAGCCGAATAGAGAAAGCCGGCGGCTGACCCGCGCGTTGACATTGAAGCTGAGCTGCCATTGCTTGTACATCGCGCTCGATTCGTAGAGGAAGAGGGGATCGGCTGTGCCGTAGGGGAAGATGCCCGATGGGAGCGGCGCGTTGATGTCGCGGCTGCGCAATTGATGAACGCCGCGCGTGTCGATGAAGCTGACCGACAACGTCACGTTGCTCGGAAGCTGCCGCTCCACGGTGACGGCGGACTGCATGTTGCGCGGCCCCTCAAGAGAATTGGAGAGCAACTGGATAGCTTGCGGCTGACGGTTGGCCTCGAGCGCGGATGGAGGCGGCGCTGTAGAGAAGAACAAAGGATTGGCGACGACAAAGAACTGTTGCGCGATTCCGTTCTGATGCAGCGCTTGCAGCGGCATGTTGTAAGAGACGCGGTCATAGAAGATTCCGTAGCCGAGACGAAGGACGGTCTTCGACGTTCGCGAGCCCTTCCCAAAGCCCCAAGCTAAGGCGGCGCGCGGAGCCCAATCGCGCAATCCGCCCAAATCAGTCTGAGCCTCATAGCGCAGCCCGAGACTGAGCGTAAGGTTGGGCTTCAGCTTCCAATCGTCTTGCAGATACGGCGCTGCGTCGACTTGGTTGAGTCTGGCGAGGGGCGCGCCTGCCGTGATCGAGTATTGGTACGGCCCTCCGCCTAGCTCCTGGATCTGTGCCATGCTCAGTCCGGCAGCGAGCCCCTGCAGGGTGACCTGGTAGGCGTGGAGCGAGGTGAACGCAAACGCGCCGTTGAAATTGATGGTGGAAGAATCGGCCACAGTGTAAGCCCGAACTCGCACGCCGAATTTAAAGAAATGCGGGCCCGAGGTGTATGAGGACATGTTCTGGAATTCGTAGCTGCTCTCGCGGACCCAGTTGTTGGAAAAAGGGGCGCCGCCTCCAGAGAACGCTCCTGCTACCACAATCGATGGCGAGTTTGATGGGCCTGTTTGATCGTTCGACAAGTGATGATACTGGAACCTCGTTTCGTTCCCATAGCGCGAACCGTGCACCACGTTCAATGTGAACGTGCCGCTCTGATGGGTTTGGACTGAGCTGGTGGCGCGAGATAGCAGCGTAAATCCGCCTATGCCGTTGTTTTCGATGGTGGGGTGAAACCAGCTATAACGGGCGGTGAACGTGATATTTGGCGTGATTCTGTAGTCGATCCTTGGGGCGATGTTGCGGCGGACGAAGGGAGTTTGAACGATCTGATTGACAGCGAGTGGATTGAAAGATGAATCCAGCGTGACCGCATTGATCAAGGCGCTGTTGTCCTGGGCCTGGCGAACCGCGTCGAACGTGAATCCGACGGATTTGGACAAAGGCCCGGTGAGATTGAAATCGAACAGCCGCATTTGAGTGGGAGGCTTCGTGAACGAGTACGGATTCCGGGCGTTCAGCGCCGAATCGGAGAGGTTAACGCCGGCGGAGCCGTGGAGGCGATCCGTGGCCGAAGCGGTGATCACATCGATGCGGCCGAAGCCAGGGCGGTCGTTTTCGGCGGAAAAGGGATTGGCGTTCACGCGCACTTCACGGATGTTTGCTTTTCCGGCGATATCTCCTTGGGTGAAGCCGTCGAGGAAGATCTGGCCGCCGTTGGGTCCGGCGGAAGGGCCGGCGAGAGCGATCAAGTCTGCTTCCAGATCGTCTTCGTTATCGGAGAGAAAATCCAGGTCTTTGCCCTGCACAACGATTTGCCCGGCGTTCAGCGATGGATCCACTTGTACCTGCGCAGGCTGCGACTCCGAAACCGTGACCTGTTGCCGGTCCGCCGCCACGACCAGGTGGATATCGAGCGTCACGACGCGGCCAGAGTCGAGACTGAGTTTGGATTCGGAAGGCGCGAATCCGGCGGCGGCAACGCGGAGAGAGTAATCGCCGGATGCAAGGCCGGTGAAGGAATAGCCTCCAGCTTCGTTGGCCGCGGTGGTTTGATGCGCGCCATTGGGGCCGGAGAGGTCGAGAGCGGCGTTAGGAATCGCGGCGCCGGAGGGATCGAGGACCACGCCTCGAACGGTGGCCGTGCTTTGAGCCGTGAGCATAGCGGCCGCGAACAGGCAGAGGGCCGAGGCGCGCATGGAGAAGATTCTCTCGCATTTCGGTCCCATGTGGTGAAGGCGGCCGGTAGAGTAAACCCATGAGCATGCATAAGCTGAAACTGAAGAGCAATCACACATGGAAGGCGAACCAGGGATACTCCATCTGCGTGCTCGACCGCGGCCTGGTGCGCTTCGACTATCCGCGCCATTGGAAGGTGGAGATGCAAGACGGCGCGGTTTATCTGCACGACCGCGAGCCATCGATTGAAAGCTGCGACCTGGGCGTATCCATTTTCCGCGTGGCGCGCGAAGCCATAGCGGAGATGCCCGTGGAGGAGTTGCTGACGCAGTCGCTCGGCGAGGACCGCGCGCCGTACGAACAGTCGGAGGTCCGCCGCTTTGAGCGCGACGACCTGGAAGTTGTCTGGCTGGAGCAGAAGTATATCGAAAAGACGCAACACCGGGATGCTCGTTTTCGCGTGGCGATCGCCCGAGGCGCGGCGGTCTGCCTGATTTCGATGAATTACTGGGCCAACCGCGCCGCGGGATTAGAGCGCGTGTGGGAAGAAGTGATGCGCACGCTCCAGATGGATCTGCATGTGACGGATCCCACCGTGGGCCCCGTGGTGCATTAAAGGACCGCACGCGATCAGCCACCTGTATCGATTGCCCGCTTGCGCAGCCACGGCGACAAATCGGCGATCCGGAAGAAGGCCCTGGTCGCGAGCCGGCTGACAGGCGATCTCGGGTGCAACCGCTTCATATTCGCCAAAGACGCTTGCACCGCGGCGAATCCATAGCCGATCATCTCCCGCTCGTAGTCCGCAAGCGCGGCGAGAACATCCCGCTCGCCCCTGCCGGCGCCGGCCAGAACGTCCCGCAGCAGAACCGCGTCACGCAGAGCCGTGTTGGCGCCGATGCCTCGGAATGGAGTCATGTTGTGTAGCGCGTCGCCCAGGAGCGTGACCCGACTGGTTGCCCAGGGCGCGACCGGAACCGACGACTTGACGGCGAAACTCGACAGCGACGATGTGTCGGCGCGTTCGACGAGCCGGCGCAGATTGGGGCTCCAGTCAGTCATTTGAGCGAGAACAGCCGCGCGCGCGTCCGCGAGTGCAACCTCGCCCGCCGCATTGGCTAGGCCAAACGAGTCATGATGAGCCGAAAAG
>DASQJB010000424.1:0-8047 GCA_035631295.1 Bryobacteraceae bacterium | reverse complement strand
ATGGCCGTGTCGCTGGCGTCCGCTAACATCCGCTGGCGTTTCGCCTCTGCTACCTTGAGGTCAGTGGTCTCTAAGGACGTGCGCGGCACGCCCGCGCCGGTTATCCAGAGGGGGCATTCACAGTCGAGGTAATAGCGTCTGTCCTTGGCGTCCATCGTAAGCGAATGAACCAAGCAAGATTCGTTATGTCTGCGGAAAATTTTCAGGGCCACGCCTTGACCGTACCGCACTCTGGTACGGCCTGTCAAGATGTGCCTTGTTAGTAATGACTTAGATCAAATATTAGCAATTCTTACTAAATTGGGCTGCATGAAAGTCTACCTCGTCGGCGCCGGACCGGGCGATCCGGGGCTGATCACTCTGAAGGGACGCAAGGCCCTGGAGCGGGCCGACTGCGTTCTCTATGACAACTTGGCCAACGAGCGGCTTTTGGCTTTGGCGCCCGCGCACGCCGAGCGGATTTATGTCGGCAAGAAGCGCGCGAAGCATGAAATGTCGCAGGAAGAAATCAGCGCGCTCATGGTGGAGCACGCGCGCAGCGGCCGCACCGTGGTGCGGCTCAAAGGCGGCGATCCCTTCATTTTCGGCCGCGGCGGAGAAGAGGTCGAGGCGCTCGCGGCTTCTGGGATTCCTTTCGAAATCATTCCGGGCGTAACCGTCGCGCTGGGCCTCGCCGCCTACACCGGAGTTCCGCTCACTCATCGCGAGCACACGTCGGCCGTGACGTTCGTCACCGGCCATCGCGTGGACGCCATCGACTGGGCCAAGGTCGGCGCGACGGAAACGATCGTGTTGTTCATGGGGCTGGTGAACTTCGCCGCCATCGCGCGCGAGTTGATCGCTCGCGGGCGGTCCGCGGAAACCCCCGCCATGGCCGTGCGCTGGGCCACGCGGCCGGACCAGCAGACCCTGGTGGGAACGCTCGCGACCCTGCCGGACTTGATCGCCGAGAAGGAACTGAAGCCGCCGGCGACGATCGTGATCGGCGAGGTGGTCGCGCTGCGTGACCGTTTCAACTGGTTCGAGAACTTGCCTCTGTTCGGAAAGCGCATTGTTGTGACGCGTGACCCGCGCCAAGCGGCCGAGCTAGCGGGGCCGCTGGAGGAGCTTGGCGCGGAGGTCGTTCTGCTGCCCGCGATCGAGATCCGGCCGTCCGAGGATCCCGAGCCGCTCGACCAGTCAATAGCACGCTTGCGAACCTACGATTGGATCATCTTCACCAGCGTCAACGGCGTGAAGTATTTTCTGGAACATCTTGATGCGTCGCGGCGCGACCTGCGGGCTATAAGCGCCAAGCTCTGCGCCATCGGACCCGTCACGCGCGCCGCGATCGAGGCTCTTCATCTCAAGGTGGATTTGATGCCGGAGGAATACGTCGCCGAAAGCCTTGTAACGGCTTTCACGGAGGAGCATTTGGCCGGCCGGCGCATCCTGATTCCGCGGGCCGCCGTTGCACGCGATCTGATTCCTGCTGAGCTTACGCGGCGCGGCGCCCATGTGGACGTCGTGGAGGCGTACCGCACGGCCGCTCCCGCGGATTTGGCCGAGCATGCCGCAGACGTCCTGGCGCGCAAGCCGGATTGGATTTCTTTCACCAGCTCCTCGACGGTGAAGAATCTCGAAGGGGCCGCCGAGCCGGGCGCTTTGCAAGGAATCAAGATAGCGTCGATTGGCCCGATTACATCGCAGACCATTCGCGAGCGCGGTTTGGAGGTGGACGCCGAGGCCGATCCGCACACCGTGGAAGGGCTGGTGAGCGCGATTGTGAAAGCGAAGTCCTGAGCCGCCCTACTTCGGGCCGTTCTTGAATGCCGGATCCATCGAGGCGATGTCTACTCGATAACTCACAGTGTTGGCTGTCGGGAATGAGGCTGGGATTGGCTGCGTCACGTGCCCCGTCGCCGCCCATTCCGTTCCGCGTTGAAAAGTCGCAATGAAACCGGCGCAGCTCAGAGCCGGAATGTCATGTCCCAGAGTGGTGTGAAAAATCCGCCCCTTTCCGTAGCTCAGCACCATCAGCATTGGCTCGTCGCGGCCCGAACCGCGATTGTCCGGATCGGAGTAAGCCGTAGCGAGAACTGTCATGTTCGCGCCCGGACCGCGAAGATTCGCGTACAACTCGTCGCCCGCGTGCATCCACACGGTCGGCAATCCTTTGGTGATCGGGTGCTCGGCGTTCCGGATCGTCACCTGGAAGGGCAGGCGTGCGCCGTGCGAGCCTGCCGCTCCTGGAGAAGCATCTGAGGCTAACGCACTGTCCCGATAGAACCAATGAGGGCCTGCTGCGTCCGTGCGGCTGCGCCATCCACCCACGCCAATCATCTCGTTGAACGCGCTCCATCCCGGGAACGCATTGTCGGCCGCGTGCACGGCAACCATGCCTCCGCCGTTTCTCATGTACTGCTCAAAGGAGGATCGCAGATTCGGCGGCCAGTCCGGAGCGTCGTAATTGAAGACCACGGCTTGGTAGTACGCGAAATCGGGCTTGAAATCGCCGATGTTTGCTGCGCTCCCCGGCGCGGTCACGACATCGACTTGAAACAGCCCGGTCTCTTCCAATTCTTTCTTGAGCACGGGCGTGGTCAGCCGCCAGGCATGGTATGGCCCGGCGCTTTCCCCATCCAGGAGCATCACGCGGATAGGTTCCGCGGCTCGCGCAGTCAGCCCGGACCATGCCGCCAACACGGCGCACAGCAATGCGCGCTTGGTCATGTGCCTACTATAAAATAATTTGCACTCTTGAGTATGAAGAATTCAGATATGGGCACGAAGACTCTGATGAGGGTGGAGGAATTCGAACGGCTTCCGGAAGACGAGTGCATCTGGCGCGAGCTTGATGGGGGAGAGCTGGTCGAAGAACCTGGCCCAGTAATGATCCGCAACTTTGTCCGCGATACAACTACGACGCTGCTGAGGAAACATCTCGACGAACATCCCGAGCAAGGATGTGTAGTCGCGGAGGAGTATTTTCGTCTAACGGAAGACACGCGGCGGCGCCCAGACATCGCCCTGGTTGGACGCGATCAGTTCTCCTTAATTGTGCGTCGAGGCAGTCAGCCTTTTGGCCCGAAGCTAATTGTGGAGATTGTTTCGCCGACGAATGCGTTCGGCGGCATGACCGCGAAAGCTTCAGCAGTACTTTAAGGCGGGCGTCTTAACTGTTTAGCTCTTCGAGACTGAACTGATGCAAATCCACGTCTACACCAAAGGAGAAAAGCCCCGGATCCTCACGGCTCATCCCACGCTACTGCCTGGATTTTCGGCGCCGATTGGAAAGCTCTTCGAGACCTGGAAGTGAGCCTTCAGGCCGTCCGTGATCTGCTGAGTTCGGCTCCGCGGATCGCTGCGCTCACCGGCGCCGGAATCTCGGCTGAAAGCGGAATTCCCACTTTCCGCGGCGCCGGCGGCTTGTGGCGCCGTTATAAAGCCGAAAACCTGGCGACTCCGGGCGCGTTCGCCCGCGACCCGAAACTGATCTGGGAATGGTACAACTGGCGGCGCGAAGTGATCGCCGGGGTCGAACCGAATGCCGGCCACCGCGCTCTGGCGGAGATCGAGCAAGGCGCGAGTGAATTTACGCTCATAACCCAAAACGTAGATGGACTGCATGAGCGCGCGGGGAGCCGCAATGTTTTGAAAGTTCATGGCGACATCTGGACGATTCGGTGCACCGTCTGCGGCGCCGAGCGCACGGATTTCCGCACGCCGCTCGGCGCCATTCCTCCGCTCTGCTCTTGCGGAGGCTTGGAGCGTCCGGGTGTGGTCTGGTTCGGCGAAGCTTTGCCGGAGCAAGTGTGGACAAGTGCGCAGCGGGCTGCGATGGAGGCGGACGTTCTGCTGGTGGTGGGAACTTCGGCTGTCGTCTACCCAGCCGCGGGCCTTGTGAATTTGGCGAAGTCCGCGGGCGCGAAGGTGGTGGAAATCAACATCGCCGAAACGCCCGTCTCCGGATCAGTCGATTATTCTTTGCGCGCTCCGGCGGCTGAAGTGCTCCCTCAATTGATCCCATGAAGGTCTGTTACTTCGATGCCTTTTGCGGCATCGGCGGAGACATGACTGGCGCCGGTGGATATGGGCGCTCCGGCGGGGCCGCTGCTCGACCTGCTATGCCCGTTCGTTGCTGGCCGTCGTACTCCTGATCGGATGTTCTCCTAGCCCAAAAAAGTTGTATTGGAAGTGACGATAGTTGAGTGCATTGGGCTGGGAAGCGAAAGCACATCGTCGGAATCCTGCGGCGTCGCCTCTTGGATCAGATGGGCTGAACATCGGGCGAAGGCTTTTGTTATTTCCGCTGCCAGCGCACCCACCTGGGGTTCGTCGAGCTTCGTGAGGTGGTTACCTAGTACGCGGATTACTTCCACCTCGTGAGCAAAGCCGAAACTTTTCAACGCATTAACGCTGGATTTTGCCTCCGACTCAAAAAACACGATCTTGCCTGGATACACTTTCGGCGTGTAATGCTCCCCCAGGGCGCGATACGCGCGCTTGCCGTGCGCGCGCTTCAAACTGGAAGGCGCCATGCGGAGGAGCAAAGTGCGAAGGGATGGCGAACTCTTCTTGAGCAAGACCTGATACAACCGGTAGATCTCACGCCATGCCGTGTCGATAAGGTATTGGTTCAAGAGCTCTACAAGCCGCCGTGGCCATTCTACGGAGCCAGCGTTCTTCGCTTCTTTAAGTCCGCATGGACGAGGCGTCTAAGCGCGCGGTGAAATCGTCGCCAACGAGTTCGCCCACGTAACAAAGCTAGGTTGCCGGAATCCAATAAGCCTAACAATCCGACGGCCTGATTCTGGACTCTGAGTTGGCAGGCCATTTCAAATACGATCATTCCTCCGAACGACCATCCGATCAGATGGTACGGGCCTTGTGGTTGGAATTCTCTCAGGTCCTTAACATAGTTCGCGGCCAGTTCTTCGAGACTGGTCCACTCCCGATCGCGGTCGAGCTTTGCGAAGGCGTACATGGGCTGATCTGGTTCCAGGCGGCGCGTTAGGTTTCTGAACACCAGCAGCACTTCTAACCCCACGTCAGGCGGGGCCGCGAAGACCGGAGGCTTGGTTCCGGTGATTCGGCAAGGTATGATCGAGTTCCTCGCCGGAGCCCAATTCTGGTTGGAGCCCACAATACTCGCTGCGATTGCCTCGATTGTGCGCGCAGTGAACATCAGATGCAAGGGCAGCTTCAGGTTCAAAGCCCGTTCCATCCGGCCACACAAACGGACTGCCAACAGCGAGTCTCCACCGAGTTCGAAAAAGTCATCGTGAACACCAACTCTGGGATTCCCTAGCACCTCGGACCAGATGGAAACCAACCTCGCCTCGAGTGGAGTGCGAGGCAGAGCGTGGCCGTCTTTGAATTCCGATTGCCAGTGCTCCGGCGCCGGCAGCGCTTTCCGATCCACCTTGCCGTTGGGGGTAAGCGGGAGCGCGGAGATCAGAACTAAGGCGGAAGGGACCATGTAATGGGGCAGTTTGGCCTGCAAGCATTGGCGCAGTTTGGCGGGAGTCGCGGCGCCATCTTCGCGAGGCACCACATAAGCGGCCAGCTGCTTGTTGCCAAACGTATCCTCGCGGGCCACCACCACGCAGGCTTTCACACCTGGCTGTTGTCCCAGCATGGTTTCGATCTCGCCCAGCTCGATGCGGAACCCGCGAAGCTTCACTTGGTCATCGATCCGCCCGAGAAACTCGAGATGGCCATCCGCCCGATAGCGGGCCAGATCGCCGGTCGCGTAGAGGCGGTCTCCCGGATCCGGCGAAAACGGATTGGGGATAAACTTTTGCGCCGTCAACTCCGGTTGCTTCAGGTAGCCGCGCGCCAGCCCGTCGCCGCCGATGCACAGTTCCCCGGGCACTCCCACCGGCGCCAACTGGCGCTGCCGGTCGAGAACATAGACACGCGTGTTTGCGATCGGACGCCCCAGTAGAATCGACGCCACTCGTTGGGCATCCAGATCACGCGGAATGCGGTAGCAAGTCGTGAAAGTGGTGCTCTCGGTGGGGCCATAGCCATTGATCAATTGCGTGTCCGGCAGCAGTTCCAGCGCCCGCTGAACGTGCGGGACTGAGAGCGCCTCGCCACCAACCAGCAGCTGTCGCACCGAAGTCAGAATCCCAGGCGCCATGTCGATCACCACGTTGAACAACGAGCTGGTGAGCCACAGCGTGGTCACGCCTTCCTGCGACAGCACTGCCTCCAGCTCCTCGATTGTGGGCGCCGTGCCCGGGAACAGCACCAACCGGGCCCCGTGCAACAGCGCCCCCCAAATCTCGAGTGTGGAAGCATCGAAGGAAAGGGGAGACATGTGGAGGAACACTTCGCTTTCTCCAAACCGCGCATAGTCTACCCCGAACAGAAGCCGGACAATGCCCCGATGGCGAATCTCCACCGCCTTGGGTTCTCCGCTGGAACCGGACGTGTACATCAGGTAAGCCAGGTCGTCCAGCGTCACTCGCCCAGGCGCTGGAACTGCCTTCCCAGTCCCCCAGTGCTCGGTTCGATCCAAAAACACGAGCCGCGTCCCTCGCTCGGGCAAGCAGCCCGATAAGGGCGTCTTGGTCAGGATAATGCGGGTCTCCGCATTGTCGATGAGGAACTTCAGACGTTCGCTAGGGTAGGCCGGATCCAAGGGCACATAGGCCCCGCCCGCTTTGAGAATCCCCAGCAGTCCCACTATGGTCTCCAGCGACCGCTCCACGCACAGTCCCACCGGCACACCCGGTCCCACGCCCAGTCTGCGCAGGTGCGCGGCCAGGCGGCTGGAGCGGGCCTCCAACTCCCCATACGAAAGCCGCTGATCCTGAAAAACCACGGCTACCGCCTGCGGACGACGCTGTGCCTGCGCGGCAAACAGCTCGTGCACACACATCGGCGGATAATATCGAGCATTATCGTTAAACTCCACCAGGAGCCGCTGCTTTTCCTCAGGCGTCAGCAGTGGCAGTTCGGACAGGCGCAGTTCCGGATTGTTCACCACCGCTTCCAGCAGCACTTGATAGTGCCCTATCATGCGTCCAATCCTGTCCTCATCAAAGACGTCGGTGTTGTACTCTATCCGGCCGGCAAGATGATCCGGCTGCTGGTGCATCAATACCGAGATGTCAAACTTGGATGTGGCTTCGGGATTGCGGACGCCCGCCCACCGCAGTTCCAGTCCGGGCAGCTCAAACGCGTATTGCGGAACGTTGCCAAGAGAGAACAGAGCTTGAAACAAGGGGTTACGACTGAGACTACGTTCGGGATTCAGTTCCTCGACCAGATTCTCGAACGGCATTTCCTGATGCTGGTATGCATCCAGCGTCATCTTCTTCGTTCGCTGGATCAACTCTTCAAACGCCGGGTCACCTGAGAGATCCAGCCGCAAGGCCAGAGTGTTTGCAAAGAAACCTATGATGCCTTCAGTTTCGGTGCGGTTGCGTCCTGCGATCGACGTGCCGACGACTACATCGTCCTGGCCGCTGTACCGTGAAAGCACAGCGTAAAAGCCGGCCAGCAACGTCATGAATAGCGTGGTGCCTCGCTGCCGGGACAACTGCGTCAGCCGTTCCGTTAAAGTCTGAGAGAAATGGAATGATCCTCGGGCGCCGCGAGAAGTTGGCGCCGTCGGCCGCGGCCGATCGGTGGGTAAGGTCAGCTCGGCAGGAGCGTTCGCCAAGTGTTGCTTCCAGTAAGCGAGATGCTTCTCCAGAATGTTTCCCTGCAGATGCTGGCGGTGCCAGACTGCATAGTCAGCATATTGGAGCCGCAGTTCCGGCAGAGGCGACGGCGTGCCCGCGTGAAAGGCGCCGTACAGGACCGAGAGCTCACGGACTAGGATGCCCCGCGACCATTGATCGAAAATGATGTGGTGCAGCGTCAGTAGCAGCACGTGATCCGCGGAATTCAACCGCAAAACACGCGCCCTGATCAATGGACCTCTCTCGAGATCGAGTGGCCGTCCTGCCTCCTCGACGGCGCGGTCGTGAGCCTGCTGTTCGGGGTCTAAGCAAGCGCTTAAATCCTCGACCGGCAAGGGAATCCGAAGCGACTCCCGAACCACCTGAAC
>DASQJB010000423.1:0-2785 GCA_035631295.1 Bryobacteraceae bacterium | reverse complement strand
CGTTCACGTTCGTCACGGGCGTGACGTACGCGCTTCCCTAGGACGTGCAGTTGTAGAATCGAGGCCAGGAGGCGGCTGTGCAATTACGCGAAATCACGGCTCCAATTGGCGCGATCGTCGCGTTGGCGCTGGGCATCTATGAGCTGACGCAGCCGGCGGACACGCGGCGGCTCAGCCCACTGATTCTGTTCACCATCGCGGCTTTATTCGCGGCGCGAATCGCGGCGCGCCGACAACTCCGGAAGCGTGAGGAGATCCTGAAGGCGGTTCCGCCTAAGCCGCTGGGATTGGACGGCGATTCCTCGAAACCTAAGAGCGAGAGCTAACCGCGACCAACGAACGGCATCTTCGTGGCCATCACGGTCATGAATTGGACGTTTGCATCCAGCGGCAAATTCGCCATATAAAGCACGGCGCGGGCTACGTGCGCCACGTCCATGCGCGGCTCAACGGCGATCGATCCATTGGCTTGCGGAACGCCCGTCGCCATGCGCTCGGTAAGCTCCGTCGCGGCGTTGCCGATATCGATCTGGCCGCAGGCGATATCGTGCTTGCGGCCGTCGAGAGAGATGCATTTGGTCAGGCCGGTGATGGCGTGTTTCGTGGCGGTGTACGGAGCGGAGTTGGGCCGCGGCGAATGGGCCGAAATCGATCCGTTATTGATAATGCGCCCGCCGCGCGGATTCTGGTCCTTCATGATGCGGATCGCTTCCTGCGCGCAGAGAAAGGGGCCGGTCAGGTTGACGGCCACGACCGCGTTCCATTGCTCAAAGGTCTGGTCTTCCATGGGGACGGCGGGCGCGCCGATGCCGGCGTTGTTGAAAAGAAGGTCTAGCCGGCCGAAGGATTCGCGAACCGCGCCGAAGAGAGCGTGGACGGACTCGGTCTGGGTCACATCCGTCGGAACTGCAAGCATTCTCCCGCCCGAAGAACTGGCCATGGCGGCGGTCTTGTCCAGTTCCTTTGCCCGCCGCCCGCCGAGCACGACAGAATATCCATCAGCCTGAAGCGCGAGAGCGACGGCGCGCCCGATGCCGCTTCCGGCGCCGGTGACCACCGCGATCTTGCCGCTCACCAGGCGACCATTGCTTCTTCAAATAACCGGCTCAGCTCGTCCGCGCCAGCCGGCCGGGGAGACAGCTTGGTGACGCGGTGTTGTGGCAGCGTTCCTTCCACCAGCGCGGGAATATCCGAGGAACCATAGCCGATCTCGCGAAGGCCATTGGGCGTCTTGAGGCGCTGCATGAACCACGCGATGCGCTCCGAGAGAACCTTGCCGGCGTCTTCCGCGCGGGCGGAGGCGACGTTCGCGCCCAACGCTTCCGCGGCCTCCAGGTGGCGCGCGGGATTCGCGCTCGCCGTGAAGCGGAAGACAGGCGGCGCGTTCAGAATCACGGAGAATCCGTGCGGGACCAAAGGATGATCCGCGGGATAACCGGGCGCGCGATAGCTCTTCACGTGACCCGATACCGGATACGACATGCCATGGGGAAGATGGACGCCGGCA
The DNA here is from genome assembly GCA_035631295.1 of Bryobacteraceae bacterium. Taxonomy (GTDB): domain Bacteria; phylum Acidobacteriota; class Terriglobia; order Bryobacterales; family Bryobacteraceae; genus Palsa-187. The sequence continues at coordinate 1,278 of DASQJB010000423.1, read as the reverse complement.
TTTCCGAATCCTACGCCCGCATAGGAGGCGGCCAGCAGCATGTTGGCGCGCGCCTCGTCGTCGGAAGGATCCTCTACCGCCCGCACGATGTATTTCGCCACCATCCGCAGGGCTTGCATCGACCACACGTCGCTGATGGGATTCGATCCTTGATAAGCGGGCCGCAGAGCTGGGCGCTCGGGCCGGGGTCTTTCGTGGAACGGCAGAGCAGTGTAGGATTCGACGGCGTGGCTAAGAATGTCCAGCCCGCTGGAAGCGGCGGCCTGCGAAGGCAAGGTGCGGGTGTTGTCGGGGTCCAGGTAGCCCAGAGTGGGCTTTAGCCGGCGGCTCGCGATTCCGGTTTTGGCGTGCATCCGGCTCAAATCGAAAATGCTGACGCCGGTGGTTTCGCTGCCGGTTCCCGCCGTGGTGGGAACCGCCAGAAGCGGCTTCAACGGGCCCGGGACCGGAATTCCCTTCCCTATGGGCGGATTTACGTAGTCGAGAAAATCGACGGGCGGATAGGTGACGTATAAATTCACGGCCTTGGCCGTGTCGATGGTGGAGCCGCCGCCGACGGCCACCAGCGCGTCATAGGAATCCTGGCGGGCGAAAGCGATGGCGTCCTGAAAGGAATCGTCGGTAGGCTCGACGCGGACCCGATCGTAGACCGTGAATCGGATGCGATTGGCTTCCAGCGATTCGAGCGCAGCCTGAACCGGCGGGAGCTTGGAGACGATCGGGTCAGTGATCAGCAGCACATTGCGCGACCCGAATTCGGCTAGATCCATTCCGATTTCGCGCGTCACGCCGGCGCCGAAGCGGACGCTGGAGGCGGCCATTTCGAAAGCGAATTCTTTCGGAGACAAGCTTCGAGTTTATCAGGCTGAGAATTTCCGCGCGTGCCGGCGACTATTCTTCTATGCGGGCAATTCCGGTCGCTATAGCCGCGATTGCGGTTTCCACAGCCGCTCTCGCGCAAAGCAAAGTCGAGTGCATCGGAGGGACCGCCGGCGAGGCGATGCGTCCTGGAACCTTCGGCTTGATCCAGGTGGATGACGATCAATATTTCGCGTTCTATTCGAAAAAAGTCCAGCTCAGAGTGGAATATGGTCAGATAAATCTGATCGAATATGGCCAACAGGTGGACCGGCGGCTGCCTCTCGCGGTGGTGATTTCCCCGCTTCTCCTTCTGAGCAAGCAGCGCAAACATTTCTTGATGGTGGGCTACACGGGGGAGGACGGAAAGCAGCAGGCCCTGGTTTTTCGCGTGGACAAAGGGGATATCCGGGCGACACT
>DASQJB010000422.1:0-8042 GCA_035631295.1 Bryobacteraceae bacterium | reverse complement strand
GAGACAACCCCCATCGTACCAGGAGCCGGCGAAGGCCTACCTTCCTCACTCCGCCACATAGATTCGAGCTCTGACTAGGAATTCGGCGAAACGGAAGCGGGCTTAAAGCGCTGCCGGGTCTTTGCCGAATATTTCGGCGACCCACACGCCGAGCAACCGCAGGTTCCTTCTGCGTGTTGCCCCGCGCCCTCTTTTTGCCGTTGACGCCTTCGGATCGATTTTGCCAAAACCGCAGCTTGACTCCGTGCGCTCAAGTTCCTTGGACGCCGGTGACCGCCTCCGCATGAAACGATCGGCAGCCTCCCGGCTACCATACTGGCATGGTATATTGGCGCCGATGGAACGAAGAACATTCTTAAAGGGCGTGGCTGCGCCCCTGGTTACGGGGATTGCCGGTCAACTATCCGCCCAAACTCCCACAACCCCTCGTTCGCGGATCAAGCAAAGCGTCATGGCTTCTGTTTGGACAGGCTCGACGCTCTCGTACGAGGAGCGGTGCAAGATTCTGGCGCGCATTGGTTTCAAGGGTGTAGATCTGCCCACCGCCCAGCAGGCGCCGATCCTGACACAAAATGGCTTGGCGCCCGCCATGATGACAGGTACGGGAACCAGCTTCCAAAATGGATTGATCCGCAAGGAAATCCACAGCCAGATTGAAGAGGCCACTCATGCCGGGATCGACACGTGCGCACGCGTTGGATGCTCTGTCCTGATTGCGATTCCCGGCGAACGGCGGGGCATGTCTAGGGAAGAAGGCGGCGATAACGCCGTCGCAATACTGAACCGCGTGAAGGGCTATGCCGAACAAAAGGGCGTCACTGTTTGCATGGAAATTACGAACTCCAAGGTCGCTGCAGACCAGCGCACCGATCAGATCTTCGATCATATGTCATGGGGTCTTGATGTGGTCAAGCGCGTCAATTCACCCCGCGTGAAAATCCTGTATGACATTTACCACGCTCAGATCGCCGATGGCGACGTAACCCGGACGTTGCGCGATAACTTTGACCACATCTGCCACATTCACGTCGCCGGGGTGCCCAGCCGTTTGGAAATCGACGACAAACAAGAACTCAACTTCCGGTTCATCGCGAACGCGATCGCCGATCTCGGATACACCGGATTTGTGGCCCACGAGTGGCGGCCTGCCATGGGTAATGATCCGGTGAAGAGCCTTGAACGGTGCTTCGAGATTTTAAACGTTTGATTCATCGGAAAAGGCGAGACAACTCTTGCCCCAGCCGCTGAAAACGGGATCCCTTCGTGTTATGAATTCGTGCGCCCTGAATCGTCGGACACTCAGAAATTGATCGGAAGCGCGCCAACGCCCAACGGCGGGCCTTGCTCGGTCCACTGATCGCAGGGTGTGGAACTACTTCGCTCGCCCGGTATAACCTTGCGCGATCGTCGGAATTGCGATGATACGGTTTCGCGCGCTCGGCGTTCCCCATCCGCCATAAAACACGATTCTGAAGAGCGTCTTCTTGTCGCGGCCGCCGAAGAACGTGCCGTGAAGGCCCTGCGGGCCTGGGATGCTGCCGACGAACTTTCCGTCTGGCGCGAAGACATCCACCGATTTGCCCGTCGCAACATAGACGCGGCCCTGCTGATCGACTGCTGAACCGTCGCCGCCCTCACCGCCCCGCAGTTTGCCGAACTCGCGCTGATTGGTCAGCGAGCCCTCAGGCTTCACGTCGAACGCAAAGACCACTGCGCCGTTCGTGACGTAGAGCGTCTTTTCGTCGGGGCTCAGGATGATGCCGTTGGCGAGCGGAACATCCTTCCCATACTGCGAGACCACGCCTTTCGGATCGGCGTAAAATACTCCGCTGCCCGTGGCGCCGGTAACCGAGAAGTACACGCCGCCGCGCGCATCAGCCGACAAATCGTTCACTACGCCGCCGATGCATTCGAACGGCTCGCCATGGAACGAATTCGCCAGCATCTTCCGCTGAGGCTCCAACTGCTCGATGGCTGAGCCGAGCCCGCGCTCCGCGACGAACAGCGCACCGTTCTTGCTGCGCGAGACCGCACCGCCGGTGTTCGTGTCGCGGAAGGCGACCTTGGCGAGACCCGTCGATGGGTCGAGCTGCATAACGTTGCTCGCGTCGTTGTTCGCGAACAACACTGTGCCATTGTCGCTGGCAATGGGCCCGTCAACGTTATTGCCCTCCCACGACCAGACGACCTTCCACGACTGCCCTGCCGCCAGAATGCCGGGAATGGGGGCCGTGGCTGGGAGAACCGGATCCGGCGGCGCGGCGTTCGCGCTCGCCGACTGGCCGGCTCCGGGAATCGAGAATGGCTGAGGCGGATTCTTGCACTTTGCGAGCGCGTTTTTTATTCCGGGATTCTGCCAGCTCTGCATGCTGCTGCCGCGAGGAAATGAAGACGAAGGACTCTGCGCGGAGACAACAGACGCCGCGCAACCAAGGACTATGGCGAGAACGATATGCGATCTCATTCCTTGATCCCCTTCGATCGCGCATCCCAGTTCGAATCCGTGCAAAGGCTGCAGTTCTTGCCCACGAACATCGCGCCCGCTTTTTTGTCGCCTTTGAATGTCCACAGGAGCCAATTTGACGCGACATTGGCGAATTCGCCACCGCCGGGATGAAAGACGGTCGCGGTGTGGCCAGTGTTGTGCCGCGCGCCGTAAAACGCCGGGACGCGATAGATCAGGTCGAATGTCGCGGCTGAGGTCGCCATCATGAAGTCGGGTTCGTGGCCATTTATAAGGAGCACGGGCCCGTGTAATTTCTGCAGGTCGTCTGCGGTGGGGAACGGCGACGGCGCTTTCTGCACGCCCGTATTAAACACGCCGATCGCCTTGACGCGGGGATCGGCGCCAAGCGCGATCGAGAGAAATCCTCCGCATGACTGGCCCATGACAGCGACTTTGTCCAGGGCGATCTTGCCTTTGAGTGCGAGCCGGTTCGCGCATTTTCTTTCCCGGCCCACTCGATCGCGGCGCGCAGGTCCTCGGCGGTCGCCTGCCGTTGCGGCGCGCCTTTCTGGCGGACCGTGCCCATTACCAGAAAGCCGAGCGAGGCGATCGTGGTCAGAAAGCCTGAGTACCGCGTGCTGTCGATCCCACAGCCGCCGTGGCCCCATACCATCACCGGCAACGCATCCTTCTTCGGAAACGCGTCCAGCATCTCCGGACGAAAAACGAGATGGCCGGGCGAGCTGAAAGCCTTTTCGGACGTGACCTTGTACGGTCCAGGCGCCGCCAGCGGCGCGCCTTCGAGAGGCAACGCTCGTTCAATCATTTCGCGAGTGATGCCGGGCGGTTGCGCGAGGCACACTCCGGCGCTTGTGAGAACCGCAGCAACGATGGTCTTACGCATAGTCCTTTTCCTAAGGACCGGGATTATCCCGAATCGGGATCAACAACGCACGAGCCAACATCCAAGCCATGTATGCTTGATCAAGTTATCGTTTGTCAAGTATGACACCAATCCAGAGCAGTATTCTGGAGGGATTGCGCCAAGGAGCCGGCGCCATGCCGGACGCGTAAGGGGGACGTAAAATGCTCCACTACAAAGGGACTTTATGAGTCGCAACTTGTTGTGCTGTACTCTTATCAGCGTTTTCACCCTGACGCCGCTAGCTGTGAAGGCGGCCGAGCCAACCGCGGCGGAAAGGGCCAACCTGGACCTGGTAGCCCAATTTTGCGAAAGCTTCGCCACACGCGACATGGCGAAGATCACCGCGTTCCTCTCGCCGGACGTTGTCTATCGCATTACGGACACCGCTCCGGCGCTCAAGGGAGCCGAAGCGCTCGCGCGCATCCGCGCCTACGTGGAGCGCTCCACTTCCGTCGAGTTTAAGATCCTCGATAGCTGGGTTCGAGGTTCGGTGGTGGTGAATGAACGGATCGATGCCTTCACTCGCGCCGAAGGGAACGTCGCCTATCATTTGACAGGCGTTTTCCTCGTAAAAGACGGCAAGATCGTCGAATGGGCTGACTACAGCATCCGGTAGAGTTAGGTAGGTCTATGACACCGGCCGAAACCTTCACGGTCGACCAGCTTGCCGTGGCGACACGAGCCAACGACGCCGATCGTGTGCGCCAAATTCTCGATGCGCGACCCGACCTTGTACGCACCGACATGGCGTACGAAAACGAGCATCAGGTCCTCCATTACGCCGTGTACGCTCGTTTGCCCGAAATGGTCCGCCTGCTGATGCAGCGCGGAGCCGACGCACGCAAAGGCGTCTGGCCACATCGCGCCGCCACCACGGCTCTCGTCATCGCGCGGGATCGCAGTTACGACGAAATCGTCACGATCATTGAGGAGGAAGAAAACCGCCGCAAGGCTAAACCTCAACCCGACCCTAAGTCCGCTGCCCGCGAACAACTGATGAGGGCATTCGACCGGAACGACGAAGACGCCATCCTCCGCATACTCGAAGCCGACCCGTCTCTGATCGAAGCGTACCCCTGGCGGCTTCATGCGGCTGCCTGCAAGTGTTTCGAGCGCCTCGCCGCGTGGCTGCTCGATCACGGCTGTGACGTGAACTCACTCAGGGGAGACCGCGCACCGCTCGACATGGCCGCGGGATGCGCGCCGTACTTCTCACTCGAAAAAGCCCGCAAAATGACGGTATGGCTTCGTGAGCACGGCGCTGAGCTGACGCCGCGCGCCGCCGTCGCACTAGGCGAAGTTGAGTGGCTCCGCGCCAGACACGCCGAAGGTAAGCTTGCGAATCCACCGACAATGCAGCGCGATTGCGCATACGGCGGCCTGCTCGAGATCGCTGCCCTAAACGACCGCCTCGATATGGCCGAACTTCTTCTCGACTTTGGTTTCCATCCTGACGAACGCGCTCCCATCGAAGGCGCCGATCGCGAAGGCTGGGGAGGTCCGCTCGACGAGTGCGCCCACTGGGGTAGGCTGGCGATCGCGGAGACTCTGCTCAAGCGCGGCGCAGACCCGAACCCGAAACCTCACATCAGCAAGACGCCGATCTCTTGGGCTTACGAGAGCCGCAACACAGCGATGATCGAACTGCTTGAACGATACGGTGCGATCGCTCATCCTGTGTCGGTCGGAATCGGGGGCGATATTGGGAAAGCAAAGAAACTGATCGCCGACCAAGCCGCCGGCAAACTTCCTCCAGGCTTCATCGGTCCACAGGAAACCCTCGGCGAGCTGTTGCTCTGGAGCGGCGGCGCGGGCGGCCATCCGGAAATGGTGCGTTTGGCCCTCCCACTTTTCAATTTGCCTCGTGACGATCCTCGCTGGTGGTGGATGCTCTGGCATCCTCTATTGCGCTCGCTCGAATGCTTCAAGCTTGTGCTGCAGCACTGCAATCCGGATGTGAGCCTCTACTTCGGTCGAACGATCTTACATGACATCGCCGGCATGTACGGGCGGGACCGCAACCGCGAGGGTCGCGACAGCACCGGCGACGCCATCGGCTTCGCAACCGCGGTGCTTGATGCCGGCGGACGCCTCGACGTCCGCGACAACTTGCTCAAGAGCACTCCGCTCGGTTGGGCCTGTCGCTGGGGACTTGCCGATCTGGTAAAGCTCTTCCTTGATCGCGGCGCCGATCCTGTGGAACGCGACGCCGAACCCTGGGCAACCCCTGTCGGCTGGGCAACAAAGGGAAACCACTTCGCCGTGCTCGCGTTGCTAACGTCGAAAAAGTAGCGGTCCAGCCCGGATTACGGGCAAATATGTAAGTTGGCGAGAGAGGGCGTTTATTCCGTTATTTGCGAGTGCTTGGCGGCGTCGGGCGATTTTGCGCTGGCTCTATCTCCCTTTCGAGCTTTATTCCACACGGAACGCTAGCAGGACATTGCCCGCTCGGCCGACGAAGCTGTTATAGCCGGAATTGACGAACAGCATCCCTCCCACAGCGACGGCGCCGGAGGCGTCCATGGTTCCTCCGTTTGCAGGCACGCCATTCACAGTTTGAAACGGCCGGTTGGTATCGAAGCTCCACACGATGGCGCCGTCCTTCACCGCATATGCCCGCAGGCCGCCGTCACCGCCCGCCGAGAAGACCACGCCCGGAACCGCAGTAATAGCGCCGCTCTGAGAAGCCGAGCAGCGCCGGTCAGCTGCGCTGCATAGCTTCTGCGGCGGCGGCACGAACCAGGTTCGCTCCCCCGTCTCGAGGTTCACAGCATGCATGCCGCCCGGCTGGAGAGACAAAGCATCGCCCGTGCCGATGTAAGCGTTCACGCCATCGGCAGCCGCGCCCCACTGACCTCCCAAGCCGCTGCCGCGCCCGTAACGATACTGCCAGACCACCGCTCCCTGTTTGTCAGGATCCAAAGCCCACAGCACGCCGGACTTTTGCGGAACCACCAGCAACTCGCGGCCGGACGCAGTCTTGGTGAGAAGCGGCGAGGACGCAAAGTCGAAATCGGGACCTTCCTCATCGGGACAATTGGGGTTGACCTGTTTGGCCTTGCCCCCGGCTTGACTCTGGCACTGCATCAGCCAGATGTCGTTGGGGATGGTTTGCCGCACCCATTTGTGGGCGCCGGTCTTCAGGTCCATGGCGATAATCGCGTTCATGGTATTCTGCTCCGGACCCGCGTAACCGTTTCCCGTCCCCACATACAAAACTCCGCGCGCTGCGTCAATTGTGGGCGAACTCCAGATGCCCGCTCCGGCCGGGCCCAGTAACTCAACTCCCTTGCTGCTCTTGCCGCGCGGGCGCTTCTCGACCTGGATCGCATAACTCTTCCAGAGAAGTTCCCCATTACGAATGTCGATCGCCGAAACGCTGCCGCGGAAAGAGCAGCAGGCGTAGTTGGGATCTTGCCCACGCGATTCCTCGCCGACTCCCGAAGTCGGAACGTAGAGACGCCCGTCATATACGGACGGGGCGCCCGTGATGACGGCGTTCGGATGCGTGTCCACCTTGAGCATCCATATTTGCCGGCCGGTCTGAGCGTCCAGGCCATAGGCGTTCGCTTGTCCGTCGCCGAAGAAAACACCGTACTTGCCTGAGCCTAATAAAGCAACGCTCAGCGCGCCACGTACGCCTGCTTTGGCGGTGTAGGTCCAGCGAGTGCATCCGGTCTTCGCATCTAAAGCGAAAACGTCGCCGGTATCGCTCGCGGTAAATAGCCAATCGCCGATGACGGTCGGCTGAGTGCGCGCTGACAGAGCACGCGGGAAACCGAAGGCCCAGGCCAGTTTCAGACGTGGGACGTCCGCTGCGGTGATGCCGGCGTCCTTGGCGTAGCGGGCGCTCCCAAGCGCGCCGCCCCATCCATTCCAGGAGGACTTATTGAAGGAGACCTCGAAGCTGGTCCTGGATATGGCCGTGTCGCACTGACCGCCACTAGTAGCAGTTGCCGCCGCTACGGCGCGTCCTGCGGCGAATTCAGCGACCGCCACGCGGTCGGCAGGAGAGAGTCGTTGCGCCTGCGCCACCATCCGGCCAGTAGTCAACGCGGTCAGAATCGCTTCGGGCGCTAGATCTCGTAGGGCTTGTAGCGACGGCGCCCGGTCGTTGTTTCCTGCTTGGTGACACATGGCGCACTCGCGCGCAAACAGCTCGCTTCCGACGTTGCTTGCGCCTGAGTTCTGCTGCGTCTGGGCCAATAGTCCGCAGGTGCACAGGCCCGCCAACCCGACGAAAGCCCCAAAGAGTGTCTTCATGGTGGAATGCATGGTCTTATGATTGATAAACTCCTATTTCAGCGGAATTCTCCGTCTGAGTCCACTGTGGAAATCCTAGCGGCGCCTGATTTAAATGATAGAATCCTTCCGATGTCCTCGAAACCTATCCTTGCCGTCGCCTTCGCGATCGGCGGATGGAGTGTGCTGGCTGCGGCCCAACCGCTCCCCAAGGCCAAGCGGGCGGACCCGTTGCCTGCCCTTGCAACAAGAGTCGACCGCCTTCAAGCCCACATTGAAAGCATCGAGTCCGTGCGCGCCATCAAGCGCCTGCAGTACGCCTATGGACACTACGTCGAATTCGGTTTGTGGAATGACTTCGCGGATCTATTCACCGAGGACGCCATCACTAACTACCAGCAGGGCGCACACGGAAAGGCTGAGGTCCGT
>DASQJB010000421.1:0-7674 GCA_035631295.1 Bryobacteraceae bacterium | reverse complement strand
CATTTCTGTTGGCCATATGCGCGGCCACGCTCGCGCTCGCCGCGCCGAACGATTACTCCGATCCCAAAACCTGGCTGTGCCGGCCTAGCCAGCACGATGCCTGCGATACCGATCTCACCACAACGGTGATTCGCGCCGATGGCAGCCTGAGCCGTGAATCCTGGACAGCCGCCAAGGACGCTCCGATCGATTGTTTCTATGTCTACCCGACAGTTTCCACCGACCCAACTCCGAACAGCGATATGACGCCGGACGCCGCGGAACTGAACGTCATCCGCCAGCAGTTCGCGCGCTTTGGATCGCAATGCCGGCGCTACGCGCCTATGTACCGGCAGGTGACGTTAGCGGGACTGCGGCAACTGCTCGGCGGCGGAAGCGGCGCGCTTGATCGCGGGCTGCAATACGACGACGTGCTGGATGCGTGGAAATATTATCTCGAGCATGACAATCAAGGCCGCGGCTTCGTTCTCATCGCGCATTCCCAGGGATCGTTCATTCTTCAGCGGCTCATTCGCGAGGAGATCGACGGCAAACCAGTGCAATCGCGGATGATTTCCGCGATTCTCGCCGGCGCGACGCTGGCCGTGCCTCGCGGCAAGGATGTAGGCGGCGCCTTCGAGCACGTACCGCTGTGCCGGTCGGGGTCGCAGACCGGGTGCGTGATCAGCTTTTCTTCTTTCCGATCCACCGCGCCGCCTCCAGCGAATACGCTGTTTGGTAAAGTCGCCGGCGAAAATTTGACCGCCGCCTGCACCAATCCCGCTTCGCTTTCCGGCGGAAGCGGGGAATTGCGCGCGTATCTTTCCACCGACGGCAGCATGATTGCGGGCGCTGCGGCGCTGAAGCCGTGGGGCGCAGACGGGCGAAAGATTCAAACTCCTTGGGTCAGCCTGCCGGGGTTGCTCACAGCGCGATGCACATCGAACGAAAACGCGACGTATCTCGAAGTGACCGTGCATGGCGATAAAGCTGGATCGCGCGTGGACGATATTCCGGGAGACCTGAGCGCCAACGGCCAAACGCTGGCGCAGTGGGGTCTGCACCTCGTGGACATGAACCTCGCGATGGGCAATCTGGTGGACATCGTGGGCCAACAAGCCAAGGCGCGGCTGGCCAAGTCTAAGTAGAGGCCGCGGCCTTAATGCGGGCCGGGAGCAGCCGCCCAGAAAGCACAATGATGCTCCCCATCAAAGTTGTCAACAGCGGTGTTGCCGGCGGGTATGAGCGCGAGTAACTGATGGGCGTTGGCATCGTAAGGCGGCCAGTAGATCAGATCGGTTCCATTCGGATTGCCTGTTCTTGCGAAGTTCGTCCAGTACTGCCGCATCTCTTTGGAAAGCTGCTGCTGCGCGGGCGTCTCGGAAACGGACGCGATGGTGAAAAGGTAGAGCAGCTCGGCGCCATGGTAGGCGCCAAGGGTTCTGTCCGTCGGGTTCGCTCCCTGGGCGATCGCGGCTGGATCGTCGAATTCGTAGCGGAAGGTTGGAGCGACAGCCGCGAACATTTGCGATAGCGGAGTGACCGGGCAGCCCAAGGCCGAATAGTCGGTGATTTCATCGGCGTATGCAAGAAAGGGATCGCTGTAATTACTCAGCGGATATTCCATCAGGACAGCGGACGCGAAGGAGCCATATTGCGCACTCACGAGCGTCTGATATTCCTGTACTGTGATCGGGAATTGAACCTTTCGCGCATCTAGCGCGGCGCTGACGAACGGGGAGGCGTCGTCATGATTGGAGCCGATGAGGATGGAAGACCGGTTCCACTGGCCAGCGCTGAGGGCGTCAGGCGCCAGAAGAGGCAATACGCTGCTGCCGAAGTTGGGGCTCGGCATGAATCCGGCTTCCCCAGCCATCGACAAATGCCCGGCGGCAGCCAGGACATTGGCCGCGGATTTGTTCTGCATGCACGCCGCCGCCGTTTGGGCATCTGTGCACCCGAGGGCGGCGGCCACTGGCGCGCTGGTTTGGATCGCTTGGTCGTGGGTGGCCGTCGGGCAATACATGCTCTCCATGATGGCCTTGGTAAAGAGCCCGGCCGCTGTCGGTGACACGAGATTCGCGCACACATCAACCCCGCCCGCCGATTCGCCTTGAATCGTCACGTTGTCTTGATCGCCGCCGAATGCCCGAATGTTGGCGTTCACCCATCGCAGCGCCGCCTGCTGATCCATCAGTCCATAGTTGCCCGACGACGGTTCGCCCGCTTCGGCATCCAACGAAGGCAGAGCCAGGAACCCGAACACGTTCAAACGATAGTTGATGGTGACGACGATGAGTCCCGTGCTAGCGGCCCAGTCCGAAGGATCGTACTGGTTGCCGGATCCAATTTGGTTGCTGCCGCCATGAATGAAGACAATGACGGGAAGCGACTGACCGGGTTTTGCGCCCGCCGGCCGGTAGATATTGAGATAAAGGCAGTCTTCGCTCCCGCCGCTTGGTTGCGAACATTCGCTCTCCTGCTGAATCGCATCGCGGATCGCATTCCAGCTCGGAGCCTCCGCAGGAGGCTTCCATCGAAGATCGCCCACGGGCGGCGCGGCATAGGGGACGCCGAGAAATTGGTCAACTCTGCCATCGCTCAGGCCGAGGACCAATCCTTGCGTGGTTCGAACAGGTCTTGTCGGCGATAGAAGGCTGTCTTGCGCATTCAAGGCGACGGTCCACAGAACGAAGCCAAGGCTGAGGAACGCTGTTTTTCGTAGCACGCCTGAGAGCGCAGCAATCGGCTCGCCAACGCACTGTCTGCTAAGCTATACATCGTTTTACAAAGCATACGAGCAAGCCTTGTGCGGTTTTGTAAGTTGTGGTTGTTTGTAGCCGCCGTGGCTCTATTCCACCACCAGCGTTCCGAGTCACAATGCAGAATTGAAGCGCCGCTCGTGGCTTCGCGCGAGCAGCGTCAGAAGATAACAGGCGCCGGTCTGTCCGATCCATCGGATGAGCACTGCAATCCACAGCGGAGTCTCCCCACCGGTGCTGAGCAAGCGGCCGCCGATCAGAGCCGCGGCGACAGTCGGGAGAAGGGCGCCGAAGCACCAAATCCGGCGTAACGATGTTCTCTGGAGCAGGCGCACCAGCGCGCCGGCGATGAATGGAAGAGCCGCAGCAGCCGACCGTAGGTGCAAGAGAGGAGAGGCCAGCGCAAAGAGGCAGGCAAACACGCTTAGATTGAAAAGGAACGCCGGCGCCGGCCGAAAATTCCTAAGGAGCCGCTCTTCCCAATAAAGACTCACGTATCCAAGCGCAAGCGACACGAATCCGACCGCCTGCCCTCGCAGCCTGGGGAAGGCGTGGGAGGGTAAGATCCCCATCGATAGCGCGATCGACAGTTGAAAAGACAGGACCACCGCCGCCACCGCAAACACAGAGGCCGCTAGCAAGAACGAAGCGTCCGCCGCCAGGATCGCCCGGCGCTCCAGGCTGTACGCGCGCTCGAACGCGCGGCCGATTTCTTCGGCGTCGCCAAAGCGGCGGCGCACGATGGCGGAAGGATCGCCGCTGGGGCCGACTTCATCGCGCGCCTGGGCCATTGCATCCTCGAAATGCGCTCGCAACTCGCGCTCCAGATCGCGGCGCGTCGAAGGTCTGAGTCTTCCCGCCCGCGAGACAATTCGGCCAATGAACTCGTCGAACCTTTTTCCGGGCACAGCCATATCATTCCGCGAGGATCGCGTTCACAGCGCTCGTGAAAAAACCCCAATTTCGGCGGCTCTCCTGGGCGGCCTTGCGGCCCTTCGGCGTGAGGCCGTAATATTTCCGCTCGCGCCCGGTGTCTCCTACGCGCCACTCTGAACGCAGATAGCCTCGCCGGTGCAGGTGGTGCAGCGCGGGGTACAGAGTGCCTTCCTTGAACTGGAAAACGTCGCCGCTCCGACGCGCGGCCTCCTGAATAATCTCATAGCCGTACATTTCGCGCTCTGAAAGCAGCTTCAGGATGAGCAGCGAGATGCTGCCTTTGAGCAATTCCCGGTCGAAGGTCATCGATACATCGTTACTCTATGGTTTAGGATACCACCGAAGCCCCCATAGGGTTAGAAACTCAAATCAGCTTGGCGGATGAGGATCGTATTCTCGGCGACCGTTGCTAGAGGATTGAGCTTCGCCATGGCTTGCGCGACCGTTTGGGGACCAAGGGCGCGAACGAGGGCCGGCGGCCCGTCGAGATCCGCGAACTTGCCCATAGGTGTTTCAAACGTCAGATCGTAGCCGTCGGTTCCCAGCCTGCGGCTTGCGACGAATACCCTGGAATCGGCCTTCTTGAGCAGCGGGAGCACCTCCGCCTTGTATAAATTGACGTATTCCTCCATCTTCCCTGGCGCGACGCGCAGCCGAAGGAAACCCACGACGGGAGGGTTCCTGACATCGCCCGGATTGCTGATATCCGGCAGTGCCGTACTTAGGAAGCTGGAGGCCCCGGTGAGGCAGCGCCGGAGCCTCTCGGCCACTTTCGCGTCGGCGGCCAGCCCCAAGGCCAGAGCTTGATTGTCCGCGGCGTCGAATTCCGCAAATCCGTTCATTGGCTGAATGAGCGTATAGGTGAAAGCCTCGCCGAAGGCGCCTGAGGCGTAAACGGTCCGCGTCTTAATCCCTGCCTTCTTCAATGCAGGCACAGCCGCGTTCCTTTGCAAATCCAGCCACTCGGTCAGCATCTCAGGCTTCACATGGACGATCGTTACGAGCGACCGTTGCGCGGGGGAATCCAGTCGCCTGCCGGGCTGGCCGGAACAGAGCATTGCTAGCAATGTGACAATGGCGGGTGCGGGAATTCGGCTGTTCATCTTATACCTCGTAAGGCAAAGTATAACAGAAAACGCCGGATGAAAACTACCTTCCTGGTTCCTTGCGGCCGGACATGGCCCATTTCCACCACCATGCGAAAGGCCGGTCAGCCTGTAACTTCCTCTTGCTGTAAAGCACTATGCCGTGGCAGACCAATTGCTGCGATCCGCCCGAATCTCATTTTCCAGATAAGGAGGAAATATTCGACAAATGCTCAGCGCAACAATGCGGAAGATCTTGGCAATGGCGGCATTCGCCGGCGCTCGCGCGATCCTGCTAGGTCAGACCTTGCAGTACGATGTATCATCCATAAGCGGCGGTTACGCCTATAACATCAACGGGTCGGCGGCGGACCCGATCGCCGGCGATCTCACGCGAATCGCGGAAGCGGGGCGGCTGACGGCAGATGGCGCGGGCGACGTGAATGGAACCGATTCCGTGATGGTGGCCGGCTCCCTGATTCGAAGGACCTTTACCGGAACCTACACGATCAATGGAGACGGTACGGGAGTGTTTGTTCTCAATCCGAGCTGGGGCCCTCCGATCCATGCCGACTTTGTGGCGGGAGAAGGCGGCCGGATTCTCAGGTTCGTGCTGACCGATTACGGAAACACTATTTCGGGATTGATGGAAGCGCAACAGACAACACGGCAGCCGCCGCCTCCACAGGGCTACAGCGCCGCGGCTCTGAACGGCGCGTACGACTACCGCATCGGCGGGTCAGGCGTCGATTTCTTCGGCAATGTCATACCGATCCGAGAGATTGGGCGCTTAACAACGGATGGAGCCGGCAACATCACGGGCAGCTCGACGGTGAGCCTCAACGGATCGGCAGTGAAGAGGACGCTCTCGGGCGTCTATTTCATAAATGCGGACGGGTCGGGTATGGCGACGTTGTATCCGAGCTGGGGGCCTCCCATCGACATGGACTTGTTTGTTTCCGCAAATGGGCTGAAAGCTGAATTCGTCGTCACGGACTATGGGGACACTCTTTCCGGAGCCATGACGGCCGACGCTCCGGCCATCGCCGCGGCCCGGCCCGCGCAGTACGGAACATAGTTATATGAAGATCGCGCGGCGCAGTCTGTTGCTGGTATTGTTCGCCAGGGCGTGGGCTCAGGACCAAGCAAGTCTGGACCAGCCCACCTTTTCGGCAGGTGTCAACGTGGTCTCGATTCTGGCGACAGTTCGAGACAAAGACGGCCGATTCGTGAAAGACTTCAACACGGACGATTTCGTTCTTCTGGAGGATGGCGTTCCGCAGAAGATCCGCTATTTTTCGCGGGAGAGCGGTCTTCCACTCACGATCGGACTGCTGGTGGATACGAGCCGAAGCCAAATCGGAGTGCTCGAACCGGAGCGCCGCGCGAGCAGGACATTTTTGGAACGGATGCTGCGTCCCGAGCAAGATCGCGCTTTCGTAGCTCACTTCGATGAGCGCGTGGAGATACTGCAAAACCTCACATCTTCTCGAACCGAGTTGGCAGACGCTCTTCAGCGACTGGCGATTCCGGGCCAATACGCCACGCTCATCTACAGCGCGGTTCGAGAATCCGCCGAGCGCGTGATGAAAAAGCAGACGGGGAGGAAGGCGTTCATCCTGCTTACCGATGGCGTGGCGTTTCACGACAACACATCAATCGGAACAGCCATCGAATTCGCCCAGCGCGCGGACACGATACTATATTCGATCCGCTTTTCGGACTCGATCAAGGTCTATCGTCCGCTCAAAGCGGCCGTCATGGGAGTGGCGAAGCAGCACGGCAAGGAGGCGCTTGCGCGCATGGCTAAGGAGACGGGCGGCGCCACGTTTGAGGTCTCGAAACGGCAGAGCATCGAAGACATCTATGCTCAAATCGAAGACGCGCTCCGCAATCAGTACAGCATCGGATACACGCCGGCGCCCCATAAGCTCGGCGCGGAGGCGTCTGGAGGCTATCACAAGATCAAGTTGTCGGCGAAGGACCCGAAACTGGTAGTGACGGCAAGAGAAGGATACTATGCCCGATAGTGCGCGGCCGGTCTTTTTGACCGGCGGCACGGGCGTTTTAGGACGGGCCGTCTTGCCCTTGCTGACCGCGGCAGGATTCCAGGCGAGAGCGCTGAGCCGTTCGCCTCAAAACGCTCTATCGATCCGAGAGCTCGGAGGAGAACCAGTGGAGGCGAACCTTAACCAACCCTCCGATTTGCGAAGAGCCGTAGCGGGGTGTGGAGCGATCCTTCATCTGGCGACGCACATTCCGCCCACCAGCGAGATGAGGCGGCCAAACGCATGGGCGCAGAACGATTTTCTTCGCCGTGAGGTCACCAGGGCGCTGGTGGAGGCCGCCGCTGCCGAAGATGTGAGCGTTTTCATTTACCCGAGCGTCTGCCGAGTTTATCCGGACAGCGGAGACCGATGGATCGACGCCGAAAGCTCCACCACGCAGGGAGCTGGTCTGGTGCAATCCACGCTCGAGGCCGAGGAGCGCGTTATGGGACTCGGCCGAACTGGCCGGCGGAGCGTGGTCCTTAGAATGGGCCAGTTCTATGGGCCGGAATCGGCGCAGACCGTGGACGAGATTCGCATGGCGCGGTGGCGATTGGTAGCGCCATTTGGGCGTCCGGAGGCTTGTCGATGCGTGATCTGGATTGAGGATGCCGCTACGGCGATCACGGCCGCGCTCGCCAGTCTCGCTGGCGGCATCTATGACGTGGTTGACGACGCGCCTCTCACTTGCCGCGAATCGATCGCCGCTCTTGCATCGGCCGTTGGCAAGCGGAAGCTGTTCCGTTTGCCGCGGTGGGTGGTGAAAAGCGCGGTTGGCCC
The DNA here is from genome assembly GCA_035631295.1 of Bryobacteraceae bacterium. GTDB lineage: Bacteria > Acidobacteriota > Terriglobia > Bryobacterales > Bryobacteraceae > Palsa-187. Next base: position 84 of record DASQJB010000421.1, on the reverse strand, counting down.
AGACCTATTTGACCTTATCGGGCGAAGCCAGCGAGTATCGAACCGGCGCACTAAGGGAGTATTGGGATGGCTGCCAATAATGAC
>DASQJB010000420.1:0-2614 GCA_035631295.1 Bryobacteraceae bacterium | reverse complement strand
GCCGAACTTTCGGGGAGCTAGCCGGGCAGTCGGCAACTCACCCTACGGAAAGAGACGCGTTGCGCCTTGGAAAGGTCACAACTGGACACTTTCATATTAACATTTCGCATTATCCTTGTACAGAGGATGATTAAAAATATTGGGAACTTCATTCGAGATTATTATGAAAGCCCCCTTGCAACTGAGCGACCAAAACATTATCGCTGCAGGGGCTAACGTCCTCTGGCACGCGTCCTTTTCGGCACGGCTGAAGCCGTGCCCTGATACGGCTTGCGACGCCTTCATTTGAATGTGTCATTTAAAACGGCCGCCAAGCGGAACCCTGCCAGGGCTACGCGAGTACGCGCGATGCGGTGCACATCCGATTGATATCGTTCCGTTAGGGCGATGGGGTGGTCGCGCAGACCCGTATCCAGACCGAAGGTGTAGACATCATGAATCGCAAGCTGGAAGCCTTCGCTCACCCACTTTCTCGGATCTTTGGACACGCGGGAGTGCCGGCCATTTTGCTCGATGAACTCCGCCGAAATCTCAGCGGCCACTCGACTTACGAGCGCGTCGGTTGAATCGGTTCCCGCCGCGCTGTCCCACAACGCGTGCAAGTTCCGGCCGGGCGTCACATAGACGTTGTTGCCTCCCGCATCGCCCTTAGGCTGGGACTGCACAAAGCGGCTTACACAATGCAGCGGCTGGTGCACGTCTTCCTCCAAATGAATGAGCCAGGGCAGGTCGTAAGCCCCGATCTTCTCATTCTGATTCTTAATTTCCTTTAAGATACGGCGCAATTCGACGAGCGCGTTATCGTGCGCCGGAGGCTGGGCAGGAGCGCCGTCCACTGGAACCGGAACATCAATATAGTGCCAGTTGACGTGCCGCGCCATCGAGGGAAAGCCGGTCAGCAGCGGAGTGGGATGTGCGTTTTCCCGCGTGTCGTCATAGAAACGCTTGTCGCTGCGAATTTCGTCCGGCCAGACCGAGGCTGCCAAAAAAACCGCTCGGGCGCGCGGGCGCGGATCGGCAGGAGCATCGCGAGACCAGGCGGCATAATCGGGGTGAGCGGCCAGCAGCGAATCCACGCGCTTGCGGGCTTTGTCCGTTAGCAAATCATAAGCAACGGCGGATGCGATGCGATGGCCGGCGGCATTCCATGCCCAGGCTTGGTTCGTAAGCAGCAGAACGGCTAGCGCGCACTTTATCGCCACTATTCCGCGGCTCCTAGTTTCATTAATTGCTCGGCGTGACGGAGGGCCTCCGGCGTTACGCGCTCGCCGGAGAGCATACGTCCGATTTCGCGCGTCCTGGATTCGGCGGGTAACTCTTCGATGACAGCGACGGTGCGGCCGCGGATCGAGCGCTTTTCCACATAGTAGTGATGGTCGGCGAAGCCGGCAATTTGCGGCAGGTGCGTGACGCAGATCACCTGAGCGTTCCGTGAGAGCTTCTTCAATCGGCGGCCTACAGATTCGGCCGCGCCGCCGCCGACGCCCGAATCGACTTCGTCGAACACCAGAGTCGGCGGGGCGGACGCATCGCGCGGGCCGGCGCAGGCTTTCAGAGCCAGCGCGACACGCGACAGTTCCCCACCCGAGGCGATGCGGTCCAGCGGCTTAAGCTCCTCGCCAAGATTCGGCGCGATGAGGAATTCGACGGCGTCCGCCCCGCGCTCGGACCAGGGCGCAGGACGAACGCGGATTTCGACGCGCGTTTTTTCCATCGCCAGCGAGGCGAGTTCCGTTTGCACGCGCTTGCTCAATTGCCGCGCGGCTTCGGTGCGCCTGGCGGTGAGTTTGGCGGCGGTGGACTCATAGACCGTGGAGAGCCGGCCGATCTCATGACGGAGAAAATCGCGGCGGCCACTGGAACTCTCGGCGGCGGCAAGATTCGTCCGCACGGTTTCGAGAAATGTGAGCACTTCCTCGATGGACGCGCCGTACTTGCGCTTTAGTTTTTCGAGCGCGGCCAGCCGTTCTTCCACCTGGTCCAGGCGAGCTGGGTCGGCTTCCAGACGGCTTAGATAATGACTCAGGGCGCGCGAAGCTTCATCTACGGCCAGCGCCGCGGGACGGAGCAGCGCCGCGATTTCCTCGACGGCCGAGTCCACGCGGGCCAGTTCTTCCAATCGCTTTTCGACCCCGTGCAATTGCGAGGTTATGCTCTGTGGATCCTCATACAGCGCGGCGTAAGCAGCGGCGGAGACTTCCTGGAGCCGCACGATATTGCGAAGAACACGCCGCTCATTTTCCAAGTCGGCGTCTTCGCCGGGCCGCGGCGAGACAGATTCGATTTCTTTGCGCTGAAATTCCAATAGATCCGCCTGGCGCAGCCGCTCTTGCGCGCTTCGATCGAGATTTTCGAGCTCGGCGGAAGCTTCGCGCCACTGGCAGTATAAGCCGGCCGTTTCGGAAAGCAGCTCACCTGAACCCGCAAATGCGTCCAGCATTTCGCATTGAACGGAAGGCGAGAAGAGCTGCTGCTGATCGTGCTGGCCATGGATATCGCCCAGATGCGGCGCGAGATCGCGAAGCAGGGCGACGGTGGCCAGTCGGTTTCCCATCAGCGCGCGAGACTTTCCGTTGGATTGAATCTCTCGCTCGATGAGGATTTCACCGTCCTC
>DASQJB010000419.1:0-31359 GCA_035631295.1 Bryobacteraceae bacterium | reverse complement strand
TGGAATGGTATGCATTACGTTGGCCGTGGCCACGAAGAAGACCTGCGAAAGGTCATACTCGACATCGAGGTAGTGATCGACGAACATGAAATTCTGTTCCGGATCGAGCACTTCGAGCAGCGCGGCCGATGGGTCGCCACGGAAATCCATCGACATCTTGTCGACTTCGTCGAGCATGAAGACCGGATTGCGGGTACCGGCCTTCTTCATCATCTGGATGATCTGGCCGGGCAGCGCACCAATGTAGGTGCGGCGGTGGCCGCGGATCTCGGCTTCATCGCGCACGCCGCCCAGAGACAGGCGGACGAACTTACGGCCGGTCGCCTTGGCGATCGACATTCCCAGGGAGGTCTTGCCCACGCCCGGCGGCCCTACGAAGCACAGAATCGAACCCTTAGGATCTTTTACCAGCCTCCGGACGGCCAGGAATTCGAGAATCCGCTCCTTGATCTTTTCGAGGCCGTAGTGATCACCCTCCAAAACCCCCTGTGCATAAGGGAGATCGCGGATCTCCTTGGAACGTTTCTTCCATGGCACGGCAAGCAGCCAATCCAGATAGTTACGGGAGACGGTAGATTCGGCCGACATGGGGGGCATTTGCTCCAGGCGCTTCAGTTCGGCGACCGCCTTTTCATGCGCGTCCTTGGTCATGCCGGCGGCTTCGATCTTCTTTTTGAGCTCGTCGAACTCGCTTTTTTCGCCGCGTCCTAGCTCTTTCTGGATGGCTTTGATTTTTTCGTTGAGGTAATACTCTTTTTGCGCCTTGTCCATCTGGCGCTTTACGCGGCCTTGAATGGTGCGGTCCACGTTGAGTTTTTCGATTTCGATATCGAGCATCTCCGCCACGCGGGTGAGGCGGTCGATGGGATCGAAGATTTCCAACAACTCCTGCTTTTCCTCGATGGAGAGCTGTTGAAGATTAGCGCCGACGGTGTCGGCAAGCTTGCCGGGATCGTCGGTGCGCACCATCGAAACCATCGAATCGTAGTTTACGTTCTGGCTGATTTTGACGTATTGCTCGAATAAGCCGGCGACGCGGGAAGTCAGGGCGTCCAGTTGGGGGCCGGGCTCCACGCGATAGGCGGCGGTTTTCACCGTGGCGCGGAAATATCCTTCCTCTTCGTTCACCGAGAGGATTTTGCCGCGCTCCACTCCCTCCACCAGCACCTTGATGTTGCCGTCGGATTGCTTCAGGCTTTGGACGATGTTGGCGATGGCGCCGACGGAATAGATTTCGTCGGGGCGAGGCTCGTCAATGCTGGCGTCATGCTGGGTGGCGAGAAAAATCTTGCGGTCGGCCGCCAGCGCTTCCTCCAGCGCCCTCACGCTCGATTCGCGGCCCACCACGAACGGCGTCATCATATGCGGAAAGATGACGACGTCGCGAATGGGCATCATCGGCAGGCGGCGGGTGTCGGATTTTTCTTTTGAGCTAAGCATTGAAGTCGTTAGTCGCTAGTCGTCAGTCTAACAGCCGTCAGCGGCGTCAGATCAGGAACTGACGACTAACGACTGACAACTGAAACTACCCGGCTTTCTCCAGCAGGGCCATATTTATCTTTTGGTTCATCACCATCTCCTTGGTGACAAGAAACTCGCGAACCTTTTTGTACGAGGGTAGGTAATACATGAGATCCAACATCAGATCTTCGAGAATCATTCGCAACCCGCGCGCTCCCACCTTACGCTCCATGGCGAGTTGAGCGATAGCTTCCAAAGCGTCGTCGCTAAATTTCAGTCTAACACTCTCGAATTCAAACAACTTCTGATATTGGCGCACGATGGCGTTTTTGGGCTTCGTGAGAATCTGCACTAAGGCGTCCTTGCTCAAGTCTTCAAGCACCGCCACCACCGGCAAACGGCCAATAAACTCGGGGATAAAGCCGCTTTTGATCAAATCCACGGGCTGCACTTGCTCCAGCATGCCCACGTCGCGCCGGCCGGAACTGCCCGCACGCCGAACGCCGGTTTGGGCCGACTCTTCGGAATTGGAAAATCCGATGGTGCGCGCGCCAATCCGCCGCGAGATGGTTTTTTCCAGACCGATAAAGGCTCCGCCGCAAATGAACAGGATATTGGTGGTGTCCACCGGCGTAAATTCCTGATGGGGATGCTTCCGGCCTCCCTGGGGAGGAACGTTCGCGACGGTGCCTTCCAGAATCTTGAGCAGCGCCTGCTGCACGCCTTCGCCGGAAACGTCGCGGGTAATGGAGGGATTTTCGTCCTTGCGCCCGATTTTGTCGATTTCGTCGATATAGATAATGCCCTGCTGGCAGCGCTGAACGTCCCAATCGGCGTTTTGGAGCAAGCGGAGGATAATGTTTTCGACGTCTTCGCCTACATAACCCGCTTCGGTGAGCGTGGTGGCGTCGACGATGGCGAAGGGCACGTCGAGAATGCGCGCCAGCGTTTGCGCCAGTAACGTCTTGCCCGTGCCCGTCGGGCCGATGAGCAAGATGTTGGATTTGGAAAGCTCGACTTCGCCTGCGCGCTGCTTGTTCATCTGGATGCGCTTGTAGTGGTTGTAAACGGCCACGGCGAGCTTCTTTTTCGTGGCTTCCTGACCGATCACGTACTGGTCCAGATACTCTTTCAGCTCCAGCGGCTTAGGCAGCTTGTGCGGCGTTCCGTAGTGCTGCTCGTTGCGGTCGTCGTCGAGGATGGAGTTGCAGACGGCAATGCATTCGTCGCAAATGTAAGCGCGGGGATAATCCGATGGGGAGGAAATCAGTTTACCGACAACGTCCTGGCTTTTATGGCAGAACGAGCAACGTAGTGAATCGTCAGAGCCAGCGCGCTTCACCGGAGTCTCCTGAATGGCATAGATCCCCCTGAAGTTTTAAGTATAACGGAGTCCAGCGGGATTTGGGCAGGTCAGGACATGCTGGTTTCCAGCAGAGGCTATTTTGCGTCCCCGAACCATTCCTCCGACGCCGTACGCAACGTTTCGCCAGATTCGTTGTCGCCATGGCTCGATCCGGTTACCCACGCCACATAGCCGTCCGGGCGAACAAGCATCGCATCGAGATCACCAGGGCGCGCCAGCGCTTCCTGGGCACGGGTGAAGGTCATTAATCTATGCCCCACAGGGCAGCGGAGCCGCAACCGAAACGTAGCGCACACTCGCGTCGAGATCCGTCGGGCGCGTCCCCACCCAGGCGTCGAGACGAGTCCCGGCGCGGCAGGCAAGAGTGCCTGCGCCACCAAATCGTTCGCGGCGCACCAAGATTCTCAGGTCTAGTAGTACGTGCATCTTCCTCGCATTCTGTGGCCCACACGCCACAAGGGAAAGTGCGTTCTCCAGAGGCCACCGGAGCCAGATTCAATTCCAATTCCACGAGGTTCCGACAATGTAGTTCCAGGCGGGCGAGCCTACCGGCTCCGAAACACTCCAGTGCACTACGATGCGCGCGCCAGCGCCGAACGGAATGGCTCGGCGCGAATCAGTTCGCAATTGTCCAGAATATAAACGCCGGCTCCGTAGCCGTGCTGTATCTGGCACGCAGCCGTGATTTGCTGCCCTTCTCTCAGGAGGCGTAGTGAATCGCCGGGGTCGCCGGGAAAACGGAGTTGGATCCGCCGGCCGTTCTCCAGGATGAGCGATACGAACGTCGCGTTGCCGACAAGAGAATCAGCGGCGCCCTCAAACCTTCCTGAAACCCGGATCCACTTGCCGAGAGGCAGGAGCTTTTCAGCACGAGTTCCGGTTTGGCCGTATCGTTCCAAAAGAGCATCGGCATTCTCCACGAAAATGCGCGCGGGACTCGATTTGCTTTCCGCCGCGAGTGCGGCTTCCGCGGCGCGCGCCCTCAAGAGTTCCTTACGCCAATTCCGAAACGAGGCGGCCGCGAAGGCGCCAAAGTAGAGAGACCATTTGATCACAATGGTCAGCTTCTGCTTGGTGAGAGCTTCCCACAGAAAGATGCCGGCCCACACGGCCACGAGATCGGTATAGCTCAGCGAGAATTGAAGTACGGTTAACAAGGAAATCAGGGCGCTGGCAAGCCAATCCTTCATCGGCCCAGAATATCTCAATCGCAAAGGACCTGTCTTCCGCCCGCCGCGAATCCCCTAACCAGCGTTTCTTTTGCGGGAATTCGTTGGCGGAGCGGCTCCAACGAGTTCCATCGCAGAACGTATATAGCCGCGCAAATACGAATGGCGTAAGTCGTCGGGGGAGTCAAAACGGATGTGGCGCATCTGCTTCCCTGTTCCCTTAAGCGCACCATGCAGGTCGGGCAATTCCGCGCCGTGATAAAAGCCGAGGTTGACGTGGCGCGAATAGGCGGCGATGTAACAGAAAGCCCCTTGCTTGCGGCCGGGGAGCTTGAAAACGATCACTTCCGCGTAGACCGAGTAGAGGAACTCCTCGGCTTCCGGCGCTTCCATCAGAACCAAGTCCCGCAACGCTAGGGCCACGTGCGTGACTCCTGGGGAACAGTCCGCCAGGAGACCGAGGAGTTGTGGGCTCGGTTTACGCATGGATCTTATGTAAGCAAGGCAATCGGGCCGCCTGGAAGGATGGCGCCAGGTTCGATCACGGAAGCATAGAATCCGCTTAGGCCCCAAACTTCCGACGAAAGATCGCCCTTCATGGCGCGAGCATCGTAGATCGCTTCTTGGATGCCCTTGCCGTAGACGCTTATCGTATCGCAAGGAAAGCGAAGCTCGGTCAGTTGGATGACGGCGCCGCCGCATCGGAATCGCTGACCCATGCGCAACGCGCGGCGGTCGAGACCGCCTGTTGTCACGTTCTCGCCTAGAGCACCTGCGTAGACGGGAAATCCCATGGCCTTGATCTCATCAAGACCTTCGGAGGTGATCAGCAGGATCGCTCTCTTGGGAATCCCGTGAAATTGCGGATGGCGCCAGCCGTCGCCCGCGATTCCGCGGCCCGTGATATCGCCGCGCTCGATGGGATGATTCGGCACGCCTCCCGGGGAAACGCTGACTTGAAGGACGATGCCCGTCATGGCGCCGTCAGGGTCTTTCGAGCTCGCTGACCGCCGCCACGTTGCCTTCGGTGTCTTGGAAGTAGGCGACGGTGCAAACGGTCGGGATCCGGAATTTCTCGGTGACCATCTTGCCGCCGTTGCTTTCAATGGCGCGGATCGTCTTGTCTAGGTTCTCGACGACGAACGAGCACTCGAATCCGATCATGCGGCCGCCGGGAACCAATTCGCGGCGCTCCTGCAGCAACCCGCCCGAGCCCCCCGGCGGCGCGTCGCCCGTCTTGATCAGGTAGAAGTTGGGCGGACCCCAGGGCTCGAACTCCCAGCCAAAGACCTTTTGATAGAAGTCGCGCGCGCGTGGCACGTTATCGGCGTTAATGGCAAATCGTGCGAGATAACTGTTGGGCATAGCGGCAGTATAGGCGAGCTCGGACCGGCTCGGCTTGCGCTAGATTGACATTAAATGTCGGCAGCCCGCCAGATTTCGCGGCCCATTGTCAAACTGACGGCTGAGCAGGAGCCTTTCCTCGCGGTTCGATCGCTGGCCACCAACTACGCGAGCGGCTACCGGATCGAGCGTCACCAGCACCCATGGAGCCAGTTCCTTTACGCCGTCTCCGGAGCGATGACGGTATTCACTGGGCAAGCCTCATGGATGATTCCCACGGGCCGCGCCGTTTTTATCCCGGCCTGTTGTGAGCATGCGATTCGGATGTGGGGCATGGTGGAGATGCGGACGTTGTATCTTTCACCGACCTTGACTAGCGTTGAAAATGCCGAGTGCCGCGTGGTGGAGGTTACGCCGCTCTTGGGGGAACTGATCCTGCGGACAGTAGAACGGATGGCGCTGGATTCGCGAGTCGCTCATGATGCGCGGATAATCGGACTGCTGGAAGACGAGATCCGAACGGCGATGGCGAAGGCCGGGGAGTCGCTGCGGGACTCACCCTTGGCGTTGGCCATGCCCCGCGACGAGCGAGCGTTGGCCCTAGCTCGTTGCGTTCTAGAGAAGCCGTCGACGAGTGACGACATCGACGGCTTAGCGAAACAACACGGCATCGCCCGCCGGACCTTGGAGCGCCGCTTTCGTGAGGAAACGGGCATGAGTTTCGGCATGTGGCGGCAGAAGGCGCGTCTCCTCGATTCGATTCGGCTGCTTGCGGACGGAAGATCGGTCACGGATGCCGCGTTGGAATGCGGGTACTCAAGCGTGAGCGCGTTCATCGCAGCGTTTAAGGGCACATTCGGCTACACGCCGGGGCGGTTGTAGGTCATTGGTCGGACCCCGGCGGGGGGCTTTGCGGCTCAATGCTACTTGCGGGGCCGGACCCGTCGTCGTCCAAAATGGAATTGCAAACGGCGATGCATTCGTCGCAGATATAAACGCGAGGATACTTGGAGGAAGGGTTCGAAATCAGTTTGCCGACGGCGTCCTGGCCCTTGCGGCAGAACGAACAACTGAGTGAATCGCCGGAGTTAGCGAGCTTCACCTGAGTCGCCGCCCTTCCGCTGGGCCGCTCCTTACGATCGTCGTCGAGGATGGAGTTGCAGACGCCGATGCATTCGTCGCAGACGTAGGCGCGCGGATAGTCGGAGGGAGGGTTCGATATCAGCTTGCCGACTTTGTCCTGGCGCGTGCGACAGAACGAACAACGAAGCGAATCGTCGGAGCCAGTGTGTTTCACCGGAATCTCCTGAATGGCTTCAGTATAACGAGTCGGGGGTGGCCGCGCTTGCCCGACAGACCCCGCTGCGGAGCAAATCATCGATCTCCGCCGGTGCATATCCGGCTTCACGAAGAATTTCCCGCGTGTGCTCGCCCACTTGCGGCGGCGATCCCCGGAGGCTGGGCGGCGTAAGCGATAAACCGATGGGCAGCCGGGGCAGCAGCGCCGGTTCTTCGCCACCGAGGGCGACTTCCTCGAGTTGTCCGAGAGCGGCGATTTGCCGGTCGGCCATCACTTGCTCCGGATTCTGCACTGGATCGTTGGCCACGTCGTGCCGGTCCAGCGCTTCGGACCAATGCGAAACGGGATGCGGCCGGAGCGCCTCCGAGATCAGGATTTCCAGCACGGCGGCGTGCTCTACACGGTCTACGTTTGTCCGGAAGCGCGGATCGTCCGGCCAGTCTGGCCGGTCCAACGCCTCGCAGAGCCGGCGGAAAGCTTTGTCGCTGGAAATGCCAATCATGATCGAGCCATCGGCGGCCCGGAACGCGCCGTAAGGAGCGAAGGCGGTGTGGCGCGCGCCTTGCGCCTTGGGATTGACGCCGGCGAACTGGCGGTACAACAGGTGATATGCCATGAGCATGACGCCGGTTTGGAAGAGAGAAGCGTCTACGCGCTGGCCTTTTCCCGAACGTTGCCGCTCGATCAGCGCAGCCAAAATTCCGAGGACCATCCAGACGCCCGATCCCAGGTCGAGGATGGAGACCCCCGCGCGAGTAGGGGCATCGTCCTCGGGATGGCCCGTCACGCTCATGATTCCCGTGCGAGCTTGAAGGATGGCGTCGTAGCCGGGTCGGGCCGAGTCCGGGCCGCAGGGTCCGTAGGCCGAAAGCGAGGCGTAAATGACGTCCGGCCGGCGCGCGCGCACGGAGGCTTCGTCGATTCCTAGCGCGGCCGCTCTTCCGCCGCGGAAATTCTCAAGAAAAACGTCGCAAGTGGAAGCGAGGCGGAGGGCGGCTTCGCGGCCCGCAGGTTGGCGGATATCGAGTTCGATCGCGCGCTTGCCGCGGTTGAGAGGCGTGAAATAGGCGCCCCAGAGCCCACGATGCGGGCCCATGGCGCGTCCGGCTTCGCCGCCGGGTTGCTCAACTTTGATCACGTCCGCGCCGAGATCCGCGAGAATCATGCTGGCGGCCGGGCCTGCCACGATGGTGCTGAGATCCAGGACGCGAACGCCGGCGAGCACGGAGGAGTTAGAGTTTTCTGGCGGGTTCAAAACCCCAACCTCCTCCGCCAGGCGTTTCGATGCGCAGAAGATCTCCCGGCTGCGATTCCAGGCGAACCTTGCCGGGCAGGCGGATTTCGCGTTTTCCGCGCACCAATGTGTTGCGCCCGGATCTGCCCGCATCGCCGCCTTTAAGGCCCCACGGTCCATGGATGCGGCGGTCGGAAAGGATGGTCACTTCGGCGGAGGCGAGAAATCGAAGCTCACGGACGACGCCGTCGCCGCCGCGATGCTGGCCTGCTCCACCCGAACCTCGGCGCACGCGATAGCCCTCCACGCGCACGGGAAACTGGTGTTCAAAGGCTTCCACGGGAGTGTTCCATGTGTTCGTCATGTGCGTGTGCGTGGCGCTGTGGCCATCGCCACGCGAAGATGCGCCCATGCCTCCGGCGATGGTTTCGTAGTAGGCGAACGGCAACTTGCGATTCAGATCCCAGCCACCGAAGCTCAGATTATTCATCGTGCCGCTGGATGCTGCGGGAATCAGCGCGGGCGCTGCTTTCGCCAGGGCTCCCAGCACCGCGTCCGTCACGCGCTGCGAAGTCTCCACGTTTCCGGCAGCCATCGCGGCGGGCGGGCGGGCGTTCACGAAGGTTCCTTCGGGCGCGATCACGCGGATGGGCCGCAGGATTCCTGAAGTGAACGGGACATCCTCCTTCATCAAGCACCGGAACACGTACATCACGGCCGCAAGCGTCACGGCGTAGTTGGCGTTCACAGCTCCAGCGGTTTGCTCCGAAGAACCCGAGAAGTCGACTATGGCGGAGTCGCGACGGATGGTAATCGCGACGCGGATATTCACCGGATCAGCAGAAATTCCGTCGCTGTCGAGCTTGTCTTCGAATCTGTAAACTCCGGGCCGGAGCGCGCGAATTGTGGCGCGCATCATGCGCTCGCTATAGTCCTGAAGCGCATGCATGTTGGCTTCAACGCGGGCGCGGCCGTACTTGGCCACGAGATCTTGCAGCCGCGCGGCGCCTCGCTGGAGGGAAGCGAGCTGCGCCAATAGATCGCCCTCGCGTTCGTGGGGCGTGCGGACGTTGGCCAGCAGCAGATTCAGCAGCTCACGGTCGAGCTTTCCCGCGCGCTGGATTTTCACCGGCGGGATGCGGATGCCTTCCTGGTAAATCTCGCGCGCGATAGGCATGGAGCCGGGGCTCATGCCACCGACGTCGGCGTGATGCGCGCGATTGGCGAGAAAAAACGACGGCTTCCGCGAACCGGTTACGTATACCGACGCGACTGCTGTAATGTCCGGCAAGTGCGTTCCTCCGCGGAACGGATCGTTCAATAGCGCCACGTCGCCGGGCTCAAGCTCGAATGCGTCGCGGGCGGCTCGCACCGAAAGAGGCATCGCACCGAGATGTACCGGCATGTGGTCGCCCATCGCCACGGTCTCTCCGCGCCCATCGTAGACCGCGCACGAATAATCGCGGCGCTCCTTGATATTTGCGGAGTACGAGCTTCTCCGCAGCACCACGCCCATCTCTTCGGCGATGGAGACGAGCAGGTGGCGGAATAGCTCCAGTTCGATAGCAGATACTTTCACCGGCACTCCCCGGCGCGAATCGCGAAACCCGCCGCCGGCCGCCAGGGGCCATCGCCCGAGCGGCGTTCTACCAGATAGGCGTCCTCGCCGGCGCGCACTCGCCATCCCGCGTTCTCCTTTGGCTTGGCTGCCGCCAGGCGGATCGGCTTGTTGTCGGCTTCTTGCAGCTCCCAGGAAGCGCCGCCGGTCTTCGTGGCATAGCGCTCATAGCGTTTCGCCGCGCCCTGCGATTTATCGAGGATCAGCTCGCCGTCGGTAGCCGAATCGAACCAAAACTGCTGGATGGAGCCGAATGTGGGTTCGTCGAATAGCGGCGACTCGGCCCAGGTTTTTCCTCCGTCCGTGGTTGCCAGAAGAAAAGGATCGCGGGGCAAGGGCTCGAGTTTCACCCCGCTGACCCAGCCGTGCTCGGGATCTACGAACTGAATCTCTTCAAGCGTCGCCGAGCGCATGCGCCGGTTCGGCTCGGTCCAACTGGCTCCCTGATCGTCGCTCCTTAAAAGCAGACCAAACATGGTTGTGTTCTGAGTGTGGAGGTCGCCGGTGACGAACAGGCTCGTTCCGTTCGACTCCGCCGAAGCAAGTTCCAAAAACACGGGGCAGGGCTCAGTTTCCGAACAAGTCAACCCGAGCGCGTCTTCGTCGTCGGGCGTGCAGACTTTGTCCAGCTTTCGCGCCTCCTGGGCATGCACGAGCAGGGGGATCAGAATTAACGCCGCAGCGGCCTTCACTCGCTCAATTTTAGCTTTGACGCCGTCGACGAAGCTAGCGAGGCTGAAGCCTCGCGCGGGGCTAAAAGCCCGCCCTCCCGGCTCGGCAGTACAATGGGGAAGTGTCCGTTCCGGTAATTCCGGCGCCTTTCGACCAGATCGGCCGCCGCGCATTTTCGTTCTTTCCTGCCATCGTTGGAATCGAGCACAACCAGTGGGTCCTTCGGCGCATCACCTGGACCGAAATCGAGGTGATGAACAAGAAGTCGTTCCAGGAACTCTCCATTCCGCGGCGATTGGTGGGCGAAGTGTCCGCGACCAGAGAGCCGTTTCTAATTGTGGGACTAGTGAAGGAGCTGGAGTACCGCGAAGGAGCGGTCTGGCCGCATCAGCGCCGCGTGATTGAAATGCCGCGGGCGGTGAACGGCTCTGCGCGTCACTTCAGTCCAGCCGGCGCAGCCGGGCTCGCGCCAGTGATCGGCATCCGCCTGGAGCCTGCGTCGCCCGCCCGCGCCTGGAGGCGCGTCGCCGCGTGCGTGGCGCTGGCCATGATGCTGATTGCGGCGGGCATCCTCGCGTGCGTTCAGGCCGTGGGAAGCCATCTGCGAGGCGCGCGCGAAGTGCGTACGCCGTCCGCCGAGAGGCTTCCGGTTCGGGCGATTCCGACCTGGTAGGACAATATCTCTCGCAAAGCACGCGAAGCTCGCAAAGAAAACTCTTTCACGCGTGCCTCAGGGCTTCCAGAGGATCGCCGTGCAGCCAGGGCCGAGCGGCAAACCAGGCCACCAGCAGCGTGAGCGCGGCCATGGCGGCCATGGCCGGCAGGATCGCCATCCACTCCACGGATTGAATGCCGAAGAGCTGGGAGCGGAGCAACACTGTGGCGGCGATCCCCAACAAGGCGCCGATGACGATTCCAGAACCGGCGGTCGCGCCGGCGTTGCGCAGCACCAGCTTGAGCAGATCGAAGGGCAAAGCGCCTAGCGCAGAGCGGATGCCCAACTCGCGCTTGCGCTCGCCGACGGAATACGAGATCGCGCCGAACAACCCTATCATCGCGAGAAGCAGGGCCAGCGCGCCCAGGCCGCCCACGCCATAGAGCGTGAGCATGGGAACCAGCATTTCCAGAGAGAGGAGACTATCCATCGTGAACGGCGGGAGCGGAACGGCCATACCGATGGTGCGCGCCGCTCTCGAGAGCGGCTCCGACCAAAGGCGCGGATCGCCCTTGGTCCGGATGACGATCTGGATCTGCCGCTCAGAATGCTGGCTAAAGGCGTAATAAACGAATGGCCGTGTTGGCTCTTCCAAATCGTTGTATTTGCCATTGCCGGCGATGCCCACGATCCTGACTTGCCTGAGGGGCTTGCCGATGCGCATGGTCTTGCCGAGGGCGTCCTGATTTGGCCAAAGCATTTCGGCCAACTTGCGATTCACGATCACCGATTCTGGGCCGTTCTCCAGGTCGGTGGAATCGAATGCGCGGCCGCTAAATACGGGGACGCCGAGCGTTGCGAAATAGTTTTCGTCCACTACGGCTCCGGGCACGTCGATCGTCTTGCCCTGGTCCGGCAGTTCCGCGGGAGCTGTATTAAAGCCGCCGACGAACGGCAATCCATTAACCAGCGATACCGACTCCACACCGGAAATTTGGGAAGCCGCGGCCGCGAGCGACTTGTAAAGCTGCTTCTGGTTCGCCTCAGAACGCTTTTCGTGGCCGCCATCGATCACCATCGCGCCGAGCACGTTGCGGGCGGAGAAGCCAGGATCGACGTGGCGGAGATTTTGGACGCTGCGCAGGCAGATTCCCAAACCCACTAGTACGAAGGTGCAGATCGAGACCTGAACCACCACCAGCGAATTGCGGATGATTCGTTTGCGCCTGCCGCCGATGGCGATTTCGCCGCTCAACGCGGCGGCGAGGTTGGAGGAGGAAGCGTAGAGCGCGGGCGCAAGCCCCGTGGCGAGGCTCGCGATGAGAACCACCAGGGCGGCGATCATGGCGACCGTCGCGTCGGGCCTCACCTTACCTGTGATGTTGAGGTTTCCGATCAAGGGAAGCATGGCGCTGAAGTCCGATACTCGCCGGAGAGCGATGGCGGCGATCGGAAAGCCTACCAGGGCAGCCAGGACGCAGAGCGTGGCGCTCTCGGAGAGAAATTCGAAAATGAGACGGCGGCGCGTAGCTCCGACGGCTGCTTTGATCACCGTCTCCTGCCGCCGCTTCACCGCGAGCGCTAGCAGCAAATTCGCGACGTTGGCGGAGGCCACCAGAAGCACCAACAAGACGAGAAGCATCAGCACCGCGGCGATCAACTCGGCGTCGCGGACGGCGTCGGGAGGAACGGCCATGGCGCCGGTAAGGACGGGAACGCGGCCTTTGTTCGTCAACGGATAGGCTGACCCAAGCCGCTGCGCAATGGTTTGGATTTCCGCGCTCGCCTGGAGGCGGCTCACGCCGGGTTTCAACCGGCCTACAACTGAGAAGTTGCGGGCGTCGCGCCGCCCAAGTTGATCCTGATTCACGTTCGCCGCTGAAATAGGAGAAATGACATCGGCGCTCAGCCCGAGGATCACGCCTGTAAACTCTTTCGGCGCCACGCCCACGATGGTCACTCCATCGTTGAACGGGAGCGTTTTGTCCACGATATTGGCATCCGCGCCCCAGCGCTTCCAACAGGAGTACGTTAGGACTATTTCGCGAAGCCGTTTTTCGTCATCGCCGGGCGAGAACAACCGGCCCAAGACAGGCTTGATCCCCATCACAGAGAAGTAATTGTCGGAGACGTTTTCGCCCAGCACCTCGCCGCGGTCTTCCATCCAAAATTTCGAGACCATGGTGGGAAAAGCGGCGACGCCAGAGAAGACATGGTTGCTATCCCGGTATTCTTTGTAATCGAGATAAGAGATCGTTTCGGCGGGATGTTCGGGAGATCGGTGATAGATAGTCACCAACTGTTGCGGATCTGCGGCGGCCGGAGGCAGCAGCAGAATCCAATTCGAAATTGCTGTTCCGACGACAGCAAGGGCCAGGGCGATGGCGAGGGAAACTACCGCTATTGTCATCAGCTTCCAGTTCTTGAGCAGGGTCCGGAATCGCGCCATCGCACGGTGCAGAGCAAACAAGAGGCCACGGCCCTGACCCGCGAAGAGCCGTCGAATAACGCGGACGGCTCCGTGAAGCCTTGTCACACTGTGGACCGAAAAGCTTCAAGCTGATAGCTGATAGCTGTATTCTAAATCTGAGTGTTTCGAAGACATCACCGCCAGGTCCGGATCTTTTTCGGGGCGTGCGATATGGTCCTGCTCGCCCTGGCATTCCGGATCGCTTACTGGACGCGCGCGCAGATGGGGCTGACGCACGAGTTCTTCATTCGCCCTCCGGAAATCGCCGTTCTGCTCGGTTGGGCCGGGCTGGTGTGGGTGGGATTGGGTTACTGGTGGGAGATCTACGACCGCATCGATTCCGCCGACCCGCGCACGCTGCTGCGCGATGCCTTTCGCCAATGCCTGGTTGGATCCATTCTAGTGATTCTCTTCGAATATTCGCTCCGGTTAGATCTGAGCCGTTCTTTTGTGGCGATGTTCGCCTTCTTCACGTGGATTCTGTTGTGCCTTTTCCGGCTGAACGCGGGGAGGATACTGGAATACGCGCGGCGCGGGCGCGCGCATTATGTAATGGTGGTGGGCTTGGGCGAGCCTGCGTTGCGCCTGGCCAGCGAACTGGAAGCCGCAGCCGCTTACGGAATCCGGCTTACCGGATTTTTTGCAGACGCGCTGGGGCAGCCGGCGGCCAGAGAGGTTGAACTGGCGGAACGTTATCCAGTCCATGCGCTCGACACGCTCCCCGAATTGCTGCGGCGGCGCGTGATCGACGAAATCATCTTCGCGGTCGATACCCGGCGGCTGGCGGAACTGGAAGACGTGATGCTGGCCTGCGACGAAGAAGGCGTGCGGACGCGCGTCGCCGTGGATTTCTTCCCTCACGTGAACAGTCAGATTTATCTGGACCGGTTCGGCGCATCGCCGCTGTTGACTTTTTCGGCAACGCCGCACGACGAAATCCGTCTGTTGGCGAAGCGCGCAATCGACGTGCTGCTGGGCAGCGTGGCGCTCGTGGTTTTGTCTCCGTTCATGCTGGTGATCGCGGCGCTGATCCGGTTGACGTCGCCCGGCCCGGCGATCTTCCGCCAGGAACGCTGCGGGCTGAACGGCCGCCGCTTCACCTTTTACAAATTCCGGTCGATGTGGGAAAACGCCGACGCCATGCGGGCCTCGCTGGAACATATGAGCCGCCGGCAGCTTGCCCTGAAGATCCCCAACGATCCGCGCGCGACGCCCGTGGGACGGTGGCTCCGCAAGTTTTCCATCGACGAATGGCCGCAGCTTTGGAACGTGCTGAGGGGCGATATGTCGCTGGTGGGTCCGCGGCCCGCGATTCCGGAAGAGGTGGATCAGTATCAGCGCTGGCAGCGGCGGCGTCTGCGGATGCGTCCCGGATTGACCTGTCTTTGGGCGGTTTCAGGACGCGATGCCGTGGACTTTGAGACGTGGATGAAAATGGACATGGAGTACATCGATAACTGGTCGCTGGCGCTGGATTGGAAGATTCTGGCCCGAACGATTCCGCAGGTGCTGAGCGGCAAGGGAGTGCACTAGCGGCGTTATGCAACTCATACCCACGCACGAAGAAGTAGTGGCTTTGCTGCGCCGGACGGGCGGCTTGCGAGATGGCCATTTCGAGTACCCTAACGGCCTGCACGCCAACGAATTCATGCAGGTTCCGCTGACCATGCGCTACTACGAAGCCGCGAAAATCCTGAACGTGGGGCTGAGCCGGATGTTGCGCGCGCATGCCGATTTGCGCGCGATGATCCCGGAGCTTTCGGTGGTGGCCCCGGCCACCGGTGGGCTTCCGGTTGCGTACGGAGTTGGCGAGGCCCTGCGCGCACGCCAAGTGTATTGGGCGGAACGCGAGAACGGCGACGGAGCATTGCGCTTCCGCCAATTCCTCCACATCCAGCCGGGCGAAAAGGTGTTGCTGGTGGACGACATTTCGCGCACAGGGCAGCGGCTGTCGGAGCTGAAGCGGCTGGTGGAAGGAAAGGGCGGAGAGGTTGTGGCGCTGGCCGTGGTAGTGTATCAACCCTATCCGGATGCAATCCGGTTCGATCCGCTGCCCTTTTACTACCTGGCCAAATTGGACGCGGCGTATGCCAAAGATGCGGCTTCCTGCGCCTGGTGTAAGAAAGGCATCCCGTTCGAGAAGATTCGAGTTTAGGCGAAGGAGACGATGAGGCGGCGCGAGTTTCTGCTGACCCCGTTCGCGCTTGCCGCGCAAACGCGGCCGCCGGCAGCTCTATTGGCCCAATGCATCATCTTCCCGCGAGCGTATTCGTGCTGCCCGCAGCCGGCGCTTGCCCGGCGCGCCTTGGAGACCGGCAAGTTTCCGCATGCGCTCGCAGAAGCCGATGGAAGGACGATCGCGCTGGACACCCTGAATCTTGTGTTGCCCGGCCGGATCGCGGTGTTCACCGCGCCCGCGGGCGATGGAATGGATTCGCCCTTTGAGAAATCGATAAAGGTTCCGTTGGCGATCTACGCTCCGGGGTTGCTCGCGCCGCGCACCGCGGAGGAGATCCTGATCTCGACCATAGACCTGGCGCCGACCCTGCTCGGATTGCGCGGCGAGCCTGTTCCTCGCCAATTGCAGGGCCGCGATTTATCCGGCCTGCTTCTTGGCAAAACCCACAATTTGCCTGACTCGGTTTACATCGAAGGCGGCGTCAGTACGGCTGGCGAATGGCGCGCGGTGATTCGGGGCTTCGACAAGCTGGTGATGGATCTGAACGGCGAGGTCACGCACCTTTACAACCTCGCGGACGATCCCGACGAGAGAATCAACCTGGCGCAGGATTCCGCTTCCCAACTCACGCGGGACGCGCTCGCTGCGCTAATCAAGGCGTGGAAGCGCAAGGTTGGCGACGGCTACGATTCTTCGGGATTGAAGCGCAGATAATCTCTCGCAAAGACGCAAAGCACGCAAAGGGTTTTTGTGGTCTCTGCGAGCCTTGCGTCTTTGCGAGAGATTATCGGGCTAACCACTTCTTGCGCCATGAGTGGAAGCGATCGCCCCAGCTCGATGAAGCGGGAACCGGGGGCGCGGACGGGGCGAAGCTCGTGACCGGTCTGACTTCCGGCAGCGCAGTAGGCGTCTGGTAGGGCTCTTGCGAGACCAACCGCACGCGGTATCCGCTGAATGCGTAGGTGCATCGTTTGAGCTGTCCGTCTTTATCCTCGAGCACGAGCGAAAACGCCTTTTCCTCATCGCCGGGTAAAGAAACCGTCTCGACGGGATAGTAGCCTTTCACATTACGCTCGATGTAAGCGGTCTCGTAACGGTGACGCTTGACGCTGAACACGAAGACCCGGAAGCTGTCGAATTCATAAGGGCGCTGATGAAACGACGCAGTGGCCCACAGCCAGTTTTGCTTGGTCTGGTTCTTCTCATTGTCATTGACTTCGCCGAGCGACAAATAAGCAGCGATCCGATGCCCTTCCGCGTACTGCGCGACTTCGTCCGGAATGGCCATCACTAGCATGCGCCCCAGCGCCCAGCCGACGTCGCCTGTCCGCGTGCGAACCAAGGCCCAATCGTCTGGCGGGGGGAGCGGGGCGGCAGGGGCTTGAGGAGCGGGGGTCTCCGCGCGGGAAAGAACCGCGTCCGGTGGAATGGGCGGAGGCGCGGGCAAAGGAAAGGGGAACGCATCGGCCTTCTTCTTTTTCTTCGGAGCTTGCGCCCGACGCGCGCTAACGGGCTTAGGCGCGGGCGGCGGATCGTGCGGAGACACGCGATGCCCGATCACGTCGACCATGCCTCCTTCCGGGATTTGAAAAAAGCTGGGCGATTGACGGAATGGCTCCGCGTGAATGTTCAGGGGCTCGTAAACCGTGGCCATGCCCTGCGAGGGGAGCTTCGCGGCGCTTTCTTTAAGTTCGCGGAGATCGCTCATCTGCTGCTCGCTGAGGAGCAGGTTGAGATCGGCCCACCCCTCGGCGCCGCCGGCGGCGCGAACCTTGACGAAGCGCCGGCGAGTTTCGATCACATCGAGGCGGTCGCCGTGTTTCACGGATCCGACGATCGAGGACCGCGCGCCCAGCTCTTTGCGGAGATTCAGCGTAGCGGGACCGGCGTAGGCGATTCCGGTGGGCGGAGCGGGCGGCGGGGCGGGCGTGGTGCAAGAGGCGAGTAGCAGCGGGACGATACTTACCCAATGCCCAATTCGTCTACGCGCTCGAGCGGCGTCCCGCAGATGCGGCAGATCAACGAAGCGCAGTCGCCGCAGACCAGCGGATCTGCAACCGGCCTTTGGCACTTCGCACAGTAGAAATCGTGTTGGTTCAGGTCGATTGGCTGGGGGGTCATTAAAGCTTGGGAGCATCCGCCACATCCACCGCGAGAATGCCGCCCCGGGCTTTGAGGAAGATATCGTACTGGCTCATCAAGTCGCGGAAAAGAGCATCGCCGAGCATGCGGTATCCGGGGCCGCTGAAGTGCACATGATCGTTCACGGCCATGCCGGCCGCCACCCATTGCCGCATGGAGCCTTTGCCGCCCATCTTGGCGCGGAGATCCCAGAACGCGCATCCGGCGGCGCGCGCGGCTTGGCGCTGGGCTTCGACGATCATATCCACCCTGTCCATGGGCTGCCATGCGCGCCCTTGGCGTCCCAATGTGACGCGTTGATCGCGATCAGGCGGGCCAATGATCAGAATCGTAGCCGCGGGCGCGGCCGCGCGAATTCGCGCGATGGTTTCGGCAAACGCGTCGCGATAGGATTCCGCCGTCCAGGTTCTGTGGCCGGCTTCGTTGGTTCCATAGGCGAGCGCGATCAGAGCGGGATTACGGCGCTCAATGTTCGATTTCAGCGTCTCCTGATTCCATCCGAGAACGATAGGCGCTTCCGCGCCGTTGATTCCGAGCGTTTCGTAGGTGACGCCCGTGAGCTTTTCCGCCACCCAACCGAACAGACGCACAGGGCCGGGATCCAGCGTTTCCAGCTCCAGCCGGTGCGGTCCGGGCGCGGCGTCGAAACGGTAATAGGCGGGACCAGGCTCGCCATCGGTGGCGATGCGATCGGCGGGAACGCCGTTATCGTAGAGCTGGAGCGCGCCGCCGCCCGGCTGTTGATAATAAAACAACTCAAACTGGTTGGCGTCCGATTCCACGTACACGTCTTCGCGAGAAGCATGCACGGACATGCTGATGCCGCCCAGGCCATAGATGCCGTCGCCAGGATGCCCCACCAGCCCGTCGGCATGCCAGCCGCGCGTGGAGCCGCTGCGGACATCGAGGCGGCGGTACCCGTTATAGGGGTGGCCGGCGAGCGAGAAACCGCTGCCGCCATCGCCGAACTTCTCCTGGAAACGAGCGCGCAGATCTCCTGTCCACTCGTCGGCGGCGGTGTGGGAATCGCCGTATTGAAGAATCCGCAGAGGGCCTGAAATCTCGCCCTGTTGATGGCGGTAGAGCTCTTCAAAGAACGGGATCAGCGCGCCGGGATTTTCGACCGGGATGCCGGCGCTACCGGCGACGTTTTCGATGACGTACTCGTGAGCCGTCGCGCGGGCTTTCGCCGCAGTGGAGGAAGGCTTGGCACGCGCGGAGGTCTTCGCGGGGGATTTGACGGCTTTAGCGGGGTCGGCTTTGCCTCCGCTTGAAACGTATTTCTTGGCTTTTGTTTTCTTCGAGGGCTGCTTGGAAGGTGTAGGGGAGACTGCAACAGCCAGCGCTGCGGCGGAAATCGCGACGAGGGCGAGTCCGGCGGTCCGGGTCACCTTGACTCGTCTCCGGTGGGGGGCTCGGCGCGTTCCTCTCTCGCCGCTGTCTGATTCAGTTTCCGCAACTTATACTCGTTATACCCGTCCCGTAAAGCATTGTACAAAAGTTCTCCGACGATCTTCGCTCCGGCCGGCATGGGATGGATGAAATCCGCGCCGACCAGGCGCGGCTCCGCGGCGTACCACCGCGCCATGGTTCCGGGGCCGCCCATGGCTTGAAAAGTGTTGAAGTAGGCCACGCCCATTTCCGCCGCTACATGGGATTCAATCTCCACGAGCCGCGGCAGTGCTGGAACCGTATCGATTTCGCCCGCCTCGTTCTTCTCACCACGGTCCATCGGGCTCATCAACAGGATCGAAGCGTCCGGCAAATCGGTTTGGAGGCGGCGCACGGCCGTTTTCAGCTCCTTGGCCCAAGTGGTATCCACGAATTGGGCGTAGCCGCTCTCATTAGTGCCATACGCCAGCACAACGAGGCTGGGTTTGTAATGATGCAACTCCGCGGCCCAATGGGAGGCGTTGAAGGCGTGAGACAGTACGGTGATGTTCGCGCCGTTAATGCCCAAGCTGCTGTAGATCACGCCGGAACTCTTCTTCCGAAATTCCACTCCATACAGCCGGACGGCGCCGTCGGTCACTCGCAGCGTGAATTGTCTGGCGCCCTTCGGCAGATCAAAAGACACGAAGCCGGGCCCGCTTTCGGGAGCCGCCGTACCGGCTGAGCCGGCCGGGGCGCCATCGGCCTCAATCGCAAACGATCCACCCTCCGGCCGAGCCAGGTAGGCTACGTCGAGGATGCGGCTATCCTGATCTTTGAAATTCCAGTGAGCCACCGCGCCTGCCGTGCCTTGAAAGCTGGCTCCGCCGAGCCCATGCATTCCATCTTTGATCCCGGTCACGCCCGCTACATCGATCTGCCAATTTGACGCCTCCATCTCCACGCCGAAATGGTAGTACCAAGCCCACGGCTTGGCGATCAGAACGAACCCCGCGCCCGCATCGCCGAACTGTTTCTGGAGCAGCGCCCGCGCGTCGGCGGTAATGAGATCGCCGGTGGTCGGCGAGTCGCCGTAATGCAATATTCGCGTGACTCCGCCGCGCAGCAGCGACGTGTAAAAATGGTCCAGCTCGTGGTGTGGATCGGAGAGATTCTGGGGGGCCATGAGCTGCAGCCGGGCGGCGCGCACTTCCTCCATCGCTGCCGCGGAAGCCTCAGCCGCCTGCTTGGGCATCGGAAATTGCCACACCGCGGAAATCGCCTGCGGATCGAACAGGCGATAATTTTTCAGCGCCGGCGCATATTGCGGAGCCAGCAGTAGGCCTCCGAAGGTCACGACAGTGAACATGGTTTTCCAGGGCATGGCGCTAGAATTTTGTGTAGATAAACGGCGCGGCGCCGGTTTGCGCCACGTATTGGAGTCCGAAAGCCAGCGCGATCAGCGCTGCCGCCTGCGCGTAGAACGGCGCGCGGATGTACAGATTCAAGCTGAAGTCATACCAGTTCTTCGGCAAATAATGAAATATGAATCCGATGGCCAGCACCAGCCAGAGGCCCGGGGAAACGTTCCCCAGCGCCCACGTGCGCGAGCCGATGCGGCCGAAAACAGCCGTGGCGGTTTGAAAATCCGGTGCGCGGAAGAAGACCCAGGCGAAGGCAACGAATTGGAATGTGATGAAGATGTGGGCGTAGCGCCAGGCCCCCACGTTCTTCTTGGTCCCCCGCAGAGCCTGCCACAGCCGCACCACGGCGAGCCCCGCGCCATGCAGCGCACCCCAGATGACGAAGTTCCAGCTCGGCCCATGCCAGAGTCCGCCGATGGTCATGGTGATGATAAGGCTGAAGTACGGCATAATCTTCGAGCGTTTTCCCGGCAAGGAAAAGTAGAGATAATCGCGCAGCCAGTTGGATAGAGTAATGTGCCAGCGCCTCCAGAAATCCGCGATGTTTTCGGCGGCGTAGGGGCGGTTGAAGTTAGCCGGCAGCTTGATCCCCAGAAGCAAAGCCGAGCCGATGGCGATATCGGTGTAGCCGGAGAAATCGTAATACAACTCGAGCGCGTACGCGTAGACCGCAACCAACACTTCCATCCCCGTGTACAGGTTAGGGAAATCGAAGATGCGGTTCACCAGGTTGCCCGCTAAATAATCGGCAATGAGAAGCTTCTTGATCAAACCCAGACTGATCAGGAAGAGCGCGCGGCCGCCCACCGTGGGATCGAGCTTCTTCGGCTTTTCGAATTGGCTCAGTAGCGATTCGACGCGGGTGATCGGCCCGGCGAGAGTAGTGGGGAAGAAGGAGACTGCTGCCAGGTGCGCCAGGTAGCTTCGAGTTCCCTTTGTATCGTGGCGGTAGAGATCGATGGTGTAGGTCAGCGCTTGAAAGCAGTAGAAGGAGAGGGTGATGGGAAGGCCCCAATGCCATTGCGGCGGGGGGACTCCTGTCCAGTTCGCCCAGCTCCCTAAGAAGAACGGCATGTATTTGAAGAAAGCGAGCGCGCCGAGATTCATCGCGATGCTTGCTGTGACCAGGAGGCGGCGGACGGGCGCCGATTTCGAGCCTTGGAGGCCGAGGCCGATGAAATAATCGATGGTGGAAAGAGCGGGGATGAGGGCGAGAAGAGTCAGATCCCATCGCGCGTAGAACAGGTAGTTGGCGAAGAGAATCAGCGCCAGCGTCAGGGCCCGTACACGCGCCAGCGGCCAGTAGAGGAAGAAGATTCCCGCCAGGAAAACGAAGTAAGTCGCGGAAGAAAGCGGCAAACTTCCAGGATACTCCTGAAGAATCTCTCGCAAAGCAGCAAAGCTCGCAAAGCGATCTCTGCGTGGTTTGCACCTTTGCGAGAGACTATTTCGGCCGACGCGCGGCGATTTCGGCTACAGGACGGCGGTGCGCCGCATCTTCCGGTTGGCCCTCGAGGCTGTGCAGAATCTCCCAACCTTCAAAACAGCGGATCAATTCACCCGGACGAAGGCGATGTTTGGTTGGCTCCTCGCCCTGAGCGGTCATATGAACGATCACGATGATGACGCCGCCTGGTCTCAGAGCGGCTTTCGCGGATTCGATCAAATCCAGTTGCAGATAGTAGGCGATCACGAGCAGGTCCCACACGGCCGGCTCGATTTTGTATTCGCCCGTTTCCAAGTCTGCGACGCGAGTGATGACATCCAGCCCTCGCTCCCGAGCGCGCGTGCGAAGAATTTCAATCGCCGTGGCGGAGCCGTCCACGGCGGTCACTCTCCAGCCATTCCCCGCAAGCCAAAGAGCATTGCGGCCCGCGCCGCAAGCCAGGTCGAGCGCGTTGCCCGCTGGCAGGGCGTTGGCGATCCGGACTACGAGAGGAGTCGGCGGCGCTTCCAGATCTTCTTGTGGCCGGGAGGCGCTTTTGTAGCGCGCATCCCAGCTTTGGATGTCCATACCCCGCTATGGTACTTTGACCATAGAATGCAGGTGAGATTTGTGAGCGCTCTGGTCCTGGCCTCCGCCGCTCTCGCACAGCAGCCTGGCCCCGGGCATCCGCAGCCGCCTCTCCACGACGAGCTTCTCGATCAGCTCGTCGGCTTTTGGGACCTCACCGGGATGTTGCGCGGCGAGCCGGTGCACGAGCGCGTATACGCCGAGTGGATGTTGAACCATCAATTCCTGGCCATCCACAGAAAATCGGTGGAAGGGCCCGACGAGTCGATCCTGTATATCGGCTTCGATCCGGTGAGCGAGCGCTACGTGGCCCATCGCCTGGACACCCTGGGCGGGCGCGGGTCGGAGACGCTGGGCTACGGAATCCGTTCCGGCGACAAGATCCAGTTTGTCTTTGAATATCCCAGCGGACCCTATCATTTCACCGTGAGTTGGGACGCCGCCGCGAAATCCTGGCAGTTCGTGCTCGAATCGAAAGACCGGCAAGGGCATTGGAGCACGTTCGCCACGCAGACTTTGCGGCCAGTGCGCGGAGGGCGCGGCCTGCGCGCGCCGCCGCTGCCCCCCGTGCCGCAGCCGCCCGCCCTGCCACAATAGGCAAAGTGCCGCTTCGAATCGAGACAGCTTGCGAGCGCGACATCCCGCTGATTCTGGAATTCATCCGCAAGCTCGCGGAATATGAGCGCATGTCGCATCGTGTATCTGCCACCGAAGAGGACCTGAGCGCCGCGCTGTTCGGCGCCCGGCCCGTGGCCGAGGTGCTGCTTGCCTTCGCGGAGTCCGAGCCCGCGGGGTTCGCCGTTTATTTCCCGACTTTCTCTACATTCGCGGGACGCTCCGGAATCTATCTGGAAGATGTTTTTGTCAAGCCTGCGCATCGCCGTTCCGGGATCGGGACCGCTTTGCTCGCGGCGGTGGCGAAGCTTGCGATTGAGCGCGGGGGCGCGCTGAGTTGGTCCGTGTTGAAGTGGAATCAGCCCGCTATTGATTTTTATAAGCGCCTGGGCGCGGTGGAAGTGACGGAATGGGGTGGCTACAAGCTCGCGGGGGAAGCTCTGGAGCGCGTCGCGGCGGTTAACTCCCGGTGATATCCTGTTGGCCATGTTCAAAAAGACCCTCTTGTTAGCGCTTCTCGCTGTGCTGCCGCTAGCAGCGCGGACCAAGCCCAAGCCTCCGGCTTCCATGCGCCTCTACGTATTCAATTGCGGGACCATCAGGGCCATGTCCGTCACGACGTTCGGATTTAAAGAGGGCGAGGTTCCGACGCGCGATTTCATCGTGACCTGTTACCTGGTGGTGCATCCACGCGGGACGCTGATGTGGGACGTCGGCTTAACGCCGGATGCCGCGCTCAAACCAGATAGCGGGATCAAGCCCTTGAAGACTCAGCTTGCCGAAATCGGTTATTCGCCGGCGGATATCGACTAGGTGGCGATGTCGCATTACCATTCGGATCACACGGCAAACGCCAACGATTTCGCGTCCGCGACGTGGATCGTGCAGAAGTCTGAGCGCGACGCGATGTTTGCCGAGCAGCCTGCCCGAATCATGGCGACGGCCACGTTCAGCGCTCTCAAAAATAGCAAGACCATGATTCTTACAGGCGAAGATTACGACGTTTTCGGCGACGGAAAGGTAGTCATCAAGTCCGCGTCAGGACACACGCCCGGCCACCAGGTGTTGTTTCTGAAGTTCGCAAAGGAAGGCAACATCCTGCTTGCGGGCGACCTCTATCATTTCCCCGAAGAACAAACGCTGAACCGCTTTCCCACGTTCGAGTTCAACGTTCCGCAATCCGCCGCGAGCCGCGCCGCCATCGACGAGTTCATCAAGAAGAACAACGCCATGATGTGGATCTCGCACGACTTGGCGACGTATAACAAGGCGAAGAAGGCTCCGCAGTCCTACGAATAGGCCGTTGGCCGTGTCGCTCGCTCCAATCCTCAGGCTGGTGAAAGAGTACGCGACGCAGGAGCTTTGGGGGATCGCAGTCGCGGTTGTGTTCCGCTTCCTCAAGGCGGGGACGTTCAACGCCGAGTCTACCCGCGTCCGCGAATCCTCCGAGGCCCGCGCGGAGGGGCGCAATGTACCTGACTCCGAAAGGATGGGAGACCGACGGGAGTCGCTGGAATTCTAAATCGCCGATCCGCCCGCGCTAAAGCTGCTACCAGCCCATCCGCTCGCGTAGGGATGTGATGTGCGCCACGTGATGCTTGCCGTGCCAGGCGTAGAGCGCAAGATTCCGATCCAGACGCACCAAGCCGATTTCGGGATGCTGGAAGAAGCGCGCGAAATCGGCGTCGGTCATGCGCTCCAACAGATGCACCCAACGCTGGTGGAGAGATTCGAGGAGAGTCAGCGAAACTTCCACGGGAGTCCCGGAGACATCCGGCGTTTCGGCCCATCGAGCTTCATCATAAGGCTTGACCATCGGCGCGTCCTCGGTGAGGGCCAACTTGAAACGCACATAGGAATTGAGATGGCTTTCGGGAACGTGGTGGACTACCTGACGCACGGTCCAACCTCCGGGGCGATAGCGCGTATCGAGCTGCTTTTCCGTCAAACCAGCCACGGCAGCACGCAACTTCGCAGGGGCCTCCGCGACCTCGGCAATCCAAGCCCTTCGCTCGTCTGGCGTGGTGGTCTCGGGAAACGAGAAATCTCCGATTGGATAGCGCAATTTATCCACTGTTCTAGTATGATGCTTCTGATACCCAGGAGGCTTTGGGGCAACGATTACCGGCAGACCGCCCACGACAATATGTTCGTTATGGTGATGATCGAGAGGCCTATCGGCCGTGGCCAACGCGGAGAAGATTGCATCGGTGCCTGGCCTCGGCGCGACCTTCGCCGCCAGCACCGGCCTCGACAATTTGCCGGAACACGGCAGGGCCAGCCTTAATATGAAGCCATGGTGACCACGATCCACGACGTGACGCTGGCGCATTGTTTTGCTTTAGGCGGTCCCCTGGCGTGGAAGGACCGGCCTGAGCGCCCGGGCTTCACCTTCTTCCAGGCAGGAACGGAGATTTCACTGATTCCCATGGGCGCGAGAGTGAATCTGGGGGTTACGTCGGGGCGCGAACAAGAGGGCCGTGGAGGCGTAGCGCCGGTGGAAGGACAGGAAAATGAGAAACAAGCTATCAGCTTTCAGCTATCAGCTATCAGCCTTGAGCTTGGTGGCGGCGGTGTTGGCTTCCAGCGCGGCTGCACAGAATCTTCAGAAGATCACCGTTAATTTCCCCACTCGCAGCGGGGCTTCCTGGCCGATGTATATCGCCAAGGAAGGCGGCTATTACCAGAAGTACGGGCTGGATGTGAACCTGCAATTTGGAGTTCACCCGCAAGGTATCGCGATGCTGGTGAGCGGAGAAGCGGCGGAATCGAACTATTCGCTGGAACAGTCGATGGACGCGAGCCTGAAAGATTCCAATTTCGTCATGATGGGCAGCTCGCTGAACAAGGCGCTGTTCGCTCTGATGGCGCGTAAGGACCTGAACGATATCAAACAGGTGAAGGGACTGCGCGTCGCGATAGGGCAGATTGGCGACGCGCCGTATAACTACACCGTCGCATTGCTCGGCACATACAAGATCGGCGTGAGGGACGTGCAATGGATCCCCGTCGGCACCGACGTAAGCGGCCGTGCGGCGGCGCTGGTGGGGGGCCGCGCCGACGCCACGCTGCTGACCGCGCCGAATTATTTCCGTCTCGAGGAGCAGGGTTATAAAAACCTGGCCAACCTCGCCGATCACGACGATATCTACGCCGCCACGGTCTATCTTTTCCGCCGCAACACGATCGCCGCCAATCCAAGGCTGCCCGAACAAATCATTAAAGCTCAGGCCGAGGCGATCAAGCGATTCTACGACGACAAGGCTTTCGCGGTGAAAGCCTATCTCGCTTTCGACAAGCAGCCGCAGGCCGATATCGAGCGGATTTATGACCGTTATGCGCAAGGCAATCTCTTCGAGCGCGTTCCGTACGTGCTCGCTGCAGCGGTGAAGTCGGTGGTCGGTCAGCAGACCGACGAGCAGATCGCGGCGCCGATGCGCAAGTTCGATTTCCACAGGGTCATCGACAACAGCGTTGTTGACCGGCTGGTAAAGGAAGGCTACTTTGAGCAGCTTTTTGGGCCGCAGGTGAAAGCCGAAGAGGGGAAAAAATCGAAACTGGCGTTTCGGTAGCATCTCTGCGTTACCATAAAGCTTAAACATGCAGTCATTTCTGGATTCTTTGTCCCCTGCGGACGAAGATTACGCGCTGGCGCGCGCGCTCGATCCGGCCCGTCTGCCCGCGCACATCGCGATTATCATGGATGGAAACGGGCGCTGGGCGCGGCGGAGGCATCTTCCGCGCGCCGCCGGGCACAGCGCCGGCGTTCCCGCGGTCCGAACGACGGTGGAGACGTGCGCCAGGCTGGGGCTGAAGGCTCTGACGCTCTATGCGTTTTCCGTGGAGAACTGGAAGCGCCCGCGCGCCGAGGTGGAGACGCTCTGGCGGTTGCTCCGAATCTATTTGGGCGCGGAGCTTCCCGAGATGATGCGGCACGACATTCGCTTCGGCGCCATCGGCCGGCTAGATGTGCTTCCGACGTTCGTTCGCGAGGAGCTCGATTCGGTCATTTGCAAAACCTCGTCCAATCGCGGCTTGTTGCTGAACCTGGCTATCAACTACAGCGGCCGGGCGGAGATCGTGGACGCGGTGAGGGCTCTGGTCGAGGACGCGCGACGTGGAGATGTCCGCGTTGATGAAGCTGCTATTTCCGCGCGCCTGTACACCGCCAACATGCCCGATCCGGACTTGCTGATCCGCACTTCCGGCGAGATGCGCGTAAGCAATTTTCTGCTTTGGCAAATCGCCTACGCGGAACTGTACGTTACGCCGACCCTGTGGCCCGATTTTACGCGAACGGAATTGCTGGAAGCGATTCTCGACTTTCAGCGGCGCGACCGGCGTTTCGGCGGCTTGCACAGAGATCCCTTGCAGAACACGATCGCGGAACCGTCAAAGCTAGAAGCCGAGAGCGGGGATTTCCTCACGATTCGGGCTCGATGAAGCGCGTCGCAACCGCGCTCATCCTCATTCCGTTCATTGTATGGATCGCGCTGTGGGCGCCGGTGTGGGCGTTTGACGCAGTGCTTTTAGCCTCCGGCCTCATGGCGCTGTACGAGTTTTTCCGCATTGCGGGAATGCGCTACTTGCATGCGGAAATTCCGGGCACGCTCGCCGGCCTGGCGCTGCTGTTTATGCCGGAACCGTTCGTGGCCGTGATTCTGATATCGCTAGCGGCGATGACTCTGGCTCTGTTCGCCACAGACCTCAGAGACTCGCTGCACCATGCAGCGGCTTTGGTTCTCGGCGTTCTCTACGTTTTCGGGGCATGGCGGTGCGCCATGGCTCTGCGCGGCATCAACCCGCATTGGCTCATGATCGCGCTGCTGGTAAGCTGGGCCGGCGACACGACCGCGCTGTATGTAGGGCGCGCGTTCGGCCGTCGTAAAATGGCGCCTGTGATTAGTCCAGGCAAGACGTGGGCCGGCGCGGCCGGTTCGGTGGTGGGGGCGATGGCAGCGGCTGGCGTTTATGCGCACTTCCTCATCCCGGCGGTTTCTGTATGGACCGTTGTCGCGATTGCGGCCGCGGGAAATATCGCGGGACAGATCGGCGATCTGTGCGAATCGGCGTTCAAGCGCGGCGCGGGCGTCAAGGACAGCGGATCAACGCTGCCGGGCCACGGAGGCTGGCTCGACCGGATCGATTCGAGCCTCTTCGCCATTCCCGTTGTGTACGCGATTCTCAGATTCTTGCCGTTTTGACAAATATGCCCACTTTCAAAGCGCTTCTGGCGACGCAGGACGCGGGGAATTTCCGCGCGTCGATTCAGCAACTGAACCGCGAGGAACTGCCGCCGGGCGAAGTGCTGGTGCGCGTGCAGTTCTCCAGCCTCAACTACAAAGACGGGCTTATTGTAACCGGGCGTCCGGGCCTGATCCGGCGGTTCCCGATGGTTCCCGGCATCGATTTCGCGGGCATCGTTGAGGAGTCGGCATCGCCCAAATTCCACTCGGGCGACGCGGTGGTGCTGACCGGCGCCGGAGCGGGCGAGACCGCGTGGGGCGGGTATGCGCAAGTGGCGCGGTGGGACTCGGAGCATCTGGTTCGGCTGCCGGCGGGAATGTCGCTCCAGCAATCCATGGCGATCGGCACCGCCGGCTTCACCGCAATGCAATGCGTGATGGCGTTGGAGCGCAATGGCCTTCGGCCGGACCCGGGTGAAATCGCGGTGACCGGCGCGGGCGGCGGCGTCGGCAGCGTGGCCATCGCGATTCTGGCGAAGTTGGGCTATCGCGTGGCGGCCTCCACGGGGCGGCTCGAACTGAGCGATTATTTGCGGTCGCTTGGCGCGAGTGAAGTAATCGATCGTGGCGCGCTGGCGGCGACGCCGGGCCGTGCACTGGAGCGGGAACGGTGGACGGGCGCCGTCGACAGCGTGGGAGGCGCAACCCTGACGGGACTGCTTCCGTCCATGGCCCGCGGCTCCGCCATTGCCATGTGCGGCTTGGCTGGCGGCAGCGTCTTCACGACCACAGTGATGCCTTTCATTCTGCGCGGCGTGAGCTTGCTGGGAATTAATTCCGTCATTGTGGCGCGAGAGGAGCGGCGCGCGGTGTGGGATCGCCTCTCGCGCGACCTGCCGCTGGATGTGCTGGACCGCATGACGCAAGTGGCTCCGCTCGAACGCGTGTTCGAATTGGGCAAAGAGATTCTGGAAGGCAAGATCCGCGGGCGAACGGTGATTGATGTAAACGCTTGAGGCTTTACGCCGGGCAAAGCCCGGCGGCAGGCTGAAAGCCAGGCCCCACAAGAGGATTACTTCACGTGGCCTTCGGTTACGTCCTTGTTGTTTTCTTCGCAGGCGTATTCCATCAGCTCCCAGTTCGGCCGCAGCGTGAAGGTCCGCGTGTTTTTGAACGGCTCAGTGTACATCACCGGATCCTCGACGGTGATTTCGAATGCGATGTGCATGGGGTCCTTGCGGGTGAAGCGCTGCACCACGCGCAACTGCTCGCTATGAGGATGGCCGATTGTGTCTAGACGTGTTTTGTCGTTAAAGCCGATGGTGTCGATCGCCAGCGTGTCCCCCTCCCAACGCCCCACGGAGTTTCCGAACCAGGTGGGATCGAGCTTCGGATGCGGACGCCCGTCAGTATGCACGGAGATGAAGCTGCTGAAGCCCTCGAACAAGATCACCACCTTGTCCTTGGTTTGAGAAATCTCAATGGGATCGGGCGTGTTGATGGCGCGAGTCAGCCCTGGGGGCAGGCAATGAGCCGTGTAGTCGAATTTGGAAGGATCGTAGCTCTTGAAGTCTGCTTCGCCGCGCGGAGTGTAAGGGAGCTTGCCGCCAAGCTGGCGGGACATGTCCGGCGTGTACGGGATTTGCCACACTCCGTTGAGGTCCGGGTGGCCGTCGGGGAGGCGAGGGATTTCGGAGGGGCCGGATTGGGACAGGACGAGCGCTGGAGACACCAAGAAAACGGAAAAGAGAGCAGTCCTCATTCGATCCTCTTCTCGCTGCACTTTAGCACACTCGCGGGATGGAGGCGGTGAGTTGAGAAGCTTTGACGCGGACGGTTGCGCCAATCGATTTCCCACGTTGGCGAAGGGTTGCGAGTTCCTTCGGGGGTAGGGATAGGATGGGCTCCGACTGAATGGCCAGATGCAACGCGCCGCCAGAGTGAGAGAGCCGAACGCTTGCGGCGGTAAGGTCCCGGAGAGTCTCTTGGGCGATTTTGAAAAGACCGCGCGCAACGGGAAACGGCACATCTTCAAATTCGCCTCTGGATTCAAACCAGATTCGGATTCCAGGCTGGGAGGAGAGCGCGGAGCAGTGGGCTCGTAGGGCGACTCCGATCCCGGCGTATTCGAGGATGCTGGAATGAAGCTCGTTCGATAGCATCCGCAGGCTGTCTCCCAGAGCGACAACTTTCTGGAGCGCGCGCTCGACCTGTTCCAGGATCTCGAGGTCGCCGGGCGGAAGACGCCGCTTCAGCGTGCTGAGAAGAATGCTGATCGCCGCGACCTGTTGTCCCAGGTCGTCGTGTAGGAGTCGGGCAACCTTTTCAGACTTGTTATCTTGCGCTTCGAGGATATGCCTCGCGAGCTCGGCGAGATTGGTCTTTTGCTTTGGAGCCGGAGCGTTCATTCCGGTTTCAATGCGTCCCGGACGCAGGCGATCAACTCTTCGTCCGTAAAAGGCTTTCGAAGCAGCCGGATGCCATGCTCCCAGGCTCCGACGCGTTCTAACACCGGGTCCGGATCGGCCGACATAAAGACGATCTTGATGTCGGGGCGGGCTTGCCGGACTTGCTCGGCTCGGATTTGCTCGGCGAATGCATGGCCGTCCATTCCCGGCATCGCCAAGTCCGTGATGACCAGGTTCACGTCCGCCCTCTGCTCGCGAAGCCAGGACAAGCCCTCTTCTCCATTGGCGGCTTCAGACACTTGGTAACCTGCCTCCTTCAAAATTTCGCCAATAAGATTCCGAAGCTCTTTGTAGTCTTCGACGATCAAAATGGTCCGCGAACGGGACGGGACCGGGGGGGTAGAGGGACACTGAGACACGGGCACACCTCAAGCGAGGTTGTAGGGCTGCTTTAACGGGCATCGTCCTGGCAGATGTATTCGAACATCTCACCGCCGGGAATCCATTTCGACGCGGTGGATTGCGTGATGGTCCAACGGGCCGACCACGTTTTAGTATACGCCCCCGGATCGTCTATGGTCGCTTCGTACGACAGGGTTCTCAGATTCGGCCGCGAGATTCGCTCAACGAGGTGGAGCTGCGCCGTGGTAGGGTAGGCACCGACCAGCCACTGCTTTTCATTGAAACCAACCGAATCGATCACCAACGTATCGCCCTCCCATTTCCCTACG
>DASQJB010000418.1:0-4173 GCA_035631295.1 Bryobacteraceae bacterium | reverse complement strand
GTGCTCGGCCCTACCGAGGCCACCACCATTCGCGCGAGGGCGCGCCGGACCTGGTCCTCCAAACCCTCCGCGGCGGCTATGCGCAGCAAATGCGGCATCTGCATGGAGGTGGTCAACAGGATCACGTCGAATTCATTGGCGGCGAGCCGCCCCGCGGCTTCCTTCAGCGGGTCCAGATCGGCGGGCATATCCCACTGATAAACCGGAACCGTGGTCACTTCCGCTCCCCGGCGCAGGAACCCTTCGATCAATTCCGGCACGGGCCTGCCATATTCCTGGACGGCGATGCGCCTCTCCGGTCTGCCTTCGGTGGCGGCGAGGACCTCGCGCCAAGTATTCGGTTCGGGAACGCTGACAGCGACTGGCACGCTCCATTCGCGCATCACGGCCAGAGGCTTCGATCCGCGAACAACGACTGCGAGACCGCGAAGGGCCTGCGCCAAGGCGCCTGGTGGATAGCGTGTTTCGAGAATTTGACTCAGAAGGCGGGCGCCGACTCCGGTGAGGAAAATAACCATATCGAACCCGCCGTCAGGCGCTTCGGGATGAAACAACCGGGCGGCGAATTCAAAAGCGGGGGGATTGTCTCGCAGCGGAACTTCCCGCATTGATGGGGCGACGAAGCACACCCCAGCTTGGCCTCGGATCAACCGCTCGATCTCGGCGCAACGGCGGCTCTCAAGCGAGAGAACACGAAGCCCGTCAAATGGCATGGAGGACCGCTCCCGTGTTCCCGCGTGGAGGGCGGTCGTGGCTCAGCACGCGTACGAAGCCCGAGTCTACGGAGCCGTCTTGGGTTCGGTGTCGCCGCGATGGCAGGTGTAGCAGGTAACGTGCTGCTTGCCGTCGGGGAACTTGGCGTTGATGTCTTTCACCATCGAGACCATCATCCGCGCCATGACCTTTTCCATCTTTTCGTCGCTGGCGCGATCCTGGACGTGGCAGAAGTTGCATCCGCCTTTATCGGCCAGGCCCAAGCCGGCAACGAAACTTTGCATAGTCGGGATAAGATTGGCGTCATCGGGAAGGACCTTAAGGTTTTGACGAGGTCCGCCTTTGCCTTTGGCCTTCTCTTGACCGGATAAGCCCACCGCCAGAGTGAATGTCAGAGCAGTAGCGAGTAACGTAGGGACGAGTGTACGCATAGGCAAGATGATATCACGGACGCGGCGGGGCGCAAGAAGAGAGGCTATTCTTCCCGCCACAACCCCAGCGCCTGCTGCGCCGGGCGGTCCGAGAAGCTGAAGAGGATCGAATCTTCGCGCGCCGCATGGGAAATCGGCTGCCAGGACGGGACGACAAAGATATCGTGGCTGCGCCATTCGAAGCTTTTGCCGCCAATCCGACTAACGCCCGTGCCTTCAGCCACGCAAAAGACCGTCGCCTCAGTGGAGCGGTAGGGTTGCCCCTGGAATCCGGACGGGAGTAGTTGCAAAAACGCCGCAATTGCGGGCATGGGGGAGCCGCCGGTACTTGGATTGATGTACTGCATCTTGACGCCATCGCGAGCGTCGACCGGCCCGTTGCGATAAAGGTGCTCCAGCGTTTCGCGGCTGCGCGAGTACGGATAGCAGAAGATCGGCGTGGACATGCAGCCAGGCTTGTAGTCCACAGGCAGCATGTTCGATCCGTAGCGGAGGAGCGCGTCGCCTTCGGCTCGCGTCACAGGTTGAATTTCGCCGGGATAGTGCTCGGCAAAACCCGTATCGAAGAGATTCACGATGGGCAAGTCCAGGCCATCCAACCAGACCACGGGTTCGCTCGACGGGTTGCCGTGGTCGTGAAAAGTCCAGGAGGGAGTGATGATGAAATCGCTCGGCTGCATCGTCGTGCGCTCGCCATCCACGGCGGTATATCCGCCGCGGCTTTCGATGACGAAGCGCAGGGCGGACGCAGTATGCCGGTGGGTGGGCGTGTCCTCGCCCGGAAGAACCAGTTGCAGACCGGCGTAGAGGCTGCCGGTGATACGGGACGCGCCCAGCGTGCCCGGATTTTCCAGGATCAGCACCCGGCGGGCGGCCTCGCGCGCCGTAATCAGTTTGCCGGCTTCCATCAGGAGGGGCCGCAGCTCGGCGTAAGGCCACAACGCGGGCACGCACTGCGGCTGGGGACGCGTGGGAATCAGATCGCCAAGCACTTCCCACAGCGGCGCGGCGCTCCTTTGATGCAGCCGCCGGTAGAATTCCTCGCGCTCCGGCGAAGATTCGGGTTTGGGATAAAGCGCCGCGGATTCCATGCTTCTATGCCGCCCGGCCTTGCACTTGCATTTCGCCGATCTTTTCGATCCTGGCGCAAATCACGTCGCCGGGAGCGATAGGGCTCACGCCTTCCGGAGTTCCCGTGATCACGATGTCGCCCGGATACAAAGTGTAAAAAGACGAAGCAAACTCGATCAGCTCCGGCACGCCCAAAATCATATATCGGGTATTGGACGACTGGCGCGTCTCGCCATTCACGGAGATCGAGAGATCGAGTGCTCCGGGATCTGGAATTTCATCGGCGGTCACGAGCCATGGCCCCAGCACGGTGTATGAGTCGGGCGATTTCCGGAAGCTGCGGTCTTCTGCGCCGCGAATGGTGATGTCGAGACCAATCGCGTACCCCGCTACATACTTCAGCGCTTCGCTCGCCGCGACGCCGCGCGCTTCTTTGCCGATGACGAACGCGAGCTCTACTTCGTGATCGTTGCGGCGGTCAAGCTTGCGCAGCGCGATTCCTTCGCCCGGCCCCACCAGCGAACTCGTGGCCTTTAGAAAAAGGCCGATAGACTGGATGGAAGCCGTATGCGCCGGGTTGCCCTGATGGAGCTCGGGATTATCCCGCACTTCCTCCAGATGACGGCGGTAGTTCACCGGCGCGGCGACGATTTTTCCAGGATTCGCAACAGGGCTCAAGAGCTTGAGCCCATCAAGCGGAATGACAGGCGCGGACGGCGCCAGTTCGCAGATGCGAGCCTTAACCTTCTCCAGATTCGCAATCAAAATGTCGTGACGTGGTAGCGGATAAGGAAAGCAGCAGCCCAGCACATCGAGCGCGGTGGTGATATCGCGAACGCCTGACTCTTCCACCAGACCCAGGCGGTCTTCGGCGAAGCGGCACAGCTTCAAGAGCGGGTTCCTATCGGGCTGCGGAGCCCGTCGCCCGGCCCGCCGGCTGTGCTCCGAAAAGCGAAAGATCGATGGAATCGGCCATCGCCTTGTAGCCCGCGTCATTCGGATGCAGGTGATCGCGCAGATTGTATTCGGCGCGGAACGTCTTGGGATTGCTCGTATCGCGCGTGGCCGCGTCGAAGTCGAAGACCGCGTCGAACTCGCCGGACGTGCGGACCCACTGATTGTAAGCCGCGCGAACCTCTTCGCCCTTTTCGCTGTAATAGGCGGCGCCTTCGTAGGGTGTGAGAGTCGCGCCGAAAACTTTGACGCCATGCGCGCGGGCGCGCTCAATCATCTGATGAATCACGGCGGTAAGATCGCCCACCGTAATGGCGTCCGATGGCGCCGCAACGGCCCGCAGCGACTGGCCGATGTCGTTGATGCTTTCCATAATCACCAGCCATTTCACGCCGGATTGACCGAGCACGTCTCGGTCGAACCGAGCCAGCGCGCTGACGCCTTGCCCATCCCTCAGAACGCGGTTTCCGGAGATGCCTTCGTTCACGACCGCGATGTGAGCCGTCGCGGGATTCGCCAGCAGCCGTTGCGCGAGCAGACTGGGCCAACTGCGATCCGTGTCGGGCGTGGAAGTGGCGCCGTCGGTAATGGAATCGCCGAAAGCCACTATGGCCGCGGCGTCGGCAGGCGCGACCACGTCAATTCCGCTGAGCAGGAACCAGGATTGCGTGGTTGTGGCTTCCGCGATTTCGGGCGCGGCTGTGAAATCGCCCGCTTTCGAGATATAGCTGGTGTGCAGGCCCGTGCCGTGATAAGTCGCGGGACCGGTTTCGCCCGGCACATAGACGCTGACCGCGACGTCGGCGGCGGGCGGCAGCTCCAGATCCAGCGGATCGCTGATCATCTGAGCGCCCGCGGGGATCGTGCACGAAGGTTGGCCGTTGAAGGAAAGCGCGCGGTCCGAGCCCTCGACGACCGCGGATCCTTTGCTCCGCAGGGCGACGTGAGCCGCGCCGATCTTGAGCGGCGCCAAGCCAAAATCATTGGAGAGATGCACGCGCAG
>DASQJB010000417.1:0-19063 GCA_035631295.1 Bryobacteraceae bacterium | reverse complement strand
GCTCATAGCGATTTTCTGGAGGAGATCGCCAAGTTCCGCGCGGCCCGCCGGCTCTATGCTTGCTTGATGAAGGAGCGCTTTGGAGCGAAGGATGCCCGATCCATGATGCTGCGCTTCCATGCCCAGACGGCAGGATCGTCTCTTACGGCCCAGCAGCCGGACGTGAACGTCGTGAGAGTAGCCTTGCAAGCGCTGTCTGCCGTTCTGGGCGGCACGCAATCGCTTCACACCAATTCGCGCGACGAGGCTCTCGGCCTGCCCACCGAGGATTCCGCGCGCCTCGCCTTGCGCACCCAGCAAATCATCGGGTATGAAACCGGCGTCGCCAATGTCGCTGACGCAGTGGGCGGTAGCGAATTTATCGAAGCCAAAACCGCCGAAATCGAGCACGGCGCGCGCGAATACATCAACCGAATCGACGCCATGGGAGGCGCGCTCGCCGCCATCGAAAAGGGATTCGTTCAAAGCGAAATCGAAAGCGCCGCCTACGCCTATCAGCAGTCACTCGAGCACGGAGAGAATATCGTCGTGGGAGTCAATCGCTTCCGTCAGGAGGGCGAGCAGACCCCACCTGCGCTCCGCATCGATCCGGAGATCGAGCGCCAGCAGATCGAGCGACTGAGGGAAGTGCGCGCCTCTCGCGAGCAAGCTGCCGTTGAAGCCCGTTTGAATGACCTCGAGCAAGCTGCCCGCGGCTCGGACAATCTCATGCCGAAAATCCTGGCCGCCTGCGAGGCGTACGCGACTGTCGGCGAGATCTCCGACGGCCTCCGCCGCGTCTTTGGTGAATACCATGAGCGCTGAGGTTCACATCATCGGTGGCGGGCTTGCCGGCTGCGAAGCTGCTTGGCAAGTTGCTCGCGCCGATCTCCGCGCTGTCCTTTACGAGATGCGGCCTATCCGCCCAACGCCCGCCCACAAAACCGCGGACCTCGCCGAATTGGTGTGCAGCAATTCTCTCAAGTCTGAGTCGGAAAACACCGCCCCTTGGTTGCTAAAGGAAGAATTGCGGCGGCTTGGCTCATTGCTGATCGGCGAAATCGCTCCCCGCGTGCGTGTTCCGGCCGGCCACGCGCTTACTGTAGATCGTCTTTTATTCGCCGCCGCAGTCACCCGCGCCATCGAGAGCGAGCGGCTCATCGAAATCCGCCGCGAAGAAGTAGCGTCCCTCGATCCGGATAAAATCTGGATCGTGGCCAGTGGCCCGCTCACTTCCGAGGCGCTCGCCGCCGAAATCGCCCGCCTCACCGGCTCCGCGCGCCTGTTTTTTTACGACAGCATCAGCCCCATTGTCGACGCGGATTCCATCGACATGTCCATAGCTTTCGCCGCATCTCGTTATGGAAAATCGCTCGATGGCACGGACGATTACTTGAACTGCCCTTTTGACCGCGCTCAATACGAGGGCTTCGTCGACGCCCTTCTTTCCGCCGAGAGCGTGCCCGCGCATATTGAAGCGGACAGGCCAAGGTTCTTCGAAGCTTGCCTGCCGATTGAAGAATTGGCCCGCCGCGGCCGCGATACGCTTCGTTTTGGCCCCATGAAGCCCGTAGGCTTAATCGACCCGCGAACCGGTAAGCGGCCTTACGCGGCGGTTCAACTCCGGCGCGAAGACGCGCGGGCCGGCAGCT
Organism: Bryobacteraceae bacterium; assembly: GCA_035631295.1. Lineage (GTDB taxonomy): Bacteria > Acidobacteriota > Terriglobia > Bryobacterales > Bryobacteraceae > Palsa-187. The sequence goes on along the minus strand of DASQJB010000417.1, from coordinate 17,432 downwards.
ACAATTTGGTCGGATTCCAGAATCATATGCGCTTTCCCGAGCAGGAGCGCGTTCTGCGCATGATTCCGGGTCTCCAAAACGCTGAATTTCTGCGTTTCGGCCAGGTTCACCGGAACACTTATATCAACGCTCCGGCGCTGCTGAACGCGAATTTGCAGCTTCGCGCTCAGCCCAATATCTTCTTCGCGGGACAGATTTCCGGAGTGGAAGGTTATGTGGAATCCATTGCGACCGGACTGCTTGCCGGTCGCTACGCCGCGTCACTGGCCAAAAACGGACCGCTCGTGGGCGTTCCCCGCGAAACGGCCATGGGCTCGCTTTGCGCTTATGTTTCCGGCGCAAATCCGGCCAATTATCAGCCGGCAAATATTACTTTCGATTTATTTCCGCCGCTTGAAAATCCGCCGCGCGACCGGAAATTGCGGCACACGGAAATTTGCCGGCGCGCGCTGGACGCGATCGGGATATCCGATTTACTCCTTACCGCACATGTCTGAACTTGCGCAGGCGATAGAGCGATATCTGGTTGCGCTCAGGGCAGAAAACTCATCGCCACACACGTTACGCAACTATGAGTCCGATTTAAAGCAGTTTCTGGACTATTTTTCACCCCCTGAAACCGAGCTGCCCACGCCGGGCGCGATCACGGCGCTGGATCTTCGCGAGTGGCTGGGATGGCTATACGGCCGCGGACTGGATGCGATCTCTATCCGAAGAAAGCTGGCCTCGGTTCGTTCCTTCTTCCGGTTTCTTACTCGCGAGGGAGCGATTGAGGCCAACGTGGCGCGGCGTGTGCGGACCCCGAAGGCGCCTAAGCGGCTGCCGGCGGTTCCGACGGCGGAGCAGACCAATACTTTGATCGATTCGGTGGCAAAGGCGGAACTGGATCGGCCCTACCCGGCTCGGGATTTGCTGATCTTCGAGCTGTTGTACGGCTGCGGCATACGTGTGAGCGAGCTAGTGGGGCTCGACTTGGATTCCATCGACCGCGGGGAACGATGGATCCGAGTTCGCGGCAAGGGCCGGAAGGAGCGCCAGGTTCCATATGGAGCGAAGGCCGCGGACGCGCTGGAAAAGTACCTTGCCGCGCGCGCCGCTAAGCCAGGCGCCCAGGCTCTGCTGGTGAACCACAGGGGCACGCGGCTCACGGATGGGAGCGTGCGGAGCATTGTAAAGTTCTATGCCCGCATGGTGGCGGGCGATGCCTCGCTTCATCCGCATAGTTTCCGCCATGCTTTCGCAACGCATTTGCTGGCCGACGGCGCGGACCTGCGCGCGATTCAGGAGTTGCTGGGGCACGCGACGCTCTCCACCACGCAGAAGTACACTCAGGTGTCGCTGACGGATTTGATGGCGGTTTACGACCGCGCTCATCCGAAAGCTCATGGATGAGCGGCGGGGGCGAAGAATAACCGGTCCGCCTTTGCGGCCAGGATGAAATCGCTTTCTGAGAGGCCCGCAATTTTGTGTGTGTAGGTGGTCACCTTCACGTAGCCCCACCCGAGGCTCAGATCAGGATGATGGCCTTCTTCCTCGGCCATGTCGCCGATGCGGTTGACGAATGCGAGTGCGGATTTGAAATCTGGGAAGGTGAAGCTCTTCTCCAGGTGATGCTCATCGACCACGCGCCAATCGGGCAACTGCCCGCGGAAGTTTTCGAGTTCCTCACCCTTCAGCGGAGGCGTGCCGCCGCGACAGGGAACGCAATGCTTGGAAGCTAACGCGTTTGAAGATCCACCCATATATCACCATCCTCCACTTTCACAGGATAGACGCGCAAGGGCTGCACCTGCTTCTTGAGGAAAGGAAGATCCTCCGGATAGACATTATTGGGGAAGTGGTTTTCGCCGGTGCACACGTCGTATTGAAAATGATGCCAAGGGCAATCGAGGAGATTGTCCCATAAGATCGCGCCCTCCAGAGGCTTTTGCTGATGAGCGCAGAGGCCGTGGAGAGCGTGAACTTGACCCTGATAATTCGCCAGAATCACCGGTGCGCCGCCGGCGGCGTAGACATATTTCGTATAGCCGGGCGGGACCTCGTCCAGGCGGGCGAGTTTTTGGAACGCCATCCACTTCTATTGTGGCAGTCAGCCGGCTATATATCCGGCGGTGCAGGCTCTATCGGTTCTCGACGCTTGCAAGGACGCTCACTCCGCGGCGCAGTTCGGCTGGTGTGCAGCCGGCGAAGCCTAGGATGAGCGCGGGCTGTTGCGGGTAACGGATCGTGAATTGCGAGAGCGCGGTCAAATCGAGGCCTAGCGAGCGGGCGCGCTCCGCGATCTCGATATCCGAGGAAGGCGTCTTGACCCAGGCAATGGTCCGCATGCCGGATGCGGCCCGGACCACGTCCACCGCTCCCTTCAAATGCCGATCAGCGGCCTCTTTCAAAGCATTCATGCGCTCACCATAGATCTGGCGCATGCAGCGTACATGATGACCGAAATGGCCTTCCAGGATGAATTCGGCGAGAATCGCTTGATCCAGAGTGGGAGGATGGCGGTCGACGAAGCTTCTAGCCGCGACGAAGGCGTCCACGAGCCTGGAGGGAACGACCACGAAGCCCAGACGGAGCGCGTTGAATAGCATCTTGGTGAAGGTGCCGATATAGATGACCGAACCCGACCGATCCAGGCTGTGCAGCGCGGCGACGGGCCGGCCGAAGTAGCGATACTCGGCGTCGTACTCATCTTCCACGATCCAGGCGCCTGCGTTTACAGCTGTTCTCAAGAGAGCCAGGCGACGGTCGAGCGAAAGCGTTACGCCCAAAGGAAACTGATTTGCCGGCGTCGTGTAAACAAGCTTGACCGGGCCCGCCGCCCTTGGCGCCGCCACGAGATTCAAGCCCTCCTGGTCGACGGGGATCGGAACAATGTTGGCTCCGGCGGCGCGTAAGGTGAAAATTGCTCCGGGATAACAGGGATCTTCGACCCATGCCGAATCGCCGGGCTCAAGTAGGAGGCGAGCCGTAAGATCCAGCGCCTGCTGCGCCCCCGACGTAACAATGACCTGTCCCGCGTCGCATTTTACGCCACGAGCCGCGCCGAGGTACTCGGCAATGGCCCTGCGCAACGGCTCAAATCCGGCTGCGTTGCCCTGAGCGTAGAGCGTGCGCGGGGCGCGGCGCAGGACCCGGCCGGCAATTCGCGCCCAGAGATTCATAGGAAACAGATCGATGGCCGGCTCATAATTGCGAAACGCTTTGCCGATTGACTGTGAGGGCGGGAGGAGCAGGACCCCATCGACCATCATTCGTCCGCGGGCCGATAAGCCGGCGCGCGATTTGGGCAGCGCCGGTCCGCGGCGGACGCGACGCGCGACCATGCCATCCTCCGGCAGGCCGGAGGCGACGAAGGTGCCGGAGCCGATCTCGCTCGACGCGTATCCTTCCGCGCGCAGTTGGTCGAAAGCGGCCGTCACCGTTCCGCGCGCAAGGCCGTATTGTTTCGCCAACGAACGCTCGGACGGGAGCCGCGATCCTCGCTTCAAACGGCCGTCGAGGATGGCGGCGCGAATCTCCGAGTAGAGCCAGCGCCACAGCTCCTGGCTGCGCCGCGGGGTCGTTAGAGCAAGATCCTGGAACGCTTCCGCTTTCGCCATGTGGACCAGTCCATATTCCAATTATGGATCTGTTCTCTAGACCACATTGGCCGTATGTTGGAGAGGAAAGGAGATTTTCTCATGCAACCACGTTTAGACGCTCGGAAGGCCGCGCCCGGGGCGTTGCAGGCCATGTTGGCGCTGGAGGGCTATGTCGCAAAGTCGTCGCGCCTGGAGCCTGCTCTCCTGGAATTGGTGAAGTTTCGCGCTTCCCAGATCAACGGATGCGCTTATTGCTTGGATATGCATAGCAAGGACGCACGGGCGAGAGGGGAATCCGAGCAGCGCCTGTATGCGCTGAGCGCCTGGCGGGAGACGCCGTTCTTCACGGACCGCGAGCGCGCCGCCTTGGAATGGACGGAGGCGGTCACGCTGATTCACGACGGCCACGCGCCGGATGCTGTGTACGAAGAGGTTCGGAAGCGCTTTACGGAAGAAGAGATGGTGAACCTGACAATGGCGATCGTGGCGATCAACGGTTGGAACCGGCTGGCGATCGGATTCCGCGCAGTGCCGGGCGAATATCAGCCCGCGGCCCATGGAGCGGAAAAATGATGTCTGAAGGCCGCGGGGCCGATCGGCATCCAAGGAAGCGCGTCCGCGTGCTCGATTCTGAAATGAGCTACGTGGACGTAGGCGAGGGAGATCCCATCGTTTTTCTCCACGGCAATCCAACGTCGTCGTATCTGTGGAGGAACATTATTCCCTATGTCGCGGGGCTGGGCCGTTGCCTGGCCCCCGACCTGATCGGGATGGGGTGGTCGGGAAGATCGCCGTCAAACGCGTACCGTTTCGTAGATCACGCCCGTTATCTGAATGCGTGGTTCGAGGCACTGATGCCGAAGAGCAAGATCATTCTTGTCGTGCACGATTGGGGGTCGGCGCTCGGATTTTATTGGGCATCGCGATTTCCGGAGCAAGTGCGTGGGATTGCTTATATGGAAGCCATCGTTCAGCCGCGGCTATGGTCCGATTTTCCGCCGGGGCGGGATGAGATGTTCCGCGCGCTACGTTCTCCCAAGGGTGAGCACATGGTGCTGTGCGAAAACTTTTTCATCGAGACCATTCTGCCTAGAAGTGTGATCCGTCGACTCAGCGACGAAGAGATGAACGTTTATCGCGCGCCGTTCCAGACGAAAGAGGCAAGGCTTCCCACGCTGGTTTGGCCGCGCGAGCTGCCCATTGCGGGCGAACCGGAGGATGTGACAAGCATCGTGGAGGCGTATGGAGCATGGCTGGCGAAGAGCGACATTCCGAAGCTCTTCATCTCGGCCGAACCGGGCGCGCTTATAACGGCTCGCGCTCTTGACTTTTGCAGGATATGGCCCAACCAGCGCGAGGTCACGGTTAAGGGCATTCACTACATACAAGAAGACTCGCCGGATGAGATTGGCCGCGCCCTTGTTCAGTTCGTACAGAGCGTTAAGGACCCGTCCTGAACGAAATTGGGGTGGTCCGGAACCACATGCGCCAAGCCTGCATCCAAAAGCCATGGCGTTTCGTCTTTGGCGTACGGCAATGCTGGCCTCTGCGTTGATGCGCGTTGTTTCCGCGCAGACAAAGGAGCCTGATCTGCACAACAATGCCACCCAGCCAATAGCCCGTCAAACCGACAATTTATCCGAAGAGGCGCCTAAGCGAGTTTTAGGGATCATTCCGAATTACCGGACTTCTCCAAGCCTGAAAAACTATAAGCCGCTGACTCCGGGAGAGAAGTTCAAGATGGCAAGCCAAGATTCGTTTGACCGGGGCGCTTTCGTTCTCGGAGCGCTGTTTGGAGGCGAGGCTCAATTGACGAAAGCGACTCCGTCATTTGGCCAGGGCGTCGCAGGTTACGCGAGGTATTTCTCAACGTCGTATGCGGGCTTCGTCATCGGGAATTTCATGACAGAAGGAATCTATCCCACCCTGCTGCACCAAGATCCGCGATATTTTCGACGTGGCAGTGGAAGCGTCCTTTCCCGGCTCGGCTACGCCGCCGGTCAAATCTTCTGGACGCACAAAGACTCGGGCGGCATGCAGTTCAACTTTTCCGAAATAGCGGGGAACTCAACGGCGGTCGCGATTTCGAACGCCTATCTTCCAGACAATCGCGACGCGTCCGACGCAGCCAGGAGCCTCGGCGTACAGATTGGCGTTGACATGGCCGGCAACATTCTCAAGGAATTCTCGCCGGAGTTAGCCCACGCATTCTCCCGAAAACGCCATTCGAAGGAGGACGGCGGCGCCCCGAAGCAATAGAGGCGGCGTGAACGCTCGTTGGCGCCTTAGCCCGGATTTCTTACGGGCCTGGGCTCAACCATGCAAGACAAGGGGTTACGCGGGCACTCTTGCCTGCCGTGTCGGCACTCGTGCCGACACTTGGCCGGTCAGAAAATGCGGGCTAGGGTTGGCATTACAGAATCATCCTGTCTAATACGGTCGGTTAGTTCTCCCGATAGTCACGTTGAAATCGCTGGGCGAAGAACTAGCGAAGAAAGGACGTGACGATCATGGGTGGACCGATTATAATCTGGCCGCCGGATGTGTGCGACGACGCCCCGGGCTACTACGCCCCGATGCGCGATCGCGGGATTCTGAATTGCCTTTTCGGGATTCTCTTGAGTTCGTTTTGGTTGTAGGCAGGGGGCAAGATCGGCTGCCCCACCGTCGCATCTATGCGATATCGGCGGTCATGAAGCGGCGGACGTAGGGCGAGGCTCCCGGCGCGCCCCGGCGGAAGTGGCCGGATGGCCCTTCGCCAAGGTATTCAGAGAACCAGGCCTCGTGCTCGACCTCCTCGTTGAGGATGGCAAGGGCTATTTCGTGGGTGCGATGGTCCTTGCCGAAGGTCATGTTGCAGATTTCGGTGTAAGTGCGGATGGCGCAGCGCTCGGCCTCGACGAGAACGTTGAGCATCTGATTCATGTCGCGCGGGTTGGCTGGGAGATAGGCGTCAGGGCACCCGGCGATGTCTGCGAACTGGCGGATGTCGCGCGGCAGGGCGCCGCCGAGCTCGTAGATTCGCGGCGTGAGCGCTTCGAAATGGTTGCGGTCCTCGATGCGCGCGTCTTCGATAATTTCTTTCAGTCCTTCTCCATCGAACCCTATCGCGTTCACGCGGAGAATGGTGTAGTAATAGAACGTTGTAAATTCGGCGCCGGCGGCTCGCAACAGCTTATCGACGAGCACATCCACATTGACGCCCGCTTGCTCGACCACTTGTCTGGCGACCTTACCCATGGGTTTCTCCTCTCTCGTCTTCTGTCCGGATCGAACTTCACGGCTTTCATTATAGAGGGGGGCGCGGTCAGCATAGGCGGGCTCAGAGGACTGGTACTTCAGCCGTCAATTGGGTAGGCGTAAATCCAAAAAGGCGGAAACCCGCGGAGCAGCGGGCGGGTCGAGATTCGATAGCACTGCCACAACGTAGCCCGATTGCGGATAGATTCTCAGATCTCCGCTCATGCCGGGGGCGCCGCCGCTGTGGCCCACGGCTCCCTCGCCATTCTTGCGCCCGTCTTCGAAGCCGTACGCGTACTTCGCTCCGTTTCCGGCGTCCACTTTTCCCGTGACCAGTAAATCCGTGTACTCGGCATTGAGCAGCTTATGGCTCATCAGCGCATCTGCAAATTTCAGCAGGTCGCCTACGGTGGAGTACCCGCCGCCGGCCGAAGTCCCGCGATAGGGCAGCGTGTCGGTGTTAGGCGTCCATCCGCCTCCACTTTGCTTTTGCATATAGCCGACCGAGCGGTCCGCGACGGATTGGTTCTCCGGCTCAGAGCCGCTGCGCGTCATTCCGGCCGGCTTGTAGATGTGCTCCGCGACGTAGTCGTAATAGTTCTGTCCGCTGACTCTTTCGATCACCACGCCGGCGAGCAACATTCCGTAGTTGCTGTAACCCCAGCGGCTGCCGGGTTCGAACGCGGGAGCGCGTTTGCCGTAAAGGGCCACGTAGTCGTTTAGCGTACGCAACTCCAGGCGGTGGGCGTCATATTCGGGCCCGAAAATGTCTCCTGTTCCGCCGGCGTGGGTCAGCAAATGATGGATCGTGACCTTGGTCGCCACTTCTTGGTTCGGATAGTCCGTAATGTACTTGCCGACAGGGTCGGTCAGCTTGATTTTTCCGGCCTGAACAAGCTGAAGGACCGAAACCGCCGTGAACATCTTGTTCATTGAACCAATGCGGAAGCGCGTGTCCAGCTTATTGGGCGCCTTTTTTTCGCGATCCGCCAAGCCGTAGGCTTCGCTGAAGAGCACCTTGCCGTTCTTCGCCAGGAGAACGGCTCCCGCGAAGCGATCAGCCGCGGCATCTTTATCGAGTTGCGCGCGCAAGGCTGCGATGGTTTCCGCCTCACTCACCCGTGCGACGGCGAATTCGGCGGGACGCGGAATGGCGTTTATGGGGAACCGCGTGATCCGGTGCGGCTCATCAGGCTCCACCACAATCGTGAACCGCCCGAATTGGTCGGAACCGCGCTCTTGCACCAAGCCATTAAGGCTGGTGGAACTAGCCTGCTCCAGAGCGCGAAGCTCGAAGCCGCCGGTTCGCTCACGGAAATTCATCTGGCCATCGACATTCGCAGAGGGGAAATTGGTCTTGAGGAAATCACTCAGGCGGGACCGGTCCCCGGAGTTGAACGCTTCGAGCCAAGCCGAGAACTGGCGGAATGGCGCGCCCTTATGAGCGGCTTCGATTTCGGCGGCCGTCATTTTTGGAGGAGCCAGCTCTGGCGGCGGCTGCGCTGGTTGTACCCGGATGCCGGCAATCTGGGCGCCGTCCGGTGTCGCATTCAGCGTGATCCTGACGAATTGCTTGCCAGTGCCGCGGTCCTGCGCCAGCACCACGAGGTTGGTGTCCGTCGATGTCTCCACTTTCTTTACGTCGTATCCTCCGGACTGTTTTCCGATGGCAAGCTCTTGATCGGCGCGACCCCAGGACATGCTCTTTTCGATGAACTGTTGGATAGTGGCGCGATCTCCACTGTCCTGGGCCTGGCGCCAGGCGGAGTACAGACGTGCGGCCGGTGTGTCGGGTAGTGGGACCTGTGCGCAGGCCGCGCTAGCCAGCAGCGCGACTAGGCTTACGAACGTCAGTTTGTTCATACAAGTATCCTCCTCGACGCACCATTAGACGCTGCCTCGATTATTTTGTGCCAGCCGAATTTGTGTGCCCTGTCGATTTCCAGAGTTCCGCACCCATTGTCGAGGGGTGGAGTAAAAGTTCCATTAATTTTGCGACCGGGCGGGCCCATCGTCCACTCCCGCGAGACGCTGCTTTTAGTGGGCAGGCCCCTGGCCTGCGGGGCCTGGGCCGCAGGACCATGAGGCGCTCCTTGCGGTCGCGGGTCGGTAGGCCATGCATCGATGGAGCGCTCTTTTGTGTTGCACGACCACAGGAACGATGATATGCTGCTGTGGTAGCACCACAGGAGGCGATTTGCCCGACACAAAGCTCGATTTACTGCAAGGAACCTTGGATGTGATGGTGCTGCAGACGCTGGCGGTGATGGGCGCGCAACACGGCTATGGAATCGCCCGGCGCATCGAACAGGCGAGCGGAGATCGCGTTCTCCTAAATCAAGGGACGATCTATGCATCGCTGATCCGGCTGCAACAGCGCGGCTGGATCTCTGCTGAATGGGGAACGTCGGATAACAATCGAAAGGCGAAGTTTTATTCGATCACAAAGCGAGGACGAAAGCGGCTTGCAGAAGAGACGGTTTATTGGGAGAGGTTATCCGGCGTAATGGGCCGCGTGCTGGCCATCCAGCCGGGCGGAGGCGATTAATGAACGGCGTCTTTCGGCGGGCATTCGAGCGGCTAGGCTCGTTCTTCCGGCGGTCCCGTCTTGATCGCGAGTTCGATGCGGAGATCGCAACACATCTCGAGCTTGCGACCGATGAAAACATACGCAGAGGCATGAATAGAGAGGAGGCTCGCCGTGAGGCTCTGATCCGGATCGGCGGTCTGCAGCAGTCAAAGGAACTGCACCGCCAGGCTCGCGGGCTTCCCGCGCTGGAAATCGGGCTTCAGGATCTGCGTTATACGTTGCGAACGCTGCGGCGCGACCGAGGCTTTGCGGCGGTCGCCGTGCTGATGCTTGGCCTCGGAATCGGCGCGAATGTCGCGGTCTTCAGCGTCGTCAACGATATTCTCTTGCGTCCCTTGCCGTTCCAGGACCCGCAGCAACTTGTGTGGATCGAGCAGGCCCATGGCAAAAGCGGGCTTTCCAGTTTGACGTACTCCGTAGACGCATACGAAGGTTTTCGGCAGCGGAATCGGACTTTGAAAGATGTGACCGGTTACTTTCCGTTTTCGCCGCCAGACAACTACCGTCTGGGCGGGCATAGTGACCCGCTGCCCGTCACCGCAATGAGCGTTCTAGGGAACTTCTTCCAGGTGCTGGGGGTTGAACCGGCCATCGGGCGCATGTTCCTGCCAGAGGAGACTCAGCGAAACGGCCGGGCCGCAGTATTACTCGCATATCCGTTTTGGCAGCGTCAGTTCGCCGGCGACCCGGGAGTTGTCGGCCGAGCCATCGACTTAAACGGAATGCCGGTCACGGTCATAGGCGTTCTGCCCGATCGATTCGATTTCGGCGCGGTGTTTTCACCCGGCGCAAAGGTAGATGCGTTCGTTCCGGTCATTCCGGATGAAATGCGCGACTGGGGCAACGTCTTCACGTTCATCGGACGCCTCAAGCCGGGCGTCAGCGTCGCGCAGGCGAATGCGGAAGCAGGCATCCTCGCGCCGGAGTTGTATTTCAACGTCAAATACCCGAACTCGAAGGGCGGCTACACGGCGAGGGCTTTAAGCCTTAAGGAATATGTGAGCGGCCGGCTGCGACGATCGCTGATCGTGCTGTGGTGCGCCGTCGGATTCCTTTTGCTCATGGTCTGCGTGAACCTGGCCAATCTCTTAATCGCGCGCATGGGGGCACGCGGCAAGGAATTCGCGATGCGGGCGGCTTTGGGAGCTGGACGCGGCCGTCTCATCGGCCAACTTCTGACCGAGAGCCTGGTTCTATCGGGCGGCGGAGCCATACTGGGGCTCTGCTTGGCCTATGCCGTGACTTCTTACCTGGCGCGCCAGGGCTCGGTGGCGCTGCCTTTGTTGAGCAGCGTCCGCGTGGATGGCGCATCGCTTGCGTGGACTCTCCTCATCGCCGTGGCGTCCGCGGTTTTGTTCGGCCTCGCTCCAGGTTTGAAAGTATCTGGCCGGGACTTGCAAGCGTCTTTGAAGGACACGGGGCATGCCGTAAGCGCCAGCCAGGGACATCATCGCCTGCGCCAGTCCCTGGTTATCACACAAATTGGTTTGGCGTGCGTACTGCTTGTGGGCGCGGGCTTGCTGCTCCGAAGTTTCCTTCGCGTGCTCGATGTCGATCTGGGATTTCAACCCGATGGCGTGGCCGCTATCAAGATCGATTATGAGGAGGCAAGAAATCCGCAACGAAGGGCCGCGATTTTGGAGGAGTTGCTGCGGAGGATCCAGGCGGTCCCCGGAATCGAGACGGCGGGCATCACGGATAATCTACCTCTGGAAGGAAACCGGAGTTGGGGCTTGCGCGCCAAGGGCCAACAGTATCGCGAAGGGGAATTGCCTGGGACTTTCGTCTACGTGATCACGCCGGGATATTTTGATGCGATGGGGATCCGAATTCGCAAGGGACGGCAGTTCAACTGGAGTGATCGCGCCGATAGTCAGTCGGTGGTCGTGATCAATGAGACGGCGGCGCGCTATCTCTGGCCCGGCGAAGATCCGATTGACCGCATCGCTTTAATTAACGGCAGAGACACCCGCATAATTGGCGTGGTATCGAACGTCCGGGAGAGCAGTTTGGAGAAGACCGGAGCCTGGCAGATGTACCTGCCGATTGCGCAAGCCGGACCCGTGGGCTCCATCCTAACGATCCGCAGCCGGCTCCCGCTCGCGATGCTGTCACCCACGGTCATGCGCACATTGCGGTCGATGAACCCATCCCAACCCGCGACTCAACTCCGGCCCATTCAAACCAGCGTGGATCGCGCGGTGTCCCCCCGCCGCTTTTTCATGCTGCTTGTGACGGCTTTCGCCGTATTTGGCCTGATTCTGGCGGCGCTCGGAATCTATGGCGTGGTCTCCTACCTGGTGACACAACAAACGCAAGAAATCGCGATACGCGTGGCGTTGGGCGCAAGCAAAAGCCGAGTGCAAGGCGCCATCCTGTGGCAGACGTTCCGCTTGGCCGCGATTGGAGCGGCGATGGGAGCCGCCGCCTCACTGGCCGCCGCACGTTTGATCGCCTCGCTGCTGTTTGAAACGGCGCCGACCGACCTCACATCGTTCGCCGGAACCGTAGTCTTGCTTGCGTTGGCGGCGCTTGCGGCCGCGGCGATTCCGGCGCAGCGGGCATCTCGCGTCGATCCGATGGCGGCTCTCCGAACAATCTGAGAAAGACTGTGCCGGCGTGTCAATTCGCGGACGGTTCCTCCGCATGATCGATCAACAGGATTTCCACCCGCTCTTTCCGCGATTCCAGCTTGAAACCGAGCCGCGGCAAGGCGTCGGATAACGCCGCGATCACGGCCGCGCGTTTGTTGTTGCGTATCTCGCTCTGTTCCAGGTCAACCTCCGTCTTGAAATCGAATGAGCCTTTGATCTCCGTGCGATCGACGAACACGCGATCGAAGATTCCGGACAAGTAGTCTGTCAGAAACTGCATTGACACCGACTGGCCGACGATTTCCACCGTTACATCTTTGTCGGAAACCGGGGGAGCCAATCGCATCGCAATGTTTGCCGGACCGCCCTTCGCCTCCTGAAGCTTCGACCTATTCGGGCCGGCTGTCAGCGCGTACACGGGCATCTCCTTTGTCTCGGGGTGCAGCGCTAGTTTGAAGCGCTCCGATAGCACGGGCCGCAACATGCGAAGAAGCTCATCCTTACTATGCTCGCCTTCTGCCTTCGCGGTGAGATCGAAGAATTTGGAATCCATCCAGACTGGCCCTCCCGAGACCTGACCAGGCGTTACTTGATATGCCCATTCCACGAGTTGCTTCAAGCTCACACCGCGAGCGATCAACATGCCGGGATCGGATGTGGTCTGGCTGCCTTTGGAATCGGGCGCCGAGGGCTTCACGGATACCGCTTCGAACGCGGGAGCCTGCGCCGCCACCGCTTCGGTCGCTGCAAGCAGCGCTGTGAGAATTACAGGCAAGGTTTGCGTCCGCAATGCCGCTCCTCGCTTTCTCAACCGAGTATCCCATGGGATGAGTCCCCTCGGCTGGCGTCCGAGCGGCGAAGCCCGCGGAGGATTGACGGATGAACTTCGTTAGAACCGCTCCCTTGCGGTCGCGCTCGGCATGGGCGCTTGCGTTTGCAGGCAGCTACAGAGCGGCGACCGTGACGGAGCGGTCGAGCGACGAACTCGGACTAGCGCAGCCGGAATAAAGCGTCCCGGATTTTGAAGTAGGCCTCGCTTAGGGAGCCATCGGCGAGAGAGCTTTCGCAGAAGACGTGGAGCTTTTTCCGCTCGGCGTCAGGAAGCCGGGCCGCCAGCGCGCCATCTTGAACGGCATTACGGAACTGGAGCGCGGGGATAGCGTTTGTCGCAGCGGGCTTTTGGAGAGGACAGAAGATGCCGGTCTCGTCCGTATCGGGGACGCGAGTCTCGGAGACGCGGGCCTCCATGGGATAGGTGACCCATTCGCTGCTGACGTAGATCTCCGGCTCCACTTTGATGCGTTGGACCGGGGCGCCGGGGGCGGTCCATAGGTCCATCCAAAAAGTCTGCACGCCCTCGCCATTCACGGGCAGCTCGACGGGCTGCAGATCCTGGCCGCTTTCGCGATACATCGTCACCCGCACCGCATTTTCCGGATTCTGTCCTACATGTAGCCGCCAGCGCACGCCTGCTTCGGCTTCGACCACGACCTGAAACGAGGTGAAGCCGTTTCGAACCAGAGGCGGCGAGAGGATTTCGCGGGGCTCGTCCGGCGCGGTCACGTGGCCGCTCTTATCGATGCGCGCGAATTCCGAGTAAACCGTGAGCGACTGAGCCCAAACGGCAGCGGAAAACAGAAAGAAAAGCGTCCGCATTACGTTGCTATTGTATTCTGAAACTTGGACCCCCACCGCAGTGAGCGGCTTTCTGAAGCGATCCGCGAGGAGCTGGAAGAATTGATCGGCTACGAGATGTCGGACCCACGGGTGGGGAGCGCTTCGGTTACGGAAGTCCGTCTTTCGCCAGATCTTCGCCAGGCACACGTGCGCGTTTCGCTCACGGGCACAGTAGAAGAGCAGAACGCGACGCTGGAAGGGTTGACGCATGGTAAATCCTTTCTGAAGAGAGAGTTAGCCGCTCGGCTTCAGCTTCATCGGATTCCCGACCTGCACTTCGAGTCGGACTTGCCGGCGGAACTGGCGGCGAAAGCACCACAAATTCTGAAGCGGATCCGGCGGGGACGCCCGAAACCCGAAAAAAACGCGACTTCGTAAGCGCCTCTGTGCTAATTTGGGTTTCTTGGCTCGAGCCCATCGGGCGACTGGGAAACGCAAAGCCCGCTCGTGGCGTTGTGCGCGGTAGAGAATTTCCGCCGAAACAGCGAATCAGGAGAAAGATCCAATTTGATGCGAACGGCTCCGATGAATAGCCGCTTTCTTGAGGCTTGCCGCCGTAGGCCCACCGACGTTCGGCCGGTTTGGTTCATGCGGCAGGCAGGGCGCTATCTGAAGCAATATCGCGACATCCGTGCCAAAGCCGGGATTCTGGAGATCTGCAAGCGACCGGACCTGGCGGCGCAGGTGACGCTACAGCCGGTAGAGATTCTGGACGTGGACGCCGCGATTGTCTTCGCCGATCTGCTGCTGCCCGTGGAGCCGATGGGACTGAAGTTGCGGTTCGCCACGGGCGAAGGACCGGTGATCGACAACCCGGTACGCACCAGCGACGACATCGACAACCTCTCGATTTCCAACACCGACGAACTCGGCTACGTGGGCGAGACGATTCAGATGGTGAACAAGGCTCTGGGCGGGCGAGCGCCGGTGATCGGATTCACAGGCGCTCCGTTCACCATGGCCAGCTACATGGTCGAGGGCGGCGCGTCTCGCAATTTCATCCGCACCAAGCAGATGATGTATCGCGACGAAACGCTGTGGCGGCGGCTGATGGGCAAGCTCGTGGACGTTCTGGGAGCCTTCGGAGTGCTGCAGGTTTCTGCTGGAGCTCGGATCATCCAAGTGTTCGATAGCTGGGTGGGAGCGCTGGGACCGGACGACTACGTGCGATTTGTCGCGCCGTATTCGCGAGCGCTGATCGAGCGGATTCGCTCGGCGGGCGTTCCGGTGATCCACTTCGGCACGGGCGCGGCGGGGTTCTTCCGCGAGCTGCACGCCGCTGGAGGCGATGTGATGGGCGTCGATTGGCGCATCAATATCGACCAGGCCTGGATGGACATCAGCTATCGCTCCGCGGTGCAGGGCAATCTGGATCCCGCCGTTCTGTTCGCGCCGATATCGGAGATTCGGACGCGAGTTCACGAATTGTTGAAGCGCACCGGCACGCGGCCCGGACACATTTTCAATCTCGGTCACGGAATTCTACCGGAGACGCCGGTGGACCACGTGAAGGCGTGCGTGGAAATCGTGCGTGAGTTCAAACTCTAGAGGACTCACCGTCATAATCGGCGGCGGGATTTCGGGTCTTGCCGCCGCCCATGACTTGGCTCGGTCGGGCATTCATTACACCATCGTAGAGAAGCGGCCTCGCCTGGGCGGAGTGATTGAAACGCAGCGCCTGGATGGATGTGTTCTCGAGGGCGGGCCGGACAGCTTCATCTCACAGAAACCGGAAGCACTAGCGCTGATCGACGAGCTCGGCCTCGGGGGCGAAGTCATCGGCTCTAACGACCAGACGCGTATCACCTACATCCTGCGCCATTTGGGGTTGGTGAGGCTGCCGGAAGGCGTGCAGATGATCGTGCCGTCGCGGATCTGGCCGATGGTAACGACGCCACTCTTGGGCTGGGGCACGAAGCTGCGCATGGCGTTGGAGATGCTTCGACAGCCGCGGCGCCATCAGGATCGCTCTGTCGCCGATTTCGTGATCGATCATTTCGGACATGAAACGCTGGATTACCTGGCGGAGCCGTTGCTGGCCGGCGTCTACGGCGGAGATCCAACCGAGCTGAGCGTCGTCAGCGTTCTGCCGAGGTTCGCCGAAATGGAGGCGAAGCACGGGAGCCTGGTGCGCGCGGTGTTGAAGAACCGGCAGCGAAGCTCCGGCGGAGCGACTCTATTCCGGACGCTGGCCGGAGGCTTGGGGATGCTGGTGGACAAGCTTGGCGAAGGAGCTTGCTTCCATCGCGGCGAAGCGCAGACCATAGAGCGCGATGCTGACGGCTTTCGCGTGCGCGTGGACGGCGATTGGATGCGCGCGCAGCAAGTGATCCTTGCGTGCCCGGCCTGGTGCGCGAGCGCGCTTGTTTCAGCGCTGGATCCAGTGCTTAGCGCGCGATTGGCCGAAATTCCTTACACTTCCTCAGCCACCGTATCGCTGGGATATCGCGCGTCGGAGTTCGACGGGCGACGCGCGGGGCACGGCTTTCTGATTCCCAAGAAAGAGCGGCGGCGGATGGCCGCTTGCACCTTCGTCACCGAGAAATTCGCGCACCGCGCGCCGGCGGATCGGGTGGTGCTGCGCTGCTTTTTCGGGGGAGCGGCAGACGAGGCTGCGCTCAACGAATCCGATGAATCGATGGTGGAGATGGCGCGCGACGAGCTGCAGCGAATTCTCGGTTTGACTGCGACGCCGCTGTTCCGTTGGGTTTCGCGATGGCCGCGCTCGATGGCTCAGTACACCGTGGGTCATGCGGACCGGTGGAAAGAGATTCAATCGCGCGCCGCGGCGATCCCGGGTCTTTACCTGGCGGGCAACGGATACACCGGAATCGGGATTCCGGATTGCATTCGGATGGGGAGGCAGGCGGCAGAAGCGGTGACCGGAAAAAGCCGAGGCTAAAGCCGCCGTCGCAGGCTGAGGCCTGCTCCCCCCACACCGGCGATCAGACAACCCCAAGCGAACCAGTCGCCGTGGCGTGTATAAGGGGTGAGCGCATCCAGACGATTCAGGTGCATATCGGTGGCTAGCTCGCGATAGGGCTGGAGCCGTTCCGCGATTCGGCCGGCCGGATCAACGACCGCGGTGATGCCGTCGTTGGTGGCGCGGAGAATCCAGCGCCGATTTTCGGCGGCGCGCATGCGCACCAGGGCTAGATGCTGTTCCCGCGCAGCGCTGGTTCCGAAGTATCCGTCATTGGAGAGATTCACCAAAACCTCGGCGCCGTCGCGAACAAAGCGCCGCACCAGATCGGGAAACGCGGACTCGTAACAGATGAACGCGCCCAGCCGGTGGCCATCGACGTGGAACACAACCACACGGTTTCCGGGGGCGAAATCGCCGGTTTCTTTTGAGATCCGGTTGACCCATCCGAACGGAGACGGGACGAACTCGCCAAACGGAACCAACTTGATTTTGCTGTATTGATCCACGATGACGCCATCGGGAGTCACGAGAAACGCGGAGTTGAGCGGGGCGCCCGCGGCCGTGCGTCCCACGCCGCCAAACAGAAGGTACGCACGGGATTGACGCGCAATGCGAGCGGTGAACTCGCGAAAGTCCGGGTCGGAGGGATAGAACGGCGCGGGAGCTTCCGGCCAGACGATGAGCCGGACCCCGGCATCGTAAGACAACCCCGCCAGGCGCCGCTCTTCCTCGGTGAAATACTCGGCGGTCCATTGGGCTTCGGTATCGATATTCGGCTGGACGACGCGGACGGATTCGGCAGCGGCGGTGCGGGGAGGCAAAGG
>DASQJB010000416.1:0-9811 GCA_035631295.1 Bryobacteraceae bacterium | reverse complement strand
TGCGTGTTTCACAAGCCCACCATGGTGAAGATCGAATAGACTGTAGATATGGTGGACGTTGAGTCAGCCATTCATACCAGCCAGACGAGCATGCTGGCGCGTTTGTTCGAGGCGCGGCAGGATCAGATGTCTCGAGAGGTGAGCTGTCGGAGTTGGCGCGGCCGGGCAAGCTCTCGCGTGCCGCGGAAGCGGAGCTCGATAAGTATATCCATGTTGGAAATTTGCTGGCCATAGTGCAATCCAAGGCTCGGTTGGCTCTGAAAAAACTCGCCGGCGTCCGTTGAATCCCCAACTAATTCAGACTGTCGCGCAGCGCGCGGATAGACGCTGCGAATACCGCCACATACCCGCGACGCGCTATCCGGTCCCGTTTCAAATCGATCACATTATTGCGAAGCGGGCCGAACAGAATCCGAGAATCTGGCGCTTTCCTGTGCTCATTGCAACCGTTTTAAGGGCCAAACATTGCGGGATTTGATCCGGATTCGCGTCAGGTCGTGCGCCTCTTCGACCCGAGGCATGACATCTGGGCGGAGCATTTCGCGTGGGATGGAGCTGAATTGCAAGGGCTGACGGCGATCGGCCGCGTGACAATTTCCGTTCTCTTCACTAACGATCCCGATCTCATCTTGATGCGCGAAGTTCTGCGGACCGAGAATGTCATTCTGTAACCGAGAATGTCATTCTGTAAATGAGGAGGATTCCAAGGCCATGGAGCTGCCCCCATTTCTTCTGGACCGGTGGATTGAGCAGAAGCACACCGCCGATCCACCGATTGAGTATGACTTAGCCTCAAGCACCGGTCCCATATGGACGTTGCGCGAGCTGTTGGCGTTAGATGGCGGCAATGAGCTGGACGCGCTGTTTGACGCGCCGGTGTCGTACACGAGCGCAGCCGGCTCGTCCGCGTTGCGGGAAGCGATTGCGGCACTGGAGGGAGTAGAGCCGGACGAAGTACAGGTGGTGACTGGGGCTTCCGAGGCGCTGCTAATTTTGTTTTTCTTGGCGGCGGAAACGGGCGCGAATGTGGTTCTGCCGAATCCTGGATTTCCCGCCAACACGGCGCTGGCGGAGTCGTTGGGGATTGCGATTCGCTATTATTCGGTCCGCGCCGAGAACCAATTTCGCTTGGATCCGGATGAGATCCGTAAGATTGTCGATCGAAATACGCGCCTCCTGCTGGTAAATTCGCCGCACAATCCGACGGGCGCCGTGTTGAGCGACGCGGTGATGGAGGGTCTGCACGATTTCTGCGCGGAGCGCGGCATTACCTTTGTTTCCGACCAGGTGTATCATCCGATCTATCACGGACCGGAGATGCGGTCCGCGGCCAGGCTTCCGCACGCGACGGTGGTCAGCGATTTCTCGAAGGCCCTCTGCCTGAGCGGGCTGCGA
This sequence comes from Bryobacteraceae bacterium, assembly GCA_035631295.1. Lineage (GTDB taxonomy): Bacteria > Acidobacteriota > Terriglobia > Bryobacterales > Bryobacteraceae > Palsa-187. Next base: position 8,416 of record DASQJB010000416.1, on the reverse strand, counting down.
ATCGGTTGGATGATCGATCACGATCCGCGCCGGCGCGAGCGGTGCCGGAATGCGCGCAATTACTTCACGATCACCGGGAATGTTTTCGGGGAACGGCTGGCCGCGCTGGCATTGAAGCACAGCGACGAAATTTATGGGCGCGCTCGCCGAGTGGCGTCCGAGAATCTGCGGCTGCTGGATCGGCTTTTCGCGGACCACGGCGATGTGGTGCAATGGATCAAGCCGCGCGGAGGGATGATCGCGTTCCCATCGCTGATCAACGGCGCCGACACGCGAGATTTCTGCCGCGGGCTGGCGAAGAAGGGCGTGTTAGTTGTGCCGGGCGATTGCTTTGGCCAGCCGTCGCATTTTCGCGTGGGGTTTGCCGCAAGCGGCGAGCGGTTTCCGCTTGCGGTGGAGCGGTTGGCGGAGTTTATAAAGACGGAGGCTGAAGCCTCCGTTGCAGGCTAAAGCCTGCTCCACGGCGCTCGGAGGACGGCATGATTTCTCAAGAGGGCATTTCGGCAAATACTCCCATGGGAGCCACGCTGGTTGCGGGCGGAGGAGCGACCTTCCGAACTTGGGCGCCGCGCGCGTCATCTGTTTATCTCAACGGCGTGTTCGGCGGCGTGAAATATGACGGCCAATCTGACGCTTATCTCATGGCGAAGGACGGCGCAGGTTACTGGACTGGCTTCGCACCACAAGCTCGGGAAGGCGATCTTTATCGTTTTTGGGTGAATGGCCCGGCCAGCGGCTCCGCGGGATACAAGCGCGATCCGTACGCGCGCGAGCTGGCCACGGATTCGCCATTTCCGAACTGCAGTTGCGTGATTCGCTCCAGCGCGTACCCGTGGCATGACGCGGCGTTCGTTACGCCGGATTTCACCAATATGATCGTGTACCAGTTGCATATTGGAACCTATGCGGTGACCAAACCGGGAACAGCCTCCACTTTTCTCGATGTCATCGGGAAGATTCCCTATTTGGCCGCGCTCGGAATCAACGTGCTCCAGCCGTTGCCGGTCGATGAAACGGAGACGGACCCTTCGATGGGCTACAACGGCGCGGACCTGTTTTCTCCCGATTTCCCTTATGTGGTTACCGATTCCGGAACGCTCAGGCAGCACCTGGCGACGATCAACGGGCTTCTTCAGGCGAAGAACCAACCGCCGATCAACGTCAACGATATCGCGTCCGGGCCCGCGCAACTGAAGGCTTTGGTGGATCTCTGCCATGTGCATGGAATCGCCGTCGCCTTCGACGTGGTCTATAACCACGCCGGCGGATTCAGCGTCGACAATGCACTCGACGATGAATGTCTTTACTACTACGACCGTATGCCGAACGTCGGCAACAATAACGACAGCCTCTACTTTACGGAGCAGGACCGCGGCACGGGCGGACTCTCGTTCGCGTTGTGGAATAACGGCAGCCGGCAATTCCTCATCGATAATGCGACCTACTACATCAACGAATTTCACGTCGACGGCTTCCGCTACGACGAAATCAGCGATCTCCTCTCGATGAATTGCGATTCCGGTTGGAGCTTCTGCCGCGATCTCACCAGCACGCTGCGCCCTATCAAACCTCGCTTGCTGCAAAATGCCGAGTTCTGGCCGGGCGAAGTGGGAAACTATCCCGAATCTCCCCAGTCCATCGTCACCGCGGCCTCGGACGGCGGCGCAGGCTTCGACACGCTGCAACACGACGGCTTGCGCGGCGCGGTTCGGGGAGCGGTTCAAGCGTCATCGTACGGTCAACAGGCCGCGGTTGACTTTGAAGCCATCGCGGGCGCGCTCTATCCCAACGGCTTCGCCCACGCCTGGCAAACCGTTCCGTGCGTCGAAAATCACGACATTGTGAAGGTGGGGACCGATCAGCGCATTCCGTTTCTCGCGGATTCCAACGACCGGCGTTCCTGGTACGCCCGCAGCCGGTCGCGATTCGCCACGGGGATTCTGCTCACGGCGCCAGGCATTCCACAGATTTTCATGGGCCAGGAATTTCTCGAAGACAAGCAGTGGAGCTGGGATCCCCAATCGCCCAATCTCCTCTACTGGGACGGATTGAACGGCGACACTGCGATGGTGAACCATCTGCGATTCACACAGGATTTGATCTGGCTGCGGTGGAATCAGCCGGCCTTGCGCGGAGACAACGTCAATCCGTTCCACGTCCATAATCAGAACCGGGTGATTGCGTTTCACCGCTGGCTGGAAGGCGAGGGCCGGGATGTTGTGGTCGTCGCGACGCTCTCCGAAGCCACTTGGTACAACTACGATGTCGGGTTCCCCGGCGGCGGCTTCTGGGCCGAGGTCTTCAACAGCGACGTTTACGACAATTGGGTGAATCCGATCGTCGCGGGGAACGGAGGCGGAATCGCGGCGTCGGGTCCGCCGATGCACGGCCTGCCGGCTTCCGCTAGCGTCGTGATTCCGGCGAATGGGTTTGTTGTGTTCGCAAGGAGCTGAAGCGGCCCATGAGTTTGCTTCTGGCGTCGTACACGCGTCAAGCACTCCTCTGTAGGGGACTCGCGCAAGACGGACTCGCTCCACATGGCTAAATCCACCGAGTTCCTCTCTCGCTTGGCGGCGCGCTCCGCGGCCTTTGCGCTTTCGAGAGAAGCTTTCGCGAGACGGGGCGCAATTCCTCGGGATGTTCGCGCAAATACGCTAGTAGGCGACGGCGCTTTTCGGTCCCGCGGCCATTCGCGGACAGGTCCGTCCGGAGTGAATCGGAAATCAAATCCGGCAGAGAGTCCTCCACCCGGCGATAGATCGAGATCCACATTTTCTTGATGGTGGATAGCGAAGTTCCCTGCATCTCGGCCAGGTGCTCGTCCGTGGCTCCAGAAAACGCGCCCGAGAGCAGGCGCTGTTCGCTTCGGCTGAAGCCGAGGATCGGAGGACGATAGTCGAATAACTCGCCCACCCGGCTTCCTACCCAGTCGCCTTGCCTGCGATTGATCTCCAGATCGCGCGTGATTCCGATCACGTGAGGTTTGGCGGCGATTTCAACCGGATCGCTTCTCAACGCACGGGTGTAGCCGCCGGCGAGCGGGTCCCAAAGAAAGCCTCCCATGCGGAGCAGCCATTTTAGATGATCCGGACCGGCGGGCAAGGTGATCACTTCTTTCCAGAAATAGCCCCGATGCTCATGAGTAAATGCGTTCATTATGTATCGATGGAGCGCGGCATCCGCCTCATATCCCGCCCGGGTGCAGGCTTCCCAGCAAATCGCATTCAATCCACCGCTCGTGTTAGCCTCCTGAAGCTGCTTGCCGGTGACGAGGGGAGATTCGCCCTTCACGATCCTCCTGGCTAATTCCGGGCCGATCCAGAAATGCGGCGGCGTCTTCAAATCGCAAAGAAAATCGTCTTTCACAATGGAGGTGATGCCGGCGCAAACGATCGGGGTGCGAGGGCCCTCGCCTGCGCGAATGACCGCGGTGATCTTCGCTTCGGATCGGAGCAGGCGGAGCCATGCCTCGGGCAAGATCTCGATCTCCCGCCCATATCGCGGGCCAAAGATGGGATGGCTCGCCATAAGATTCACGCATTCGGGAATATCCTCGGGCTGCATGGGGCAATGAGTGAAGATCATTCAGGCTCCGGGATGCTGGTAACTCGATTTCTCACGGTTCTTTAGGACCTTAGCACTTTCTGTGCCTATCGCGGTAATCTGCTATGTCAGACCCGCGCGGTCCGCGCGAGAAGTTTTCGCGAGGTAGGGCGCAACTCCTCGGGACGTTCGCGCAGATACGCCAGCAGGCGGCGGCGTTTTTCGGTCCCGCGGCCATTGGCGGGAAGGTGCGTCGGGAGGGAATCGGAAATCAATTCGGGACAGCGGTCTTCCACCCGAAGGTAAATCGAGATCCACATTTTCTTGATGGTGGATAGCGAAGTTCCCTGCATTTCAGCCAGATGCTCATCTGTGGCTCCAGAAAGGGCGCAGGATAGCAGGCGCTGCTCGCCTAGGCTGAAGCCGAGAATCGGAGGACGATAGTCGAATATGACGCCTATCCGGCCCCCTCCCCAATCGCTTTGCCTGCGATTGATCTCCAGATCGCGTGTGATTCCGATCAGATGGGGCTCGGCGGCGATTTCATCGGGATCGCGTCTCAACGTACACGCGTAGCCGCCGACGAGCGGGTCCCAAAGAAAGCCTCCCATGTTGAGGAGCCATTTCAGATGATCCGGACCGGCGGGCGAGCTGATCACTTCTTTCCAAAAATAGCCTCGATGGTCTTGAATAAAGGCCATCATTATGTAGCGGTGGAGTTCGACATCAGCCTCATATCCCACCCGGGTGCAGGCTTCCCAGCAAATCGCATTCAACCCGCCGCGCGCGTTAGCCTCCTGAAGCTGTTTGCTGGTGAGAAGGGGAGATTCGCCCTTCACTATCCTTCTGGTTAGTTCCGGGCCTATCCAGAAATGTGGCGGCGTCTTCAGTTCGCAAAGGAAATCGTCCCGCACGATAGACGTGACGCCGGCCGCGACGATGGCGGCGCGAGGGCCTTCGCCGGCGCGAATGACCGCGGCGATCTTCGCTTCGGATTGGAGCAGGCGGACCCACGCCTCGGGCAGCAGGTCAATATCCCGGCCGTATCGCGGGCCAAAGATGGGATGGCTCGCCATAATCTCCACGCATTCGGGAACATCCTCGGGCTGCATGGGGCGGTGAGTGAAGATCATTCAGGCTCCGAGACGCTGGCGACTCGACTTTTTATGGTCCTTCTACGGACCGTAGCATTTTCCCGGCCATCGTGGCAATCTGAGCTGTCGCTACGCGGCCGGTCAGCTCTGCGCATCCGGAGGCGAACTGATCGCTGTAACAAATCACACACAGCAGATTTAAGATGCCCCATCAATGGTGCGTCGTCGAGTCTCATACCAGGAACCAAACTTCACGCAACTCTTCACTCAACCCCGAGCGTGACGACATTGCTCGACCGACCGAGATAGCCAAGACGTAAAGATGTCGTATGAGGTCCTGGAAAGAGACCGCTGGGCAGGCGGATGTTGATTTGGTTCAAGCTGTCGTAGCCCGGAGCCTTGCCGAAATACAAAACTTCGGCCAGGTGTCCTTCGACGATCCCCTGCGGTGGGATGACGGCTCCGTCGATCAGACCCGTGAGATAAATCTCCAAAGCCTCGCCAGCCGTAGCAGGATTGTCCGGCAGCGAGACGAGCTGATGAGTCGTGGCGTGCAAAACCGCCCCTTGCAACGAATCCCCAACAGTTAACAGAACAGGCGGTGGCGTGAGGATCGCTGGGCGGTAAATCTCTGCGTTCGAAATCGTTTGCCCGCAGCAGACCCACCCGCCCGCCAGCAACACCGTTCCATCCTGCAATAACGTGGCTGTGTGGCCTCCGCCTGAACCTGTCGGGATCGGAGTGCTGAACACCCCGGTCGCAGGATCGTAAAGCTCGGCACTGGCGTAAGACCCCCTGTTAGCCGAGGCCCAGGGCGCCTTGGGGATGCTCTACGCACGTGACGCGCGATGGGCGGAATCGGAAAGAGCTTCGGGCGCGCGATTGAGCTCGATCCCAGCAGCTCGGCCGCGCACAATGAATTCGCGGCGTTTCTTCTTCGTCCCCTCGGCCGGGTCGATGAGGCGCTGTATCAGCTACGCATCGCGGAGAAAAACGATCCGCTCTCATCCCAAATTCGGTCCAACATCGCCGAGGTGCTCACTTCAGCCGGTCGCTATGAAGAGGCCGCCAGATATTGCAATAAGCTGCCGGCGGACCACCCGGGCAGGAACAGGTGTTTGGGCCGCGCTCTGTTGGGCCAGGGCAGAACCGAGGAAGCAATCCGAATTCTCGTCAACCCTCAGACTGGGGCCGATCGGGCCAGTCTGGGCTACGCTTATGCGAGGTCGGGTCGCCGCGAGGAGGCTGAAAAGCTCGCAAGTAATCTTTCGCCGAGGCCGCTCCAGCAAGCCCTGATCTTTGCGGGTTTGGGCGATAAGGAGCGCACACTAGACGTTCTGGATCGCATGGCGGTACTGGGGCCTGTTCGCATGGGTTGGATACTCAGCAACCCGGAACTGGCTTTGCTTCATGGCGATTCGCGATTGAAAGCTCTTCGCAAGAAGGTCGGCTTGCCGGAATAGGAGCTACGCGCGCTTGCTGGGCGGTGAAGCTGTCGAAGGTGGCCTTTGCGTCTGGCAATCAATTCTTCACACGCAATGGCACTCGCTGTCGCTTAGAGCAGCGCCGGTTCAGCCGGCGCCAGTAGACGTTGCCGACATCGCAAGGTCGTTTTCGCCAATTCTGTCGTACAACTCCAAGGACTCGACTTGCCGCCGCCACAGAGTTGGCGGCCCTTCCCCCGGTACAAACGCAAGCGGTGGTTCGCTACGGGGTTACACCCGTTGAGAGACTTTTGAACAGTACAGAAGTTAGTCCCAAGCTCCGTTACCGGGACGGATCTGGCCAGATCGTTGCAGTCCTGATACAGGTGAATATTGCAAGCGGAGCGGAAACCGCTGCGGCTCCTTTTGATAGCCAAGATTTTGCACGAAGCAATGTCTTCCAGGTGAATGGTCCTGAACTCAGTATTGCGCTCGATTTCGAAAATTACGCCTGCTATGTCGAGCTCACATTAACAGCCTCCTCGCATCCTCCCATGCCGATTCTGTTTCCGCCGAAAGTGTCCGTCATTCAACTGATGCCAGGACAGATCGAGTAGCTAGCAAGCCCGCTGTTTATCTATTAGTTATTAGGAGCGCATGACGTGAGAGCCGCGTCGCATGTGGCGTCGCTGTCCAGGGCGAACCCTGAAGGGCGATGCGATACCGCGAAGCGTCCCGCGCGCACACGCCGCCTTAGAAAAAGCAACTACCCTCCGGCTCCCTGGAGCGATGAGTGGAGATCATACAGGCTTCCGAACGCTGGCTAGCTGGCTTTATGGTCCTTTTAGGACCCTAGTACTTTCCTGCACGTCGTGACAATCTGAGTTATCGTTGCGCAGTCGAATTTTTGACAAACCAGGAGCATCCACATGTTTCTGGAGATGGCTCAACGACTTTGAAATAAGAAAGACTCAAAAGAAATACGGAAAGAATCTCAACGGAGGAACAAACAACATGAAGTCTCTAATTCGTTTTTCGGTTTGGAGTGCCTTGGCATGCGGAGTAGGGATGGCGGACGAGGTCACAGACTGGAATCAGACGATGCTCCTGGCGACGCTCACCGCCCCTGTTACACCCGCTCCCTTTGCACCTCGGGGCGCGGCAATCGTCCAGGCGGCTGTTTTCGACGCGGTGAACGGAATCGACCGGAAGTACACGCCGATCTATGTTCCACCGGCGGCGGCCCCGGGAGCTTCCAAACGGGCCGCCGCTGTGCAGGCTGCGTATGTCACGCTTGTAGACCTCTATCCCGCTCAGAAAGCCACATTCGACAAACAGCTCGCCGCTTCGCTGGCGGCCATCACCGACACGGAAGATGCAGTTAAAGCGGGATTGGCTTGGGGGCAAAGCGTCGCCGATCAGATATGGACATGGCGAAGCCAGGACGGATTCTCCAATACGCTTCCGCCTTTCCTGGGCGGGGTTCAACCCGGCCAGTGGAGGCCAACTCCACCGGCGATGGCGCCGGGGCTCGCGCCGCAGTTGGCGCAAACGACTCCCTGGATCCTTCGGTCGCCGTCGCAATTCCGCCCGGCGGGCCCGCCCTGGTTGACTAGCGACCAGTACACGGCCGATTACAACGAAGTCAAAAACATGGGAGGCTCCACGAACTCCGGCCGAACCGCCGACCAAACTCTTTTCGCGAATTTCTGGCAAGCCGGGAATCCGCCCGATTACTGGGATCCAGTCGCCATTTCGCTGGCCACACAGCATCACTTTTCCATGGTCGAGACGGCAAGATTGCTGGCGTTGGTCAATTTGGGAATGGCGGATGCGATCATCGGTTGCTGGGACGCCAAGTACGAATATGACGCGTGGCGGCCAATTAGCGCGATCCAACAGGGCGATACCGATGGCAATGACGCCACAGCCCCGGACCCGGCCTGGACACCGTTGATCGTGACGCCTCCTTTTCCGGAGTACCCATCGGCGCACTCCTGCGTGAGCGGTGCGGCCACGCGAATCTTGTCGGCAACCTTCGGCGAGGAGACCAACATCACCGTAACCTCCGACGGGATGCACGGCGTCACACGCGCATTTCATAGTTTCTCCGCCGCTCTGCAAGAGGTGAGGGACGCGCGTGTATTCGGCGGCATCCACTTTCGGACGGCCACCGTCGATGGAACCGCCCTGGGGATCGCCGTCGCCGACTATGCCATGGCTCATGCGCTTGCTCCGCTTTCCGGCGAGCAGAGCGGGCGGAAGCATTAGCGTGGGAGGCCGCTGTGAGCCTTGGAAATACAAAGTGGATGTTAACTCGGAACCTACCCCGACCAGGTGCTCTGATTCTTCTGT
>DASQJB010000415.1:0-2033 GCA_035631295.1 Bryobacteraceae bacterium | reverse complement strand
TGCGGATTCCGGCGATGTGAATAGGTCATTCCGACGATCTGAATAAGCCGTCGAAACAAGCTTCGCTGGCACTTGCAATAATGCCTCAACCTTATTCACATGGTCAAGTGATGCCGCTTTGCATTGGCCCCCTTTCCCTTGTCTAAGGATGAAGTTTCGGAACGGCCCGGAGCCGTCAAGGGCGCGCGTAGTCTGCGCGGCGAAGCGAACCCTTGACGGCGAGGACCGTTCTGGAAGATGGGCGTGAAGGGAAAGGGGGCCTGGCCGCGTGTCGGCAAAACGGAGGTCATAGGGATTCCTCCTCGCCGGGCTTGCGCCGTTTCTTGCGCAGAGATTCACCTTTCAATTCGATGCGATAGGCGTTATGGATCAGGCGATCCAGGATGCTGTCAGCAATGGTGGGATCGCCGATCTGCTCGTGCCAGTGCGCCACCGGCATCTGCGAGGTCAGGATCAGGGAGCGGCGCTGGTAGCGGTCATCACAGATTTCCAGGAAGTCGCGGCGCTCAGCATCTTTCAGCGGGGCCATGGCGAAGTCGTCCAGGAGCAGGACATCGATGCGCGAAAGCCGAAGCAGCAACCGGCCGATGCTGCCGTCGGCGTGGGCGACGGCCAGTTCGCGGAAGAGTTCCGAAGTACGTTTGTGGAGCACTGAGAAGCCATCGCGGCAGGCTTTCTGCGCTAGGGCGCAGGCTAACCAGCTTTTCCCAATGCCGGTTGGGCCCAACAGTAGAACGCTTTGATGCTGGCGCACCCAATCGCTGGAGGATAGCGTGCGCACCAGCTTGCGGTCCAGACCGCGGGCATGTTGGTAGTCGACATCTTCGATGACGCCGAGTTCTTTCAAATGGGCGGCTCGCAGACGCCGCGCCAAGGCGCGGTTCTCTTTCCACAGCCACTGTTGATCGACCAACAGCGCAAAGCGTTCTTCGAAGCTGAGCTGGCCGGTTTCGGTGGTTTCCAGTTGTGCACGGAAGGCATCGGCGAGTCCATGCAGTTTCATGGCGTGCAATTTATCGAAGGTTTGTTGGTTCAGCATAAAGCTTCCTTTTTTCTTGTCGAGTTGGCTGCGGAGGCTACTGCAGCCGCTTGGTGGGCGGATCGTAATACAGCGGCCCACGTAGGTTTTCGTGACGCGGGCCAGGAGCGACGGACCCCGGATCGAGGACGAGTTGACGGTCGAGCGAACGTTGGAGAATCGATTTCACGCTCTGATACGAGAAGGCCTGGAGCTGGACGGCGCGTTGGCTGGCAGCTTCCAACCGTGACTTGGTGTAGAGCTTCTCCAGACTCAGAACACCCAGGCAGGCGCGGTAGCCCATCTCCGGATGCGGTTTGCGCTCTAGAATCGTGCGCACCAACTCGGCGGTGGCCGGGCCGACGCCTTCGGCCCAGTGAATCAGACGCGAGGGAGTCCACTCCACATGCGCCTGGTGGCTCTTGGGCATGTGCGCCGAAAGCGTGGTGTGGCGATAGGCAGCGCTGCTGCGCGCATGCGAAGCGACTCGCTTCCCACCATGGAAGATCTCTACGGTGACGGCGGTCGAGCGGGCCTCCAGCTTTTGCCCGGCCAGTTGATACGGGACGCTGTAATAATGACGGTCCACTTCGACGTGGTAATCGATATTGGCACGCACGGTTTTCCAGTGGGCCAGCACGTAGCGCTCGGCGGGTAATGGTTGCAGCGCCAGCCGGTCCAGTTCGGCGAATAGGCTGGCGCGCGATCCTTCGCGCTTGCGGAAAGACCGCTGATTAAGTCGCTCCAACAACTCGGCGATGGCTTCATTTACTTCCGCCAGCGAAGTGAATCGCCGATGGCGCAAGGCGGCGACGATCCAACGCTCGGCTAGGAGAACGGCATTTTCTACTTTGGCCTTGTCCCGCGGTTTTCGCGGGCGTGCGGGCATCACGGCCACGCTGTAATGCAAGGCCATCTCGTGATAGGTGCGGTTCAGGTCCGGCTCGTAGCGGCAGGCGCGATCCACGCCGGTGCGCGGATTATCGGGGACCACCAGCTTCGGCGCACCTTGAAA
>DASQJB010000414.1:0-4040 GCA_035631295.1 Bryobacteraceae bacterium | reverse complement strand
CGGGACTGCTGTGAAAACCATCGGATCGCGGGATTTCACTTCAAATAGGAGGCTTTCGAGCGTGCGGGCTAACGCCCATGCTGCACCGAGGCCAAGACCTATTCCGGCGAAGGCCAAGGTCATGCCCTGATGCACCACCATCTTCCTCACCTTCGTCGCTTCGGCGCCGAGCGCTAGACGGATACCGATCTCGTGCGTACGTTGCTCAACGATGTACGCCATGAGGCCATAGATCCCGACGGCGGCGAGCAGCAGCGCCACAGCGCCGAAGATTGTCATCACCAACATGCTGAAACGCTCGCGCGCGGTGGAGAGTTTTACCACTTCGTCCATCGAACGGATATTGGCTGCGGGAACGCCGGTCGCTTGGCGCAGTTGTTCCTGAATGGCCGGGACGGCCTGCGATCCGGGCTGCATTCGCACCAGCCAAACGGCGTCACGGGCAAACATCGGAATCATCGCATCGGGAATCTGCGCCTGAGGAACATACATCATCGGGTCGGGGTCGGCGTTCAACTGTCGCCGCGTGTCGCCGACAATTCCGATAATCTGGCGCTCGGGCTCGTCGTCGAACGCCTTCATGAGACCTTTGCCGATTGCGATGCGGTCTTTCAGGGGATCGCCGTCCTTCCAGAACTCTCTGGCCATGCGTTCGTTGATGATGGCTACCGGAGTGGCCATAGCGTCGTCGCGCAAGCTAAACGCGCGGCCCTGCTTCAAGGGAATTCTCAGGACGTCGAAGTATCCGGGCGAGATGGGAGCCCATCCGGCGTTACCAGAATCGGCGGACGGCCGCCCGACCACGTCGAAGGGCAGAGTGGCGCGCTGTTCGAGCGGCACGAAGCTTGTGGCGCCCACGGCCGCGACCCCTGGAAGTGAGTGGACTCGCTCCAGGCCATCGTAGATCGCCTGGTTTATGGTGGCGGATTTTGAATACCGCGGGCTGGCCAACAGAGAGCGCATCGTCAGCACGTGATTGGTATCGAACCCGCGATGGACCGTATAGAGCGCGACGAAACTGCGAATCAGCAAAGCCGAGCCCACCAACAGTACAACCGCGAGGGTGATCTCGCTGACGACAAGCATGGCGCGCGATCTGTTCTGCCGAAATCCGGTGTCGGTTCGGCCCCCGCCGTACTTGAGGATCACGTTAAGATCGGCGCGCGCAGCCTGAAGCGCAGGCCAAAGGCCAAAGATAATCCCTGTGGAGATCGAAACCGCCAGAGCAAATGCGGCCCCCCGCCAGTCGAGGAACACGGCGACTCCGTTCTCCCCGACTCTGGGGAGATGGGCTGTGTTGACCGCGAGGAGTGCTCGAATGGCGCTGTAGCCAAAGGCCAGACCGGCCGCGCCTCCGGCAAAGGAAAGCAACAAACTCTCGGTCATGAGTTGGCGGACGATTCTGCCCTGCCCGGCCCCCAAGGCGGTCCTCACGGCGATTTCGCGGCTTCGGCCGCGCGACCGGACCAGAAACAAATTCGCGACGTTGGCGCAGGCGATGAGCAGCACCAAAACCACTGCGCCTAGCAAGATCAGCAACAAGCGCCGCACGTCGCCGACCAGGAATTCGCGGATAGGTACGGCATCGAAAGTGTCGTTGGGATCAAGATTATTTGGAAAATTCTCCCGGTATGCGGGGGCGGACGCCTGCAATCGGGCCTTGGCCTGCTCCAGCGTGATTCCGGGCTTCAGACGCGCCACAGAAAAAATGCCGCCGGCGCTGCCGAGATCGCGGCTGTTCGGATCGAACTGGGCGGGCAGGTAGATCTGTGGGTTGTTCCCGAATTCAAGCATTGCAGGAGCGCTGGCTGCGATGCCAACCACGGTGCGCGGGGCGCCGTTCACAGCAACGCTCTTTCCCAGAATTGCGGGATCGCTAGCGAAACGGCGGTTCCAAAGCGCTTCACTGATCACGACTACGGGCGGCCCCTTCGGCAAGTCTTCCTCCGGCGTAAAGGCGCGGCCGCGCACGATCGGAATACCTAGGCAACGGAACGCCTCGCTTGAGAGCATCAAGGCGTTCCACTGTTCCGCTACGTCTCCGCCCGTATAGTTCACCGGCTCGCTACCGACCGAGAAGACGGAAACGTAATCGAGGAAGGCGGACTGTGCGCGCCAGTGCCGAAATTTGGCTTGAGACGTACCGGGGTGGTTCGAGTTGCTCCCAGTCTCATCCTGCATCAGTGTGGTTAGGAGCACGACGCGATCCGCATCCGCGATCGGGAGTGGTTTCAGGAGCACGGTGTCGATAATCGAGAAAATGGCTGTGGTCGCGCCGATGCCGACTGCGAGCGTTGCGAGAGCCGTTAGCGTAAAACTGGGCGTCTTGCGCAGTGTTCGAAGAGCGTATTGGAGATCCTGGAAAAAGGCTGATAGCAATGGTATTCCGCGAACGTCGCGATGCGCCTCCCGAAGCTGCGCGAATCCTCCGAGGTCGAGCCGCGCCGTGCGAAGCGCTTGCTCCGGGGATAAGCCCCGACGCCGATGGTCTGCGGCGAGCATGTCGAGGTGGGATTCCAGTTCCTGATCGAAATCACGGTCGAAGCTTTGCGAGCGCAGGAACGCTCGGACCCGAGCAAAGAGTTGCCAGAACCACGCCAGCACGGGTTAACTCCGGGTCGCCAATCCGAGCAGCCGGCCGATCGTGCTCGAAACGCGCAGCCAGTTTTCCGCCTCGGCGGCGAGTTGCTTACGGCCCGCCCTGGTTATCGAGTAGTACTTCGCTTTGCGGTTATTCTGCGACGCGCCCCATTCGGCAGAGATCCAACGCTTCTGAAGGAGGCGTACAAGGCAGAGATAAATCGTTCCCTGATTGACCCGGAGAGCTTCTTCGCTAACCTGCTCGATCCGTCGGGCGATGCCGTAGCCGTGCATCGGGCCCATAGCGTCTAGGGCTTTGAGGACCATTAGATCGAGCGTTCCCTGAAGAATTTCTGATTTCGCTTCGGGCACGGCACCTCCTGTCGGATATATAGAGAAGTCTACCAACGGATCTGTGGGATGTCAAGAGGAAGGTTTCAACAACGCAGCCTTACACTAGTCAAGTTCGGGCCGGGGCCGGGTCGGCCACGTAGGGCAGCGATCCGGCCCTTCATGTTCAAGGCCAACCCGGCCATGTCCACGATGCGGCTGTGCGCCGTCCCGGAGCCAAAGGACGGACGTCCGGCAGCCCTATGACGCAACGATCCGCATGGAGCGCCGAGTGTACCATGCAGATTTCAACGGCCCTTGCACCACCGTGCGAAGAGAAGGCCCGCCTGCTTAGGCTAGCCTCCGTGGCCGAAGCGAATCATCACCGCGCCATTCAGGAACTGACTTGGCGCGTCGGCGCTCTACAGGACCCGAATTTCAAGGTGTTGCAAGATCTCGCGGAGGGCGTAAGAAAGTTGGTGGACGATGCGCGGAAGCGCTCAACCGTCACACTTCGGCCCACGGATGCCAAAACCGCTGTTCGGTGGGTATAGGGCGAATACGTATTACCAAGGCCAGTTTGCGCCAGAGCCCTCCCTGGCTAGTCCTTTGGGGCTCGGAACCGCAACCCGCGTTTGTCCCACCCGTCTTCGCGCAGCCACTCTTCTAATGAATGCAGATGGATCTCCGGGTATTTGCGTCGGAGCTCAGGGATATTCGCTTGAAACCCGTCCCGGTTCAACCAGCGGAACATCGCGTGAAAATCCCTGCCCAACAGGATCCGGGCGGCCAGCATGGGAAGTTTTCCGTATTTCACGCGTTTACCCATGACACGGCTGAAGACGTCCGCCGTCTGCCGCGGGGTAAGCTCGCTTCCGGCAATCTCCAGCTCCATGCCAATGAATTCCTTCGGACGATCGAAGGCCAAGGCCACAAAAGCGCCTATATCATCCGTTGCGATCGACTGATAGGGCTTGTCGTGCCGCACGGGGTCCAGGAGCCGGCCGATCAGGAGGCCGAGCTCCAATTCCAGCATGTGGTAGATTTCCATGAAACCTGCCGGCCGGAAAATGGTCGCCGGCAGACCCAGCTGCCGAATATGCTTTTCGATTTCCCACTTGGTTTCCCAA
>DASQJB010000413.1:0-3378 GCA_035631295.1 Bryobacteraceae bacterium | reverse complement strand
AATGTTCAGCGTCCCATCCTTTGCCAACGCCGTCTTGAGCTGGCGCAAGATAGAAGCAAACTCGTTCTGCGTGATGTGCTCAAAAAGATTGCTGGCAAAGGCGAAATTTACCGAAGACGGCGCCAGAAACGACAAGTCGGCTACATCGTTGATGGCTGTTAGATATTTGCCGGCGCGGTCGAGTTACAGGAACCTGCCGGCGCGTGGTGGCTCATCGCCCTCCGCTGTGCGCTAAAAGGAAGTATGGAACCAAAATGTTCGCACTTGGACCAGGTTCAAAACGTAAAGGCGCATACTCAAGGTTGCGAGGAGTGTCTCAAGACCGGCGGCAAGTGGGTGCACCTGCGCCTTTGCCTTAGTTGCGGCCATGTCGGATGTTGCGATTCGTCTCCGAACAAGCACGCGACGAAGCACTATCACCAAACGAAGCATCCAGTAATGCGTTCGTTCGAGCCGGGCGAGGATTGGGGCTGGTGTTACGTAGACAATCTCATGCTCGATTTGTCGGCCGCCTGAAACGCACTCAGCGGCTGTAGATCAGCACGTGGAACGTCCCCGGTTTGGCCCGGATCTGCGAGCCGGGCCCTTTTGCCGCGGGATCGGTGGGCGATTCGAAGTCCGAGGTGTCCACAACCAGGCGATGCGTCTTCGCGTCGAGCGCCATCGTCTTGGCGCCGTATTCCGTCTTCACGGTTTCGACCTCCACCAGTTTCGCGGGAGAGTCTTCGTGAAAAATGTGGATCGTGCCGTCGCCCGTGGAGGCAGCGACGAAGCCGGTTTGTGGGTCGAATACGGTAGTATCCACGCGCGCGCCGATGGGGAAGGGCGAACCGATCATCTTGCCGCTTTCCGCGTCCATCATCGCCAGCATCTTCGGGTTGCGCCCGGCGATGAACAAGCGGCGGTTCTTTCGGTCCAGCGCGATGGATACGGGCTGGCCCACCGGCGCCACGGGCCATCGGGATTTGATTTGAAGGGTGCGCGAATCGATGGCGACTACTTCATTCGTGTCCTCGAGGTTGTCGAAGATCGTGCCGTTTCCATCGGCGACGGCCTGCTCGGGAGAGCCACCGAGAGAGACCCGGCCCGTCACCGTTCCGGAAGCCGGATCGATCACGGTTGCGCTCTTCGGCCGTCCGTTGAAAACGAAAATGCGCTTGGACGCGGCGTCGTACAGAATGGAATCCGCGTCGTCTTCCGCTTTCGCCTCACCGAGCTTTTGAAACGACTTCAAATCGAAGATGACGACCTGGCCTAAATCCCCGTCGCTGATGAATCCCTTGCCCAGTTCGGGAACCAGCGCCACACCATGGCATCGTTTCAGCCCTGTCATCTTGCCGATGGGCGCGCCCGTATCGGCATTCAGCACCTGCACTTCCGTGCCGTGCGAGGCGTAAATGCGCCGCGCTGAAGCATCCATGGTGATGTAATCGAAGTACTCGCCGCCCCCCTCCGCGGCTCCCAGAGGGATCTTCTTGAGCAGATGGTAGCCGGCCGACGATGCGGCGATCGCGCCGCTGAGGCAGGAAAGGCTTACAACGGCGGCCGAACGCACGAAAGAGGACTTCATGAGAAAGCATTGTAGCGGCCGTCTCCGGCGGCGGCAATCGCAGGAAAAGCTCCCACCGCGTAATCGCCGCCGGGTTGCGGCACGCCGTCCACCAGCCGCAGCGAGCCTTGCGCGAGCGAACTCGTCCGCGCGCCGGGCAAAACGATTCCGGTGAGATTGAGAGGATCAGCGGGCGCGATCTCGATTTCTTCTGAAGAAGGAGCCGATCGCCGCAAATGACGCAGAAGGTCTACCGCTTCGGGCCGCGCGAACTGCTCGCCTACGAAGCCCGCGACGAAGCGGCCGCCGCGGGTTTCGCCGCGCGCCTCCATTCGGCGGAAAGCCACTAGCAAATCGCGCCATGGCGGCGCCAGCGCCTCGCGAGCAATCATGTCGCGGAAGACTACGCCCCAGCGATCCAGTAAGAGTTTGGCGAAGAATTCACAGGCTGAAGCCTGTGCCACGGCTACGCGCTCCAGCAAAGCCCAGCGGCCCGCGGCGTGACGCGGACGCGCGAATCTTCCGCTTCCCTGCCCGGCTCGCCGCTTGGGGTCGATCAGCGCGCGAAGATTTTCGAACCCGTCGGCGGTTACCAGCCCGGCTGCGACCAACTCCCAGAGTCCATCCTCCACTTCGCTCGCCAGCCGCAACGTGGCTCGCGTCAACTCGTGGAAGAAGAGCGCGCCGCGCGCTGAAAGAGCCTCCAGAACATCGCGCGCCGGGTGCGAGAGCAAAGGCGTTTGCGTCGCGGCCGGCAGGAGCGCGGCCGAGTCCTCGCGCAAGAAAATCGCCACTGGCGCAACACGAGTTGGCCTCACGCGGCGCGCCCCCTCGGTCTCCAGCGCCGGATGCGGCGAAAGCCGGCCCCATTGGACTTCGCCTGAAAGACACAGCCGGTCCAGCAATTCCGATTCGTAACCGGCCAGGCGGCGGGGCAGGACTGAAGATTCCCACGCCGCGGCCGAGATTTCGTATCCCTGAAGCTGCCGCAAAATCTGGAAGAGCCCGTCCACGCCATGCAGTTGCGTTCCTGGCGCCAGGTGCTGCCAGCGGCAGAGGAATCGCATGAACTGCGCCGAGCTGACCGGTTCGATTTCGCGCCGCAGGCGGCCGAGGGTCAAGCGGTGAATTCTTGCCAGGATGCGGCGATGGCAGAATTCACAGGCTACCGCTCCCTCACGGTCGCGGCTCCGCAAGGCGGAGAAGTTACCGCGAAGAATCTGGCCTTCGCTCTCCAACTGCGCGAGGCCGCTCTCCACTGCATCCAACGGCAACGCGAGCTTCTCCGCCAGTTCCTGCGGCGTCGCAGGGCCGATCGAATCCATCCAGCCTCGCAGCACGCTTGCCGGATCTTGTTCCGCCGCCAAAGCGCGCTCCAAACGCTCCGTCGCGGCCCAAAACGGCCGACCTCCGCGCTGAATGGTCTGCGCGCGGCCGTCGCGCGCCAGCGAATCATAGAACGCTTGCCACTCGCCAGCCGGCGGCAGCAGGACTAGCGTCAACAGCGCATCGTGCAGTTCATCGGAGTCGCGCACGACGGGCCAGGATTCTTCAGCGACCTGCGAGATTGCAGCGGGGTCAAGGACGCCCAGGTTCGCAGCGTCTTCGGGAAGGGTGCGGCGCAGTTGAACAGCGCGAGCGCGGCGCTCTTCCAGCGGCGCGTCGTCCAAGAAGGCGTAAGGGTTCGCGTTCAGAATTTCGTGGCAGAACGGCGAAGGCTCGCGCGTATCAATGGCCACCGCGCGCAGAGTCCCTTCCCCAAGGCGGTCGAGGATATCCTTGAGTCCGTTCAAATCCATCGCTTCATACAAGCAGTTCGCGATGGTTTC
>DASQJB010000412.1:0-4605 GCA_035631295.1 Bryobacteraceae bacterium | reverse complement strand
AAGATGGGGTTCGGATACAAGACGCTCCAGGGCGATGTCGGCGCTGGGATCCGACGCGCCCTCTGTGTTTAAATAATCATCGATGGCTGCGATGAAGATTCGCGTATTGGTGGCGAAGCCGGGCCTCGACGGCCACGATCGCGGAGCCAAGGTGATTGCCCGCGCCTTACGCGATGCGGGTATGGAGGTCATCTACACCGGTTTGCGGCAGACTCCGGAAATGATCGTCAGCGCCGCGCTACAGGAAGACGTGCAGGTGATCGGCCTTTCGATCCTTTCCGGAGCGCACAACGCGATTGTGCCGCGCGTCATGGACCTGCTCAAACGGAACAAGATGGACGATGTCGTCGTGCTGGTCGGGGGGATCATTCCGGATCAGGATGTCGATGGGCTAAAGAAAGCCGGCGTCGCGGCTATTTTCCAACCGGGCACGGCCATGGACGACATAGTGCAGTTCATCCGCACGCACGTGAAGGGTCCCAGCGTGCCGACGGCCGGATGATGTCCGCCGTGGAAGCGCAGCGCGTGAGGAAAATTCTCTCCCGTGCGGTTGGTCCCGCACCCTGGTATTGGCAGACGTTCCCTAACTTTGGCTCGCCGTCGGGGCAACGCTTTGCCTGGATGCATCACGGAACCGAAGGCCCGATCGCGCACCTGGTCACGCTCGGACTGGAGCAGGAAACTGAAAAGGTTCGCCTGGCGCTGAACACATACTGCCGGCCGTTCCTGGTGCCGCCGCATTGGCTGGGAATCTGGTGTCCTGAGGGGCGAAACATCCGGCTGGTCTGCTTCGATCCCGATCAGCTAGGAGCCTTCGATCTGGCCGAAGTGGCGGGATGGTTCAAGCAGTCATCGGAACGAATGTACGCGGCGACCGCGCCGATTGCGGACTTCGAGACTCCTTTGGCTCTGGGGCCGGGGACGCACAGGATTCGAGTTCCGGAACAACTTCGCGGCATCGACGAATTGATCGTGCCCACCAGTTACAAGGCAATGTCCAACGACGACCCGGCGTTCGCGTTATTCGTCTTCTACTTGCAGGCTGGCCTTGTGGAAGTGCTTCCGCAGAAGTGGTTCACCGCCGCCCAGTATCGGGTGGGCCAACAGTGGATTACGCGAGCGGCGCGCGAACCGGAATCCCAGCGAATCGTGGGCGAATGCTTCGGAGCGGGGACGTTTGTGCTGGAGGAGGACTCTTGTCGGCTCGCGGATTGGGTCGAACGCACTCCCTAAGCCTCGAGAGCAGATGGCCGCGGTTCGATTCGCTTTGCAAGTTTCCACGGCAATGTCGACTTCCTTTTTTCACGTCGAGGAGCAGTGGTCTTTCCGCGTCCTTCGCATGCGCTCCGAGGACGGAACGAACCGACTGACTCGGAGCCGCGTGCTTGCCTGACCGGGGAAATCGAGCGACTGGCGCAGGAGCCACAGCCGCTGGTCATCACCGGGAATGATCGATTCTTTTCCGCGGGTGCCGAATTGCAAGAGATTGGCGCGCTCGACGGCCCCACGGCGTACGCCTTTGCAAAAATGGGGCAGGCTCTGATGGCGAGGATCGAGCGCTTCCCGGCTCCGGTATACGCGGCGATTTCAGGATACTGCATGGGGGGAGGACTCGATCTGGCCTTGGCTTGTCTTCATCGCATTGCGTCTCCCACGGCGGTGTTTGGACATCGGGGCGCGGCCCTGGGGCTGATCACCGGCTGGGGAGGAACGCAACGGCTGCCGCGATTGATTGGGACAGGTCATGCCCTCGCAATGTTTGTGGCTGCGGCGAAGGTCAGTGCCCAACAAGCTTTGGATCTTGGCTTGGTCGATGCGCTTGCTCCCGATCCGGTCACGCGCGCGGGACAGCAGATTAGGGCAGGCGCTGCGCGTGGCTCTGTGGTGGCGGAATGAAATTTGGCCGCTACCCGGGATTGTTCCGCATTGCGCCGTTCTGCCTCGCTGATATACCGTAAACAGTCCGCTGGTGCGATTTATGCCAGAGCCCAACGAAGCTGTCGCCGTGAACTCCCCGGCCGCGGGGAACGTGTTGACCACGAAGATCGATCCCACCTCGGCACGGTTTGAAGCCAACATGCGATTCCTGGCGGACCTGATGTCGCAAGTGCGCAACGAGGGTGAGACGATTGGCGAGGGGGGAGGCGCCAGAGCCATCGCGAACCAGCACGCGAAAGGTCGGCTCACGGCGCGGGAACGCATCGCCTTGCTGGCGGATCCGGAAACCTTTTTTGAACTCGGCTTGTACACCGCCTACGGCATGTACGAGGAATGGGGCGGGGCTCCGGCGGCCGGCGTGATTACCGGTTTGGCGCGCGTTCAGACGCGCATGGTCATGATCATCGCGAACGACGCCACGGTGAAAGCCGGAGCATTTTTCCCCATGACCGCCAAGAAGGTGATCCGCGCGCAGAACATCGCGATCGAGAATCGCATTCCCACCATTTATCTTGTCGATTCGGCGGGAGTGTTTTTGCCGCTGCAGGAGGACGTGTTTCCGGACACGGACGACTTCGGGCGCGTATTTCGCAACAACGCCGTGATGTCAGCGATGGGAATTCCTCAAATCGCCGCCATCATGGGGATGTGTGTCGCCGGAGGAGGATATCTTCCGGTGATGTGTGATCACGTCCTGATGACCGACGGCAGTGGATTGTTTCTCGCCGGACCGGCATTGGTGCAGGCCGCGATCGGACAGAAAGTTTCGGCTGAGGATCTGGGCGGCGCGGCCATGCATTCGGCCATCAGCGGCACCGTGGATTTTCGGGAGTCCAACGACGAGGCGTGCCTGGCGCGCATTCGATCGATCGTGGAAAAGTGGGGATACCGCCGTCTCTCGCCGTGGGACCGCAAGAAACCGGTCGCGCCGGAACTGGCGGCGGAGGAAATCTATGGAATCTACGATCCCTCGCCGGCGCGTCCCTACGACATGAAGGAAATTTTGGCGCGGGTGCTCGACGGCAGCCGGTTCGATGAATACAAGCCGGAGTACGGAAAAACCCTGATCTGCGGTTATGGGCGTGTTGGCGGCTTTGCGGTCGGAATCGTAGCCAACCAGAAGCTCCACGCGCAACAGACCGACCACGAGGGGCACAAGCGGGTGGAGTTCGGAGGCGTCATTTATACCGAATCCGCGGAGAAGGCTTCGCGTTTTATCATGGACTGCAATCAGAACCTGATTCCGCTGGTGTTTTTTCACGACGTCAACGGATTCATGGTGGGGCGAGATGCGGAATGGAGCGGCATCATCAAGGCCGGGGCCAAAATGGTAAATGCCGTCTCGAACTCTGTAGTTCCCAAAATCACGGTGATTGTGGGCGGCTCGTTTGGCGCGGGACATTACGCGATGTGTGGCAAAGCATACGATCCGCGGTTTGTGTTTGCCTGGCCAACCGCGCGTTACGCCGTCATGAGCGGCGATTCCGCGGCGGGAACGCTGGTCGAGATAAAAGTGAAGCAACTGGAGCGCGGCGAAAAAAAGCTGAGCGAGGAAGAAAGAAAACAGCTCTACGAGTCGGTGAAACGCACCTACGACGAGCAGACTGATCCGCGATACGGCGCGGCCCGGCTGTGGATTGACAAAATAATCGATCCGATCGAGACGCGTGACGCCATTACGCAAGCCTTGGAGGCGGCGGCGCTGAATCCCGATGTGGCGGAGTTCAAGGTGGGAGTGCTGCAAACGTAAGGAACCGCGGAGACGTGGAGGCGGAGGAAGTTCGGATGGCTGTCTTCGGCAAGCGTAGGTTGTTGTGGTCGGCAATGGGCGGTGGAGATTTCGCCGGCGTGGCGAGTTGGGGGAGGGGTAAAAACCACGGCGGGGAACGGGCGCCAGGCGCGCCCACCAAGCGCACCATGACGAGGGATCACCTTGGCACAAAGGCGGGGAGCGAATGCCTAACGCTGCTCCAGTGAAGCTCATTGAATGTCCACGCGACGCCTGGCAGGGGCTGAAAGGGATGATTCCGGCTGATTTGAAGACCGACTATTTGAAAGCCTTGATCAGCGCGGGCTTCAAGCACATTGATGCCGTTTCGTTCGTTTCGCCGCAGGCGGTGCCGCAGATGGCGGACTCGGAGCAGGTGTTGAAGGAACTCGATCCGCCTGACGACGTGGAGATCATCGGCATCGTGGTCAACCAGAAGGGTGCGCAACGAGCCATTGACACGCAGGCGGTTTCCACGCTGGGATTCCCCTACTCGATTTCGGAGACCTTCCTGCGAAGGAATCAGAACCAGTCGGCCGAGGACGCTCTCGATGAATTGGAGAAAGTGCAAAAAAAGGCGGACGACGCCGGCCTGAACGTGGCCGTATACATCTCGATGGCATTGGGGAATCCCTACGGAGATCCTTGGAGCGTGGAGGAAGTGGTCGATGCCGTGGAGTTGCTGGAAGCCGAGGATCTGCACATGATCTCCCTGGCCGACACGGCGGGAGTGGCAACTCCGGAGCAGATCAGGGAGGTTGTGGGCGCGGTCATCGCGAAATACGGCTATCTCGAAATTGGTGTGCATTTGCATAGCCGTCCCGAGCAAGCCGCGGCCAAGATTGCCGCCGCGTATGACGCCGGCTGCCGGAGGTTTGATTCCGCCTTGGGCGGACTGG
>DASQJB010000411.1:0-15125 GCA_035631295.1 Bryobacteraceae bacterium | reverse complement strand
GGCGGATTGGCGTTCTGGCCGGCAGCAGCCGGCTGGCTCGGGGAAGGATTCTGGGCGAAAGCAATCTGCATCATTATCACCAAAAACCGCGTGGTTCTCACTTACGATGCTCCTCATGCTTTCGGGCATTGGCGTTCCATTGCTTTTGAGCACGGAGGGTTTAAACGAACAACAAGGTAGATTTGAGCCATGCAACTGCGAGGCCCGTTCGATCTTGTTCTTTTAATGTCGGAAAAGGAGGTACACGCTGGTTGCGGTCTCTTGCTAGCTTCCTCGGCGAATTCGCGTGCGCTGGCGTAGCGGTTCTTCAGTGCGCCTTCACGCCCGGACCGGACGTCCATTGCGCGCAAGACGGTCGCCATGCCGCCCGTAGTCACCTCCGCCGTAATGCGATAGTGATCGAGACAATCGCCGGGAGTTGGATGGTTCACGCCCTAAGAATAGGGAAAAGGACGTGAAAAAGTAATAGAGAAGGCGTGAAGATTTTATAAACGGGCGGCCGGCGCCTCCCCTCACCCTTCGAAGTTGTAGCCTTCCTCGCCGTGCATGCTCAGATCCAGCCCGTCGACTTCATCTGTGGCGTCCGCTCGCACGCCGGTGACCACGTCGCAGACCTTAAGAATGATCAGCGTCGCCACGATCGCCAGCGCCCACGAAACCGCCACGGCTGTGGCTTGGTTCACGATTTGTCCGGCATTGCCGTCCACCCATCCCATCGCCTTCCCGTTCCACACATCGTTCACTTCTCTCGTGGCGAAGACGCCGGTCAAAATAGCGCCCATGGTTCCACCGATGCCGTGGACGCCGAAGACGTCCAGCGAGTCGTCGTACGCAAACCTGGCCTTCACCACGCTCACCATCAAATAGCAGCCGATGCCCGCGGCCACCCCGATCGCGAGCGCCGGCATCGGCTTCACGAATCCCGACGCCGGAGTGATGGCCACCAGTCCGGCCACGGCTCCGGAAATCGCTCCCAGCACACTGGGCTTGCCGCTTCGGATCCATTCGGCGAACATCCAGGCCAGAGCCGCGGCCGCCGTGGCGAAATGCGTCGCCACGAAAGCGCTCGTAGCAAGCGCCGACGCCGCTACGGCGCTTCCGGCGTTGAACCCGAACCAGCCGACCCAGAGCAGACATGCTCCGATGACGCTCAGCACCAGATTGTGGGGACGCATTTGCTCGCTGGGATAGCCCTTGCGGCGGCCCAAGTACAGCGCGCAGATAAGCGCCGAGACGCCGGAAGTGATGTGCACTACCGTTCCGCCGGCGAAATCGAATGCAGGAATTTTTCCTCCCAGGGTGGCGTTGAACAATCCGCCCTTGCCCCAGACCATGTGCGCCATGGGAAAGTACACGATCAGCGACCAAAGCGTCATGAACAGCAGCATGCCGGAGAACTTGATGCGCTCGGCGAAGGCGCCGGAAATCAACGCCGGCGTAATGATGGCGAACATGAGCTGATACACCATGTAGGTCTGGTGGGGAATGGTGGCTCCGTAATCGGGATTGGGAGCCGCGCCTACGTTGTTGAGGAACAGATACTGCGCGCCGCCGAGGAAGGGCCGCCATTCGCCGAAAGCCATGCTATAGCCGACAATGGCCCACAGGATGGTTACCACGCCCATGAGTACAAAGCTATGCATCATGGTGCCGAGGACGTTCTTACGCCGCACCAGGCCGCTGTAGAATAGGGCCAGTCCCGGCCCGGTCATCATGAGCACCAGGGCCGCGCTGGTCAGCATCCACGCGTTATCGCCCGCGCTCTGCGCGGATTTGACGGCTTTGTCGAGGTCGGCGAGGCGCTTGTCGAGGTCCGGGGCGGTTTGAGCGTTGAGGGAAGAGAGTAGAAATACGAAGAGCGGGAATAGTCTAGTCATATCGCTACGGAGCGGGCCAGAGTCCGGAGCAGCATGGATCCGAAGCTGGGGAAGGTCCCTATGATACTACAGGGAGCCGGGCGGAGCTGCCCCACTTGGGGTCTATGTAACACTGGAGGCTTGTGCGGAGACATATTCAAATCCACGCGACCACGGTTTTGTGCGTCCGGCGCGACAGCAACGTGGTGATGGCGGGCGATGGGCAAGTGACGCTGGGATCGGAAGTGATTAAGGCTTCGGCGAAGAAGCTGCGGCGGCTGTACAACGGAAAGATCATCGCCGGTTTCGCCGGCGCCACCGCCGACGCCTTTGCGCTATTCGCTCGCTTTGAGGCCAAGCTGGAGCAATACAACGGCAATCTCGCGCGCGCCGTCGTCGAGTTAGCCAAGGAATGGCGCACCGATCGCATGCTGCGCCATCTGGAGGCTTTGCTCCTGGTCGCCGACTCGGGCAGCACGTACCTGGTGAGCGGCAACGGCGACGTCATCGAACCCGACGATCAGATCGCGGCGATCGGCTCGGGAGGGGCTTATGCCAAGGCGGCCGCCACGGCCTTGTATCAAAACACGAAACTATCCGCGCGCGAAATCGTCGAAAAAGCGATGGAGATCGCGGGTAAAATCTGTATTTACACGAATGAGAGCGTAGTATACGAGGAGCTCGGCTGATGGTCATCTATCTCCCCGCGCAAGCCGCCGAAGACGTTCCCGTGTTGGACGAACTGACGCCGCGAGAAATCGTGCGCGAGCTGGATAAATACGTGATCGGACAGGGCGACGCCAAGCGCGCCGTCGCCATCGCCCTGCGCAACCGCATCCGCCGCCAAAAACTCGAGCCGGAAATGGCCGACGAAGTCATGCCGAAAAACATCATGATGATCGGCCCGACCGGCGTGGGCAAAACCGAGCTTGCCCGAAGGCTCGCCAAGCTCGCCAATTCGCCGTTCCTCAAGGTGGAAGCCAGCAAGTTCACCGAAGTCGGCTATGTGGGCCGCGACGTCGAATCGATGATCCGCGATCTGGTGGAAATCTCCATCGACATGGTGCGGGAGGAGCGGTTGAACGAAGTGGGCGAGCGCGCCGAGCGTAACGCCGAAGAGCGGCTGCTCGAGCTGCTGATGCCGAACCAGCCCGAACCGACCGAAAGCGCCGACCGCACCCGCGAAAAGCTCCGCGAACGCCTGCGCGCAGGGAAGCTCGACGATCGCATGGTGGAAGTGGACGTGAAGGAGCGCGGCCCCACTTTTGAGGTCACCACCGCCGCCGGCATGGAGGAAATGGACATCAACCTCAAGGACCTGATGCCCGGCTTGTTCGGCGGCCGCACCAAGAAGCGCAAGATGCGGGTGAGCGAGGCCATCGAATACCTGGTCCAAGAGGAAGAACAGAAGCTGGTCGACATGGACCAGGTAACGCGGGTGGCCATCGAGCGTGTGGAGCGCAGCGGCATCATCTTCCTCGACGAAGTGGATAAGATCGCGGGACGCGAAGCCGGCCACGGGCCCGACGTCAGCCGCGAAGGTGTGCAGCGCGACATCCTTCCTATCGTCGAAGGCACTACGGTGAATACGCGTTATGGCTTCGTCCGCACCGACCATATCCTGTTCGTGGCCGCCGGGGCCTTCCACGTTTCCAAGCCCAGCGATCTCATCCCGGAGCTGCAAGGCAGGTTTCCCATCCGCGTGGAGCTCAAATCCCTCTCCGAAGCCGACTTCATCCGCATCCTGAGGGAGCCGAAGAATGCGCTCATTAAGCAGTACCAGGCGTTGCTCGACACCGAGGGCATCAAGCTGAGCTTCACCGAAGACGCGCTGGAAGAGATCGCGCGGTACGCCGCCCGCGTGAACGAATCAGCGGAGAATATCGGAGCGCGGCGCTTGCACACGATCCTGGAAAAGCTGCTGGAAGACGTATCGTTCGATGGGCCGGATTTGAAGCGGAAGAGCGTGAGGGTGGATGCGGCGTATGTGCGCAAGCAGCTCGCCGACATCGTCAAGGACCAGGATCTGAGCCGGTATATCTTGTGAGTGGTGGAAGGAGGGCGGACTTGAGTCCGCGCGGGCTTTTAAGCCCGCTGTTGAGATGCGGAGCTAAAGCCCCGCGCGGACTCAAGTCCGCCCTCTTCCTGGCGCTTCTTTCCGGGTGCGGATACATCGGCGCGCCACAGCCGCCGGCGCTCGATATTCCCTCCGCAGTGACGGATCTTCGCGCCGCCGAATACGGCGATAGCATCCAGGTGGAATTCACCATCCCCATGCTCACCACGGAAGGCTTGCCTTTGAAGAGCGTTCGCTCCATCGATCTCTATGCCGGACCGGTCAATAATCCATTCAATGCCGCCGCTTGGGCCGAAACCGTGAAAAAGTATTCCGTCCCGGCCGACGGGGCCGGAGCCTACGCCTTCGATCAAATACCCGTTAGCGATTGGGTGGGCAAGAGCATCGCTCTCGGAGTCCGCGCTACCGGCCCGAAAGGTAAGGTCTCAAGCTGGTCGAATTTCGTTTCGTTGAATATCGGGCCGCCGCTGGCCACCCCCGCAAAGCCCGTCCCGGAGAACACCAAGGACGGCGTCAAACTCAGTTGGACGGGTTCCGGACCTCGCTACCGCGTCTTTCGCTGGACCGGCGACGCTCAGCCTGCACCCATCAGCGAAACGGATCAGCCCGATTACTTGGACGCCTCCGCCCAGTTCGGCACGCAATATAGCTACATGGTCATGGCGATCGACGGCGAAACGCGCAGAAGCGTGGTATCGGAGACGGCTTCGATCACGCCGAAGGACATCTTTCCGCCAGCCGTCCCCGCAGGCGTGACGGCCGCCGCGGGCAGCAACGCAATCGAGCTGGCCTGGGTGCGCAACACCGAAGCGGACTTCCGCGGCTACAACGTCTATCGCGCGGAGGGCATGGGGGCGTTTGAGAAAATCGCTGCTCTCATCGAAGCTCCTGTGTTCAGCGACGCGAAAATCGAGTCGGGAAAGATGTACCGCTACGAAATCTCAGCCGTCGATTTGCTGGAGAATGAAAGCGCGCGCTCGGAGCCCGTGACGGCTTCCCTCCCCTGACGCCGTGGGCGGGAATCTTGCCAAATGTCGCCTGGTTTTCCGCGCTACAAATCAACCCGTTGGCTCCACAGGTCTCGACACAAGTGTCGAGACAGCAGGCAAGAGTGCCTGCGCCACGGCGAAGGCTAAATGTCAGGCGGCTATTTCCCCACGGCCAGAATCGAGAACGAATCCGGAACCATCTGTCCTCGTCCGCGGCCCTTCGGAGCATCCGCCGGCGGTGGCGTGTATTCGGCGGCGATAATCAGGATCCGGTCGGTGTTCGAGTCCAGCGTCAGCGTCTTGCCTCCTGTCATCGTTTTAAGGGTTTGCTCGACGACGAAATCGCTGGGGCTATTCTCCTTGACGATCGTCAGCGTTCCATCGCCCTGAGAGCTGAACGCCTCCATCGTCTTGGGACTGAACACCGCGCCATCGGTGCCCTGGCCGATGGGAAGGGTGGTAATGATGCTTCCTCCATCTGCTTTCAGAATCACCATATTCTGCGGATTGCGGCAAGTCGCGAACAGGATACGATTCTTCAGGTCCATGGCCAGCCCGGCGCATTGGCCGCCTTTGCCAGCTAGATCGTAATGCGCGGTGACAGCCAGCGTCTTAGCATCCACCGCGGCGATCTGGTTCTTATCTTCCAAATCCACCCACAGATGGCCGGCGCCGTCCGAGACCGCCTGCTCGGGCGCGCCGCCCAGTTCCACCGTACCCACAACGGAGCCGTCCGCTGCGTTGATCACCGTCGCGTTCGGCGCAATATGGCTGAACACCCACACCCGGTCGTTGAAGGCGTCGTACATGATGCCGTCGGGTCCGCCCTGCACGTCGATCGTCTTCATAGGCATCAACGTTTTGGAATCCCACATGGCGACGGGTTTGCTGCTCCCAAATCCGTGGCCGGACTTGGTGGAGACCGCCGCTCCACGGGCGTTCGTATTGGAAATCTCGCCCACCGGCATGAGGCTATCCAGATCGAACACGGTGATCCGGGCGCCCTGGCCTGTGCGGGGAATATAGAGGCGGCGTCCATCGGAATCCGCGTAGACGTAGTCGAAGTTGCCGGCACCCCCTACTTTGGCGACGTTTTGGACCTTATAAGGACCCGCTGCTGGCGTTTGTTGAGCCATGACCGCGAGCGCCAAGGCCGCGGCCGCGATTACGAAGGTGAGCAAAAAGCGCTTCATGTTCATACTCCTTGGCGGAAGGAACGCCTGCTTGAGCAGTATACACGGTCATTGTGGCAAGAATGTAAATGTCGAGCGGCCGCATAAGTACGCCAGGATGGAGCGGGAGCGCCGGTTCCTGGTCGATCAATTTCGGCGCGACGCCGGCATCGTGCGAATCCGTCATATCAACGACCTCACATCGACGGCGCCGCTCTGCGCCTGCGCGAACAGACCGAATCCGGTCTCCCGGCCGTGTTCAAGCTCACCCAGAAAGTTCCGGAACGCGCGAACGGAGCGCAGCAGGGATGGATCACGAACATGTACCTCACCGCGCAGGAGTTTTGCGTGCTGGCGAAGCTTCCCGCGAAAAAGATCAGTAAGACACGCTATAGCGTGCCGCCTTTCGGCATCGACGTTTTCGAAGGCGCGCTGGAGGGCCTCTGCCTGGCTGAAGCAGAGTTCGATTCTGCCGCTGCCGCTGACGCGTTGACGATTCCTTCTTTCATTCACGCGGAAGTGACCACCAACGATCGATTCACCGGAGGGCGGCTTGTCCGCGCATCCCGGCGAGAGGTTCAGACTTGGCTCTGGGAATTTGGAGTAAGGCTCGATGTTACCGGCAGCGCCCATGCGGTCTATGATGAGTGAGATGAGAATCTACACAGCTGCATTCGCCATATCCGCCACGCTGCTGCTCGCCAACGCTGCGCGCGCCCAAGTGACCCTGAACTCGGTGCGAGTCGGCGCGAAAGATACTGTTGCGCTGGCGAAGTTCTATCAGTCCGCGTTCGGCATGCAAGAAGTCAATCGGATCGATTCGCCCACAGGACCGGAGATCTTCGTGAACTTCGGCGCCACGGCCGACGCCGCGAAGGCCAACAAGAGCGAGCCGATTGTGCTCATGCATCGCGACTCCGACGACTTAAAGGACCCGATCCCGCACGTCATCCTCAACGTGAAGGACATGGCGGCGACCGTCGCCTCGATCAAGGCCGCCGGAGGCTCGATGGCCGGCGATCCGCGTCCGTTCAGAAACACCGGCGTTGTCATCGGCATCGCGATTGATCCGGCGGGCAACCGCATTGAGCTGATTCAACGGCCGTGAGCATTTAGGGCGTTTTAGATTTCCACCCCCCGATTGACCGCCCCGCGATAAACGTTATATACTGCGCCCCAGGGTTTCGACTTCTTCTCGAACTGGGGGCATATATGAGGTGGTTCGTTCTCTTCTTGATTTCGTCGTTTGGCGCGGCCTTCGCTCAGAGCGATCGCGGCGCGATTACGGGAACCGTTTCCGATCCGGCCGGCGCGGTGGTAGCCGGAGCGGCAATCCAGGCCCGCAATGTGGAAACCGGCGTCGTCTATCCGACGCAGACGTCCAATACCGGCAACTACACGATCGCGCAATTGCCCGCCGGAACTTACGAAGTAACGATGGCGGTGTCGGGGTTCAAGAGATACGTTCGCGCCGCGCTTCCGGTTCAGGTCGCTGAAACTCTGCGCGTTGACATTGCGCTGGAAGTGGGCGCGGCCAGCGAATCCGTCACCGTGACTGAAGCCGCTCCCCTGTTGAACACCGAAGGCGGCGGGCTGAGCCACAACATCGACGTCAATAAAATGGACGACCTCCCCCTCTTGGGCATCGGCGGCACACTCTCGGGCAGCGCGGGAATCCGCAATCCGTACAACATGGTGCTGATGATTCCGGGCGTGAACTACGTTCCCAACGCGCTGATGCGCATCAACGGCACGCCGGCGAATTCGCAGTCTTTTCGTATCGAGGGCCAGGACGCCTCCAACACAGGAACGCCCGGGGTTCCGCAGCAGACTCAGCCTAGCGTAGACGCCATCCAAGAGACCGCGATTCAGACCAGCAACTTCGCGGCGGAATTCGGCCAAGTGGGCGGCGGCATGTTCAATGTCACCATGCGCTCGGGGACGAACCAGTTTCACGGCAGCGTCTACGACTATTTCGTCAACGAAATTTTCAATGCCGGCAATCCTTTCGTCACCGGCAGCCCACAAGGCAATCCGCGGCCCCGCGCGCGCAGAAACGACTACGGCTTCACCGTGGGAGGGCCGGTGTGGATTCCGAAAGTCTACGACGGCCGTAATAAGACCTTCTTCTTCTTCAACTGGGAGCAGTTCCGCGAGCAGACCAAGATCAACAATCAATTTCAGACCGTGCCGCTTGCGGCCTACCGCCAGGGCGATTTCAGCCAGGCAATTCTCCCCAACGCGCGAGTGATCGGCACAGATCCCACCGGCGCCACCATGCTCGAAGGCATGATCTACGATCCCGCGACGACCGCGACCGCCGCCGATGGCCGGGTATATCGGACTCAGTTCCCGGGGAATAAAATCCCCGTGGGGCGTTTCGATCCCGTGGCGGTGAAAATTCAGAACCTGTTCCCGGGCACGAGCGGACCCACACCCAACGCCCTCACCAACAACTACTTGAACGTCTACAATACGTCGAGAGTCACCGAGATTCCATCCGTGAAAGCCGACCAGGTCATCGGCGCGAAGGGCCATCTTTCGTTTTTCTGGCAGCGCACCAAGACGGCGAATCCCAACGGCAACACGATTTTTGGCCGCTCCGACGGCCTCCCCGACCCGCTCACGGGCGCGCTCGGCACGTTTCAAACCGCGCCGCTGTATCGCCTGAATTTCGATTACACGCTGACGCCGACTATTCTGCTGCACTTCGGCGCGGGTTACCGCAGCAATTATTTCTTGGTGCCCTCGGTCACCACCACCGGCCAAATCACGAATTACAACGCGCAGCAGCAGCTTGGTCTAAATGGCGGTCTTGAATACAAATGGTTCCCCACCATCACGGGATTGCTCGCTTCGAGCGGCGCCGGCGGGATGGTCGGCATCGGCTCAGAAGCCGGGACCAACTCCATCACCCAAAGCCCCTCCTTCAATACGAGCGCCACATGGGTCAAGGGGAACCATACTTACAAATTCGGCGGCGAGTTCCGCGCCGAAGGCTATCCTCCCATCCAGGACGGCAACACGCTCGGCGTCTATAACTTCGCCGCATCCGAAACCGGCCAGCCCTTCCAAACCACGGCTGTCGGCGGCTCCAATGTCGGGTTGGGCTACGCCAGCTTCCTTCTGGGCTTGGTCGACAACATCAGCATCAGCCGCCCCACTCACCCGCGCATGGGCAAAACGCAACTGGGACTTTTCGCCCAGGACTCGTGGAAGGTGACGCGCAAGCTTACCGTGGACTATGGGCTGCGCTACGATTACTCGA
The DNA here is from genome assembly GCA_035631295.1 of Bryobacteraceae bacterium. Taxonomy (GTDB): domain Bacteria; phylum Acidobacteriota; class Terriglobia; order Bryobacterales; family Bryobacteraceae; genus Palsa-187. The sequence continues at coordinate 5,763 of DASQJB010000411.1, read as the reverse complement.
CGTTTCTGCAAGAGGAACACGGGCGCGCCCCGGATTTTTCACCCACCACGCCGAATCCATCCGCGGGAGGCATGCTCGGCGCAGCCATTTTCGACGGTCACGGACCAGGGCGCTGCAACTGCTACATCGCTCACAATTACCCGTGGGCCTTCGCTCCCCGCCTCGCGCTCGCCTATCAAATAACCTCCAAGACGGTCTTCCGCGCCGGTTTCGCCATCGTTTACGACAGTACGGAATCCAATAACAACGCCACGGGCGGCCTCGCCGGTTCCAGTGCCGGCGCGAACGCCGGATTCGCAAACCCGGTCACAACGTTGGCCGCCGGTTACCCGGCTGCTTATTACCCGCCCGCTTGGCCGAACTTCAACCCCGGTTTGTATCCGACAACGGGGCCCGTGCCAGGCACATTTGGCGGAGCCTTCATGGACCAGAACGCCGGCCGGCCACCCAGGCAGTATCAGTGGAGCATAGGCTTCCAGCGCGAGATCATGCGGGATTTTGTTGTTGAAGCCGCCTATGTGGCCAATCGCGGCGTCTGGTGGCAGGCGCCTGGGCTGCTCAATCTCGATGCCAATACCCCGCAACGCTTGGCCGCCTATGGGCTGAGTTTGAACAACTCCGCCGATTTGTCCCTGTTGAGCGGCTTTACGGACTCCGCCGCGGCCGTGCAGAGAGGATTCAATAAGCCGCCTTATGCGGGCTTCCCAGTGAGCGGTTCCAACCACCAGACGGTAGCACAATCCCTGCGGCCGTTCCCGCAATTTAGCGCGACGCCCAGCGCCCTGAATCCATACCCGCAGCCGATTCCGGTTTATTGGGATCCGCTCGGCAAGAGCTGGTACGATTCGCTCCAGGCGAAGGCCACCAAGCGTTTCTCGCACGGCCTCTTTTTCCTAGCCACGTTCGCCTGGTCCAAGTCTCTTTCCCAGGGCACCGAGATCGGCGAGCCGAATCCCGGAACTACCGGCGGCGCACTGGTGAACGATGTTTTCAATCGCAACCAGAACAAGTATCTTTCGATCTACGACCGGCCGCTCGACTTCGTGCTCTCGCTGAACTACACCACGCCCCGGATCGGCGGCAACAAGGCGCTCTCGTGGATCGTGCGCGACTGGACCTATGGCGCCGCTCTGGAATATGCGAGCGGCACCCCGGCGCAAGTGCCGTATGCGCAGAGCAACCTGTATAACTATTTGTTCCAGGGTCCGAGCTTCGCCAACCGCGTGCCGGGCGTGCCACTGTACACCGTAGACTTGAACTGCCACTGCTACGACCCCAACAAGACCTTCGTGCTGAACCCGGCTGCCTGGCAGGATCCTGCGCCCGGCCAGTGGGGAGCTTCACCCGCGTACTACAACGACTACCGCTTTCAGCGCCGTCCTCGCGAGAACATGAATATCGGCCGTACCTGGCGCATCAAAGAGCGCTACAGCTTCAATCTGCGGATGGAGTTCACCAACATTTTCAATCGTGCGTTTTGGGGCGACCCCGCGAGCACTGCGCTCACCAACGCCAAGCTCCAGCAGGTTTATTTGACCAACGGCAATACATCCACGGGCTTCGGCCAAGTCAAAACCACGGCTCCATCGGCCTTTGGCAGCGTTTTCAACCTTCAGCCGCGGCAAGGGGTGCTGGTGGGACGATTCACCTTCTGACAGGGTTGAAAAAAGCTAAGCCTGATAAGGTTGAAAAAAGCTAAGCGAGGGCGACATGATCGCCCTCGCCGCTTAACGCCTCTTCCTTGAACCCGTACAAACCCAGACTCACGCGTCACGATGACTGGTTAGTAATGATGGTGATGGTGGTGCGTAGGCCATAGCGCGCCGGTCGCGCCTCCCGCTGCCGCGCCAACCGCGGCGCCTGCTCCACCGCCGATCAAAGCTCCGGCCCCTGCGCCGATGGCTCCGCCAATCACGCCGCGCTTAATCCGTTTGTTTCTGCTGCTGTGATCTGAAGTCTTGTAATATTGCTGTTGCGCATACTGTTGCGGCTGCGCAGGATACGCATTCTGCGCCGCAACGATGGGCGCTGCCGCCTCGGTCATAAGTCCTGCGGCCAAAATCGATGCCAATAAGGAGCGTTTCATACATGCCTCCTCACTTCATTTGATTCCGCAGCTCAGGCTCGGGTTTTTCAAGGCCGTACCTCTCTAAGCCTCTGAATCTTCGATGGAATCATCAGTTGACCGGGTCCCTGACGGTCGCGGCTCTGTAGCTGGCTGTTAAACGCAAGCGTCCATTCCGAGCCGTGACCGTCAGGGAGCGGTTTTCGGCGGGGCTACTCTATGCCCATCTGCGCCAATCGGTAGCGCAGCGCGTTCCGCGTCAACCCCAGCAGCCGGGCGGCCTGGCTCTTGTTGCCATTGGCGCGCTTCAAAGCCTCTCGGATCAGCGACTGCTCATATTGATCGAGCGTCATTCCTTCGGGCAAGAAATGATCCGCGCCGGAGTTGGCCGGCGCGCCCGCGCGAGCCCGTTGCGCCACGTCGATCTTGACGTCCTCCGCTTCTACGCACGAGCCGGGAGCCAGCAGAATGCTTCGCTCCACGACGTTTTCGAGCTCCCTCACGTTGCCGGGCCAATGGTAAGCCACCAGGCGCTGCATGGCTCCCTCGCTGATTCGACCGTTAAATTTTTGAGCGAAATGCTCCACCAGATAAGGAATGTCGTCCTTGCGCTCGCGCAGCGGCGGAACGTTGATGGGCACGACGTTCAGGCGGTAGTACAGATCCTCGCGGAAGGCGCCCTGCTCCAGGGCCTCGCGCAGATCCACGTTCGTGGCAGCAATGACGCGGACGTCGGTGTGCTGAGTCCGGTTGGAGCCCAGCCGTTCAAATTCCCGCTCCTGCAAAACGCGCAGCAGCTTGACTTGAATCGACCCTGGAACGTCGCCGATCTCATCCAAAAACACCGTGCCGGTGTTGGCAGCTTCGAATTTCCCGGGCTTCGAAGCATTCGCGCCAGTGAACGCGCCTTTTTCGTACCCGAACAGTTCACTCTCCATCAGATTTTCGGGAATGGCGGTGCAATTGATTTTGACGAACGGCCGGTCTTTGCGGGGCGAGTGATGATGAATGGCGCGGGCGATCATGTCCTTTCCCACGCCGCTTTCGCCGCACAAAAGCACGGTGGCGCGCGTCGGCGCGACTCGCGCCACCGTGCCAAAAATCTCTTGCATCGGCGCACTGCGCCCCACGATGTTTTCGAATTGATAGCGCTGGTTCAGCGCCTCGCGCAGCTCGCGGTTTTCGTCGCGGAGCTTGCGCACCTCCAGCGCCTTTTCCACCACCACGGTCAAGTGATCCAGCGAAAAGGGCTTGGGAAGAAAATCCACGGCGCCCTTCTTCATCGCCTCAACCGCGTTCTCAACGGTCCCGAACGCGCTCATCACGATCACGGGGGTGTTCATATTCTGCGCGCGCAGCCGGTCCAGGAACGCCAGGCCGTCCATGCCGGGCAGTTTCAGATCTGTGAGGACCAGGTCCACGTCGCCCGCGCGTTTCAAACCTTCTTCCGCGGCGCCGACCGCCTTCACTTCGTAACCGCAGGAAGAAAGGTGCAGGCCGATGACCCGGCGGTATTTTTCCTCGTCTTCGATTACTAGCACGGCGGACATTGGCTAAAACTCCATGATAAACGCGCCGTCGAATCGCGAAAAATGAATCTGCTGGTACTAGGAAGATTGATGCCAACGGTTCAACGCGCTATCTCCGAAATCGTCCATACTGGCGCTGACGATGAGGGCGATCGGACTATTGCCGTTATTTCTCGCGCCATTATTTCTCGCAGCGGGCGCCCGGGCCGCGCCGCTGTACAATATCGCCGACCTCGGAATTCTGGGCGGCTTCACCGCAAAGGCTTTGGGCTGGAGCGCCAACGGCAGTGGGCGTGGCCACAACATTATTCGGCAACATGCACGCCATTGATTTCAGCGTCTCTGGAAACGTCGATCTCACCTCGGGTTCCAGCGCTTGGCAGGGCATAGCGACCGGCGTCAACGACTCGGGGCAAATCTCCGGAACTCAATATATCGGCGGCCAAGCCTTCGCGACAATCTGGCAAAACGGCGCGGCTGGGCTGATCGCGGGCGCAGGATCCTACGCGCAGGCCATCAACTCACACGGCGATGTAGCGGGCTTGCTCACCGCCTCCAACGGACAAGGCCATGCCTTCGTCACCCAAAACGGACACGCCGTCGATCTTGGAACGCTGCCAGGGGAGTCATGGGCGTCGGCCTATGCGGTCAACGACGGAGGCGCCGTGGCAGGTTATGGAGACTCCGGCTCGACAATGACCGCCTTTCTTTGGTCGCCCTCCACGGGATACATTGTGCTAGGAACGCTCGGCGGCGCCAACAGCTACGCCATGACGATCAATGATTCCGGGGCGGCGGGCGGCGCCGCGCAAACCGCTTCTGGCGCGCTTCACGCGGTGATCTGGAGCGGCGGATCGATTCGCGATCTGGGAACTCTGGGCGGGGCCAACAGCTTTGCTTACGGCCTCAACAATTCGGGTGAAGCGGTGGGATACTCGTTCCTCGCCGGAGGACGGACGCACGGGTTCTTATATGACGCCGGCGTCATGCTGGATCTCAACAACCTGATTCCCGCCGGCTCAGGCTGGATCCCGACGCAAGCCTACGCCATCAACTCGAGCGGGCAAATCGTGGGCGCGGGACTCTTCAATGGCGTCGAGCACGCCTTTCTGCTCACTGATCCTCCGGCAGCCGTACCCGAGCCATCAACAGCATTGCCGGCTGGGGCAGCCGTCATCGCGCTCTTCGCGCTGGCGATCAGCCGTTCCGCGAGGATTCTCCGGCTCGCTCGGCCTCTTCGGCGCTGACCGGACCGGCCGCCAGAGCCTCCTCGATCAACTGCTTGGCTCTAGCCGTGTGCTCCTTCGCGACTCGCACCCGGTGGCCGAAGTTGGGATAGCGCGAATCGCCGATCAACACCGACGAAATGCCACCGGCGTCCAGGATGGACTGAACCTGAAGCGCCTCCATCTCCCTAGCCGAGCCTTCCTGTCCAAAAACCGTCACCAGGTCGAGGGCAGTGGAAGCGTCCACCTGTTCTAATTCGGCTTCGGGGGGATATCTGGCGATGAGCCACTCGGCTCGCTCTCGATCCGCCGGGCCGACGCGAATTTCATAGGCTCCCGCGGGAACTCCTGGAGCACTGTCGTCCAGCAGCGCCGCTTCAATGCCAGACTCCGCCAACATGTCCCGCACCTTTGCGGCGTCCTCGCCCGCGGATTCGTCCGCGGAACGAAACACCGTGATTCCGGAATCCATATCGCCAGCATAGCGCCCAAATGTGGCTCGGCCCGGATGCCCTCCCTCGCGGTAACATCGAAGCATGGATAGAACCGGCAAATTTGTTTGGTTTTTAGCGGGAGCCGCCGTCGGGGCGGGCATCGCGCTCCTGTATGCGCCAAAATCCGGCCGCGACACGCGCCGCCTGATCGGCAGAAAAGCGCGGCATGGCGGGGAAGCCGTAGCGGAAATAAGCCGCGACTTGTGGGACAAGGGCCGGGACTTGTATGAAAAAGGCCGCCAAGTGGCCGATGATGCCGCCGAACTGTTCGAGCGCGGGCGACGGCTCGTAGAGAGCTGAGCACCGGTCTCGAAAGATTTTCACCAAGCTGTAACCTGGCTCGATTCTGTGCCGTTCGGCGCATCATTTTCCTCTTGCTCTCCGCGGCAAATCGCAGGACACTGAAATCTAGACCGTGCGCAAGCGGCCGGATGCGTGATCGCGCTCGT
>DASQJB010000410.1:0-3721 GCA_035631295.1 Bryobacteraceae bacterium | reverse complement strand
TTTCCTGGAACGAGGAGTGGAATGGCACCGAGCAGAGCCGCCATTTTAGAATCGACGGTAACAAACTCTTCATCGAATCGGCGCCGGCGCCGAGTATCGTGTTTTTTGGTAAGACCGATTTCCGACGGATAGTATGTGCGCGCGGGAAGTAGGCGTCGAATTGCTCCCGACCCGGGCGCCGTTGTTGCCGTGCAGTGGCCTTCATTGACGTTGATCGTCGCAGAGCCCATCCCGGATCAGTTCAGTCCGGTAGCACCATTTCCTGTCCCCTCACGCTTTCGCGGCAGCCAGAACGTCGGTAAACACTTGGCGACAAGGCAGGATTTATCGCCCAGAACGGCGAGTTTTTGCGATCACCAGTCGCCAAAATCCGAGGACGGGCACACGGCCAGATGGATCACTTCCGAGTAGGCGACCATCCAGACACGATGTGGTATTCGCGCCTGCAAGTCTCGGGTTTCCACAAAACCCGAATAGAAGATGCAGACTCACTATAGCTTCGCGTATTCTGCCTTGGCCCGCTTCAGGACTGGGAGGTCCGCATCGGCGTCCTGCCAGAGTGTAAGGAAACGTTGATAGGCGCTTTTGGCCTTGGCTATATCGCCCTGGACTGAATAGGCTCTGCCAAGTTGCAAATACGCCAGGGCGCCGATCGGGTCGGCGAGAACGACGCCACGATGATCGAGGACTTTTTGAAACTCCGCCGCTGCCTCCTGTCCACGTCCTGCCGCAAAGTAGGCCTGTCCGCGCACATACGCGGTGTAGAGCCCTCCAAACCTGGCAAAAAAGGACGTCCCCGGCATCGCGAGGTCATACGGTCGTGCCACTTGCAATCGCTCAATCGCCTCCGATGGCGCCTGATTATGAAGCGCCAGCAGCGCGCGTAGCGTCGGAAGATACTCGAATTGTACCGGGGTATCTTCGGGGAAGCGTTCGGCCAGACTCCTGGCGGCGGCTTCAGATCCGGCGGTATCGCCACTCGACGCCAGGGCGAACGCCGCGGCATATGTCACATCACGGCCTTTGGCAAGATCGAGGGCCGAGCGGGCCCATGTTCGAGCCTCGGCCGCGTAGCCGAAATGCGTGTCGCACACCGCCTCGGCGGCCCGATAAATCGCGGAGTCTTCGCGCCTTCCGGCCTGCTGCGCCAGCGCGACTGCGTGCTCCCACATCGTTCGCGCCTGCTGCATTCGTCCGGAACGGGCGAGAACCAGAGCCTGATGATGGAACATCCAGTCGGCGGCAAGTTCTCCCGGAGCGCGAGTGATTTCCCGCTGCATTCCCGCCAGGTCGTCCCTGAGAAACGCGAGATAGTAACGAGTGACCAGCATTTCCGGAAGTTCGAGTCCGCGCTCCGCCGCCCGGCGCAATATGTTCTCGGCCTCTGCGAGCCGGTCCAGAGAAAGATAATGGATCGCGACGGTATAGCCGAATGTCATGTTGGGATCCAGGCGAAGCACGCTGTCGCCAGCCTGAATTCCTCTTTCATACTGGCCCGTGCCCTGTGCGGCCCACCCCCCTACAATGGCCATGGCGTCCGTATCGCGAGGATAGATCTGAAGCCACGCCTCGAGAGTCTGCATCTCCTTTTGCAGGTTTCCAGTCACCTCCCGGTCATAGAGCATCGTGATGTACCGCTTCTCCCGATCGCTCACGCGATCCCTGAGCCCGTAGGCAATGCGGACTTCATTGGCTCCCAGATCGGTTTGGCCCATGTTCCACGCCATGAACCCGAGTTGGGCATGCGCCATCGCGAATTGCGGATCGATGGCGATGGCGTCTTTAAAATGCGGGATGGAAGCCGGACCACCACCACGCTTGAAAATGGCGATTCTCCCCGCACCATATGCCTTCAAAGCTTCGAGCGAGGACGTGGTTGCCTGCTCCAGTGGCGGGGAGTGCTCTTGAATGGTGGCCAGAGATTCGCCCAGTCGGTTCCTGATTCGAGTCGTAATCCGTCTGAGCGCATTGAGGACCTCTTCCTTCTTTCCAGCTAACTCCTGCTCCTGAGCTAGGGCATCTCCGCTGCCACACTTTCTGGCGCGCAGCCCCAACACGTACTGGCTTCCCATGCTCGCAATCGAGCCTTCCAGAACGGCGGCGCCGCCGGTGCGTTCGCAGACCTCGCGGGCAACCTCAAGCGTCAGGGGTGTGTCAGGAGAACGCTTCATCAAACGTAATGACTGCCGGATGCTCGCGTCCGGTACGAGACCGAAGAATGGGGATTGCTCAAGTTGCACCGCCAACCCTTGGCGAAGGGTCTGATCGAACACCGCATCGCCCGTCTTGTTCTCGAAGTCGGCCAGAACGATCCGGTCTTTCGGCATGAGTTTCGGCGCGCGGAAAAAGTAGAAATAGGCGAAAGCCGATAGCGCCAGAACGGCCGCGCCTGCGATTGCCACGCGCACGCCGTGTCTCGCCGGCGTGACCGCAGCCAACTCCCGCTGCAACTCCGCGGCGGATTGCCACCTTCGTCGCCGATCCTCTTCCAGACAGCGATTTACGATCCTCTCCATCCGGCGCGGCGTGACCCGTCTCCGCTGCGGTGACCCGACGCGCGCCCCGGTGAAAATTTCGTAGAGCACGCAGCCGAACGAGTATATATCCGAAAGTGCGTCAGCCGGCTTGCCGTTCCGCTGCTCCGGCGCCATGTACGCTGGCGTGCCGATAATCATCTGGCTGCTGGTTATGGTTTCATCCTGGTGATCCATGCGTGCCAGTCCGAAATCCAGAACCTTCACACCGGACTTCCCGATCATGATGTTCCCGGGCTTGAGGTCGCGGTGAATGATGCCTTTGCCGTGGGCTTCGACGAGCGCTGCCGCGATCTGGCAAGCGTAGAGGAGCGCCGTTCGAACCGGCAGCGGTCCGTTTTTCAATTTTGCCGCCAGTGTCTCGCCTTCCACCAGCTCCATCACCAGGTAGTTGGGACCAATATCGTGGAGCGTGCAGATGTTCGGGTGATTGAGCGCCGAAATCGCGCGCGCTTCGCGCTCAAACCGGGATCCGAACTGCTCGCGAGTGGTCTTGATTGCGATCGTACGGCCTAATCGCATGTCTACAGCGCGGAACACTTCGCCCATGCCGCCCTCGCCGATTTTGCTTTCGATCCGGTATGGGCCCACGCAAGTACCGACAGCGATCGATGTTACGGTGCCATCCTTGAGGAGCTCCGGTGCGTTGTCGAAGGCAGGCCTCTCCAGGAACTCGCCGGTGCGCTCCGTAAAAAGAGACTCCAACTCGCGGCGTAACCCGGGATCTGTCCGGGCCAGCAGCGCCGCACGCTCGCCGGGAGCTGCCTCGCGAACCAGGTGATAAAGCTCTTCGATCTGGCGGAAATGCTCGGGGGTCATGGCTGTGATCCCTTATCCCGCGGTTTTCCTATTGTGTGGCCTAATTCGCGCAACAGCCACGCTTTGGCGAAGTCCCAATCGCGCCGGATGGTGCGTGGTGAAATGTCCATGGCCGCTTCGATTTCCTCCTCAGTCAAACCACCGAAATAACGGAGTTCCATCACCTTCGCCTGCCGTGGAGCCGCCCGTGAGAATGAAGTCAGAACCTCGTCGAGAGCGAGGATCGATCGGTCGGCCCCCGGCGATAGGATGGCGGATTCGTCCAGGTTCATTTTCAGCGGGATTCCGTCGCGCCGGCGCGAGCCGCGCGCGCGAGCCGCGTCCACCAGAACTCGCCGCATCATCTGCGCCGCGACCGCGAAGAACTG
>DASQJB010000409.1:0-6432 GCA_035631295.1 Bryobacteraceae bacterium | reverse complement strand
CTGGCCGTGTACATAAATCCACTCCTCGCGCTTGGCTATCGCGGCCAGCGGCTGATCTGTGATTCCCAGCGCCTCCAGCGCATCCGCCGCGGCATGCAGTTGCCCGACGCCTCCGTCTACCAGAACCAGTCCCGGCCGCGGAAGGTTCTCTGCCTGGAGCCTGGAATAGCGGCGCGTAATCACTTCGCGCATGGAGGCGAAATCGTCGTTGCCCTCCACGGTTCGGATGATGAACTTTCGGTAATCAGATTTCTTCATCCGTCCGCGCTCCCACACCACCATGCTCGCCACCTTATCGGTTCCCTGAATATGCGAGATGTCGAAGCATTCGATCCGGTCCGGGGCCTTTTCCAGCCCTAGCGCTTCTTGCAGCGCCGTCTGAATCGCCTGCGACGACGGCTTCAGGACGCGGAAGCGCTGCTCGAAGCTATGTTGCGCATTGGTCTCTACCAGAGCCATCAGCGCTTTTTTGGGGCCACGCCGCGGCGTATGAATCTCCACCTTGCGCCCTCGCCTCTCGCTCAGAGCCTCTTCCAGCACGCCGCATTCTTCGAATTCCACCGGCACATGAATGACCGCCGGCACATACGGCTCGTTCAAATAAAGCTGCTTCAAAAGGGCCGCGAAGAATTCGGGGGGGTCGAACTCCTGCTGGTCTTCCCAGAAAAATTCGCGCCGGTCCACGATGTGGCCGTGGCGCAGATGGAAGACGTTCACCGCTACTAGCGGAGGCTCGGCGTAATAAGCGAGGATATCGGTGTCGCTGCCTTCGGCCGCGGCCATCTTCTGCTTTTCGCCCAACTCTTCTACGGTGACCAGGAGATCGTGCAGTGATGCGGCCTCTTCATAGCGCATTTCGGCGCTGGCGGCCTCCATCCGCGTCCGCAGCTCTTGAGCCAGATCCTTGTGCCGGCCCTCCAGAAACAGGCGGACGTCCCGAACGGCTTCCTGGTATCGCTCATCGGTGACCAAACCCTCCACGCATGGCCCCAGACAGCGGTGAAGATGATATTGCAAACACGCCCGCGCATGCTTGCGGGTGAGGTCGCAATGGCACGAAGGAATCTGAAAACGGCGGTTGATAAAATGCACCAGACGGTGCGCCAGGTTTCCCGGAAAATATGGCCCGAAATAGGTCGAGCCGTCTTTCTTAAGACGCCGCGTGACGTAGACGCGCGGGTACCGCTCCGCCGTGAGCTTGATGTAAGGGTAGGTTTTGTCGTCGCGCAGCAGGATGTTGAAACGCGGCTTCCACTGCTTGATCAGATTATTTTCGAGCGCCAGCGCTTCCTTCTCGTTATCGACTCGAATGAAGTCGATCTCGCGCGCATCGTGGATCAATGTGCCGGTCTTTACGTCGATCAGCCGCTCTTCATTGAAGTAGCTGCGGACGCGGCTGCGCAGATTTTTCGCTTTGCCCACGTACAACACGGTTCCATGAGCGTCTCTATATAAATAAACCCCGGGAAGCGCCGGAAGCTCGGCGGCTTTTTCTCGGAGATCTACGACGGGATCTATACTTTAATTGTGGCACGTGCGCTGCTTATTGCATTTCTACTGGGCGTTACGCTGCACGCGCAGGAGTCGCAGTTGCCCCCGCCCCCGCCGCCCCGCCCGCAGGACCTCCCCGAAGAAGACGAGGCTCTCAAGCCGAAAGAGTATCCGCTGAATCCTCTGGAATCGGCGAAGAACCTGAACGTCGGCAACCAGTACATGAAAAAGGGCAACTACCGCGCCGCCGCGAACCGGTACAAGGAAGCCACGCTGTGGGACCCTGGCTCGGCCGAAGCTTTTGAGAGGCTGGGCGAGGCGTTGGAGCACGTGCACGATTTCGTCCCAGCCCGGGAAGCGTACACGAAGTATTTGGATCTGGCCAAGGACGCCAAAGACGCGGACGCGATTCGCAGGCGCATAGCCAAGTGGCCCAAGGCGTCGGCGTCCAAAACCCTTCCGCCAAATAATGACCGATAAAATCGTGGTCCTGAGCACCTGCGAAACACAGGAGGAAGCCGCAGCTTTGGCCCGCCACCTGGTGGAGCTGCGACTAGCGGCCTGCGTCAATATCGTGGGCAACGTGCGAAGCATCTACCGTTGGAAAGACGCGATCGAAGACGCTGCCGAGTGGCTCCTCGTGATCAAGTCGCGCCGGGATCTCCTTCCTGCGCTGCGGTCGGAGATAGAGAAGAAGCACTCCTATGAAGTGCCGGAAGTTCTGGCGTTGCAGGTGATCGATGGCTCGGCCAGCTATCTTTTGTGGCTCGACCGCGAGCTAAAATCGCCCGATTCATGAAAGCGGCGTTGCTGGCAGCGCCGGGTCCCATTGGCGGACGGCCGTTAATCATTGGAGACGCGCCGGAGCCGGCCGCGGCGCCGGGTCATGTTCTACTGCGAGTTCGCGCGTGCGGCGTTTGCCGCACTGATCTTCATATCGTCGAAGGCGAACTGCCGCCGGTGCGCGCACGGATCATCCCGGGCCATCAGATTGTGGGCGAAACGGCAGATGGCGCGCGAGTGGGCGTCTGCTGGCTCGGCGGAACGGATGGAACGTGCGCTTACTGCCGCCGCGGCGCCGAAAACTTGTGCGACGCGCCCGTGTTCACCGGCTACACGGTAGACGGCGGCTACGCCGAATATGCTTTGACGCGCGCGGAGTTCACCGTCGCTCTTCCCGAGTCGCTCGACGATCTGCAAGCCGCGCCGCTTCTGTGCGCGGGTATCATCGGATTCCGCAGCCTGCGAGTCGCCGGCGTGGAGCGCGGCGAGCGCGTGGGGCTATTCGGCTTTGGAGCCTCGGCGCACATCGCGCTTCCCGTGCTCCACGCTTGGAATTGCGAAGTGTTCGTTTCGACGCGCGGCGAATCGCACCGGCGGCTGGCGGCCAGCCTGGGAGCCGATTGGGTGGGGAGCGAAATCGAGCGCCCTCCCGTAGCGCTGGACCGCGCCGTCACGTTCGCTCCCAGCGGCGACGTGGTCGTTGCAGCTCTGGCCAGCCTGCGGAAAGGCGGTGTAGTGGCCGTGAACGCGATCCATCTGGACCGCATGCCGCAGTTCGATTACGACAGCCTGCTGTGGGGCGAACGCCAGATTCGCAGCGTCACCAACATGACGCGCGACGATGCCCGCGATTTTATCGAGATCGCGGCCCGCATTGGCCTGCGCCCGCGCGTAACCGTCTTTCCGCTGGATCAGGCCAATGAAGCGCTGCTGGCGGTGAAGCAGGATCGGATCGACGGCGCGGCCGTAATTGTCCCATAGGGATATCATTCAATTCATGCGAACTTATCTCATCGTCGGGGGCCTGCTGGCCGGTCTACCGATGCTCGCTCAATCGGATGCGGGCGCCTGCCGCGACCTCCGCCTCGCCAATGGCAGGATCCATACCATGGACGAGCGGAATTCGGTCGTGACGTCCGTGACGATTCGAGACGGGCGCTTCGCCGACAGCGCGGCGAAGCTCCGCCCCTGCGCCCGAACGATCAATCTTCGCGGCCGAACGGTGGTTCCCGGCTTGATCGACAATCACAACCACTTCGTTTTGCTCGGTCTCCGCCCCGGCCACGATACGCGGCTGGAGACGGCTTTCTCTATCTCGGACGTGCAGGCAGCGATCAAGGCGCGCGCCAAGAGTGCGCCCGCCGGCGAGTTCATCACCGCGATGGGCGGATGGAATCAAGTGCAGTTCGCGGAGAAACGCCTGCCTACGCTCGCCGAACTGGATGCCGCGGATACAGGACATCCGGTGATCGTATACCAAGCCTTCACCGGACCCGCGGCCGTGAACGCGCCAGCGAAAGCATTCTTTGAAAGCAAGAAGATCGCGGTGAGCGCGGAGGGCTTGATCGCCGCCAATGCGCCGTCCGTCGCGGCGCTAGACGCCCTCCGCGCCGCGCAAACCTTCGCCGATCAGAAGCGCGGCAGCCAGGACGCGATGGCTTATTCGGCCAGCGTCGGCGTCACGACGAACGTCGACATGGGCGCGTTCGTCATCCCGGGCCTGCCTGACATTCAGGACTCGTTCACCTTCGACAACCTCGCCGCCGCCGATCCCTTCAAAATGTACGACGCTTTCGCGGCTTTGCATCGCGAAGGCAAAATGAGTGTGCGCTTGCGGTTGTTCTTCCTCAGCATGGACACGCAAATGGACATTCCTCTGCTGAAGCAGCGGCTGCTGAACTCGCTTGCCGGATTCGGAGATAACATGATGCGCGCCTCCGGCATCGGCGAGTTCGCGACGCAATGGCCTCTGTTCGGCAATCCCGCGCCGCCGCCAAATTATGAAGCGGCTTTGAAGTTGATCGCCAAACAAGGATGGGCGTTCCAGCAGCACAGCTTGTCGCTTGCGGAAGATCAGCTCGCGGCGAAAACGTTCGAGGCCGTGAACGCGGTCACGCCGGTCAAAGATCTGCGGTGGTCGGTGGCCCACGTGCCGCGCATCGATCGGGAAACGGTGAACCGCCTGAAAGCCGTCGGCGCGGGCATCGCGATTCACCCGTTCGAATATCTGGCGGGAGCTCCCGGCGCTGGACCGCCTCTACGGATGATCCTCGATAGCGGCATCCGTGTAGGGGCGGGGTCGGATTCCGCGCAGATCTCGACGCTAGATCCGTGGCTGATGATCTATTACATGGTCACAGGCAAGAACTCCTCCGGCGTCTTGATTAACGACAAGCAGCAGCTCACGCGGGCGGAGGCAATCCGGCTCTACACCGCGGAAAACGGCTGGTTCCTGAAGGAGGAGGACCAACTCGGTTCAATTGAGCCGGGCAAGCTGGGCGATCTGGTCGTCCTGAGCGACGATTATTTTGACGCGCAGAAAGTGCCGGACGAAGCGATCAAGAAGCTGAAATCGGTGCTGACCGTGGTGGACGGAAAGGTCGTGTATCAATCGGAGGGCGGCCTTTAGATACAACGGCTCACCCTCTTGCGGCTTGTATAAACTGGCGAAACGAACGGAGTTCCGTCGGCTTGGTGGTCAAAGGGAGTATTTGGGCATGAACCATCGCGAGCTCCTCCAGGCCCCGTTGGATCTCCCCCGCGAGATCAGCCGACACGCACCAGATCTCCGCTTGCCGACAGGTAGCGGCCCAAGGGGTTTTCTTCGTCGAGATCCACCAAGTCGACGGGTCCGCCCAGGAGATCGGAGGCGCCCTTCACAGATTCCGCTTCAGAAACCGGCAGATGTGGTAGCCGTCGATGAATTTGAACGGCGTCTCCCCCAGAGTGTAATGCCCGCAGGGCAGCGCGACGGCTTCATGCTCGAAGCCTAGTTCGCGGGCCTTTGCGATCACTTGTTCCGAAAAGCGTGTAGGGAACGTGGTGTCATAGCGCGCATAGAGGAACAGCGGCTTCTTCTTGAGACCGGCGTAACGCTCGATGTAATACGGCGGACTGATCGCCTTCCAGGCGTCGCGCAGTTGATCGAGAGTCACCGCGGATTCCAGGCTTTCGCGGATGTGGCGCGTGGATAGGCCCTCCCAAACCACATCTGCGAAGAATGTGGAGCAGTGGTTGAATACGTTCACCTTCAGCCGCGCATCGTGGACGCTCGCGAGGAAAGCGTAGCAGGAGCCGAGGCTCGTGCCCACGATACCGATGCTTTCGTAACCTTCGCGCTCTAGCCAGTCAGCGCAGCAGCGCGTATCGATCACCGCCTGGCGGGTGGCGTCGACAGTGCGGGCGACGTTGGAGGAGACGGCATAATCGGCGCGTTCCAGCTCGGCGGGCATCCGGTAGTCGTGATAGGGCAGGCTCAGGCGAAGCGCCGAAATTCCGAGCTTCCCCAAGCCCCGGCAAAGCGCATTGTGCTGGTCGCGGGAAGCGTTCCAGTGAGGCAGGACGATCACGGCCACGCGCCGGCGTCCGGGCTTCGGCGGGGCGGGGAACCACTGAGCGCGGACCAAGTCGTTTTCGGGATACGGAGTCCGAACAGGGCTTTCAAACTCCAGGAGGGCGCCGTTCAGATTGAAATCGCGGGCCGGATCGTAGCCGAAGAATTCGTGGCTCGATTCCAGCGCGGCGTCGTTCAGACTTTTTAGGTATCCATGCGGATCATGTCCGTTGCGCGGAAACCGGCGCGCGCAGGGCCAGGATTGGGTCCATTCGAGGCCCCATTCAAACGGACGCACAACGCGGTTGGTGGCGCGCGAGCAGAGCCGGTTCTCCCAGTCGAGAATCCAGCGCGCGTAGAGGTTCGGCATCGGCCTGCACTATCTTAGAGCAGGCGGTTACTTCTTCTCGCCGCCCTCGGCCGCCGCGGCCGGATTGGTGTGTAGCACTTCGCCCGCGGGCGCGGTGCCAGGTGCGAGCGGCATGTCGGGGACGGGGTGCAAATTCGACGGCAAGTAATTGTTGCGCGCATTGAAATCGAGCAGGCAGAACATGATAAATATGCCGAGGAACAAGAAGCCCGCCATGGCGATGATCGCGTTCACT
>DASQJB010000408.1:0-8226 GCA_035631295.1 Bryobacteraceae bacterium | reverse complement strand
GGCCGGGAGCATAGCGCTCGAGCAGTTTGACCAAGCCGCCGCGGGGCTCACTCGCGGCGGGACGAAGGCCCTGCGCGATGCGCTGTCTGATTTCGCCGCGCTTGAGCTTGGCCGTTCCGGGCGTGCGAGGCAGATCCTCGCCCGAGGGCCATCTGGAGACGGCGCGGATTTTTTGTTGCTCCTCCAGCAGGCTGTTGGCTTGAGCAATCACCTCCTCAGCGCTCGCCACCGGATCGAGCACCAGCACCGCGTGTACTTGATCGGGTCCGATAACGGCGCAGTCGCGCACTCCGGCGACGGAGCGCAACACCGCCTCGACGTCTTCCGGAAACACATTGCGGCCGTCGGGTAGGACGATCATGTCTTTCTTCCGCCCGCGAATGATCAAGCGGCCCTCGCGATCTCGTTCTCCGATATCGCCGGTGTGCAGCCAGCCATCGGAGGCGGTGACTCCCGCTGCCCCGCCGTAATAGCCTTGCGAAACGTTCCCGCCGCGCACCAGGATTTCGCCGTCGTCGGCGAGACGCACCTCGACGCCGCCGATCGGCGTCCCGACCGTACCCTTGCGCGCGTGGAAGGGATGATTCAGGGTCACGATGGGCGCGGTTTCGGTAAGTCCGTAGCCCTGAATGACAAGGAAGCCCGGGCGCGACCAGAATTCTTCGACGGCGGGATCGAGCGGAGCGGCGCCGGCAATGAAGGCCCAAAATTTCCAGCCGAAGGCGCGATGGACGCGGCGAAAGCGCCACCACTTCCGGAGCCAATGGCCACCCATGGGGGCTTGGGCGGTTTCGGGAAACGCCTGCTGCACGTGGTCGCGGAGGACCTCCAGAATTTTGGGTACCGAGACCAGCACGGAGACGCGGCGGGAGCGAATCTGACGCAGGATTTCTCCGGGATGGTAAGAGCGCTGGAACACGACCGTCCCGCCGATCATGGGCGGAATGAACGTCGCGAGCGACTGCCCGAATAAATGGCTCAACGGAAGGAGATTCAAAAAACGGATCGGGTAGAACGGCGTTCCCCACCTGCGGTATTTCTTGACTTCCTTCTCCACAGGCACGATGTTCGAAAGAAGATTGCGGTGGGTGATCAGCACCCCTTTGGGCTCGGCGGTGGCCCCGGAGGTGAAGACGATTTCGGCGAGATCGTCGGGCGAGATGGGCGGGCCGGGCGAGTAGTCGGGGGGGCGCGCAGGCCAGTCAAGGTCTGCGAGCGGCCAGAGGGCAGCCGACGAAAAGCGATCGGCTGCCCCACTGACGGCGTCGCCGACGAGGATGGCCCGCGCGTTCACGATTCCCGCGATGCGGGCGGCAAAATCCGCGGAGCTATGGTAATCGACGGGAACGGCGATAACGCCTTCCAGCAAGCAACCCCACAACGCCGCGATCCACTCCGGGCGATTTTCCGACCAGAAGACGATCTTTTCGGCCTTAGCGATGTGGTGGGCGCGCAGCCTGAGCGCGAAATTCCGGGCGGCATAGACAACGTCCTGGTAACTGCGGCTCCAGGAGCGGTAGCCGTCGTCGTAAACCAGGAACTCGCCTTTTTCAGCCGCGAGAGCTTCGAAGAAATCGAGGAGGGTTGTGCGGGCCATGGCCGCCGCGCATTAGGATAGCGTGAAAGCCTACCTGGTCCAGTCCACCAGCTTCAGCCCCTCTATCCTGGAAAACTCCTTGACGTTGCTGGTGGCCAAGACCGCGTTACGGCTAAGGGCGGTCCCGGCGATGAGCACGTCGAGGGAGCCGATCACCATGCCCCGGGACTCCAGTACGAAACGGATTTGGGCCGCGCTTCGCGCCGCCTCTTGGTCAAAGGGAACCTGGACCAGATTGCGCAGAAGTCCGGTGACAGCGGCTCGCCGCTGCGGCGTTCCAATCTTGAGAGTTCCGTATTCGATCTCGTAGGCGACGATGCTGGGCAGAGCCATCTCACGCGGAGACGTGGCCCGCCATTTGGAGACCACGGGCTCCCGGCCCTTCAGATAGTGAATGACGGCGTTCGCGTCCGGGAAAATCATTCCATGGATTCCCGCGGTGCGTCTTTTCCATACCCTTTGCGGAGTTCGCTCAGCTCGGGGAAATCGGGCAAGGCGCCAGCCGCATCGAGCACCGCCTGCGGCCAAGTCTCGCCGAGGCTTCTCTCGATTTGCGCGGCAATCCAGCGGCTCACTGGCTCATGCTTCGCTTTGGCCGCCTTGCGGGCTTTTGCTTCGAGGTCGTCGCGAAGGTAGATTGTAATCTGAGCCATATATTACAAATTATACTGTAAAGTTTATCGAAGCGGTAGCGCAGGGCGCTCCCTGATTCCCCTCAGGCGTTTATCTAGGAACGCGCCAACGCCGGACCCCATCACCGGCGGCGGCGCGGCTCTGTGGATCTCCCTGGCTGCCACGATCGCCGTTTGGTCTGCCACAGGCCGCACTCTGAAATTGGACCCCATGCGAGGGTTCCGAACCGATTAGCGTTCGCATTCTCCTCGGGCTCCTGGCAGGGCCGGCTGTAACTCAAAAAACATTTCCAATTGGAATTGTCTTCCTGCATAATGGTCTTGGAGTTGTGTCGGAGCCATGGCGATCTATCGAGTTCATCGTCTTAAGGGGCATCTGAGGCAGCCTTTCCGCTACGTCGCGCACACCAGCGGGGCGGCGGAGCTGAAGCCGCGCGATTACTCGCTCGCCGAAACCGTGGAAGCATCTACTCCCTACGCCGCCTACTTCGCCATGCGCGGCGCGGAAGCGCCGCTTGAGCCCGGCGATGTCCTCGAATCCGAGACGGGAGAGCTGCGCATCTTCAAGTTCGTGGGATTCGAAGAAGCGCGATGGGCGCCGCCGGCGGAGCCGAAGGCCGAACCAGCCTCCCCTTCCCAGCCGCCTCAAGTTGCCTTATAATTTAGAAAAGAACAATGTCTGGTTGTAATGGCGGAGGCCAATACAACTGCTTCGCGGTAGTTGGTTATGTGCCTCAGCCTTTGGCGGGTTTTATCGACCGCTTGCGCCGTGACTTAGAGCCGGAGTGTCCGGCGCGCGCGCACGTCACGCTTCTCCCTCCCCGTTCGCTTACGTGTTCGCCGGAAGCCGCCTGGGGGCAACTTCGCGAAAACCTCAAGAGCCAGCATGCCTTCCGCGTGACGGTTCAGCAGGTGAAGAAATTTGAGCTCACCGACGTGATCTATCTGTCGATCGGCTCGGGGTCCCGTGAGTTGGAGCGCATTCACCGCAAACTGGATTTCGGCCTTTGCCGGTTCAACGAGGTGTGGGGGTACTGTCCCCACATTACTCTTGCGAGGCCATCGGAGAACAATGGCGTGCCGGCCAAATTGGAGCTGGCTTCGCAACGCTGGAGCGAGTTTAAGCACCCGCGCGACTTCCTGCTGGAAGAGGTGACGTTCGTCCAGAACACCTGGGGGGATCACTGGATCGACCTGGAACATTACCGTCTTGCGCCGGAGCTGGAGCCGGCGCGTGTAGAATAAACTGAGGAGAAAATGATGCAACTGGCGAAAGCTTCGGGGAAGTCGCCTGCTTGGATATGGATCGGAGTCGTGCTGTTGGGCGCAACAGCCCGGCTGATTCCGCATCCCTGGAATTTCACGCCGCTGGTCGCGATGGGATTGTTCGCGGGGGCTTACGCCCGGAAGATGACCACAGCCGCGGCCGCCACGCTCCTTTCGCTGGCCGTGAGCGATGTGTTCCTGGACCTCTACGTGTACCGGCGATTCGACAGGGGATTTCTCTGGATCTACGCAGCGGCTCTGGTTCCAGTGCTGCTGGGCCGACTCGTGCGGGGCAGCAAAGGCATGATGGGCTTGGCTACTGCGATGCTGGCGTCGAGTCTTTCGTTCTTCGCAATTACGAATTTCGCTGTTTGGGTTGGGGGGCTCTATCCCCATACCCTCTCCGGCCTAGCCGCTTGCTATGCCGCCGGCATTCCGTTTTATCGGAACCAGCTCTTGGGCGATTTGTTTTACACGCTCCTGATGTTTGGCTCCTACGAACTTCTCGCCCGGCGATGGCGGCTTGCGCGCGCAGCGGCCTGATCCCGTTTGAAGAAAGCCCTTCTCTCCTGGAGCAGCGGCAAGGACAGCGCGTGGGCGCTGCATTTGCTGCGTCAGACGCCTGAGATCCAGGTCGTAGGCCTGGTCACCACTTTCAACTCGGCGGCGGACCGCGTCGCCATGCATGCCGTCAGGCGCGCATTAGTAGAAGCGCAGGCGGAGAGCGCCGGCCTTCCTCTTTGGCCGGTGGAACTGCCCTGGCCATGCTCCAATTCCGAATATGAGCGGCTGATGGGCGGCGTTATCGAGCGGGCTAAAGCCGAGGGAACTGCCGCCTTCGCTTTCGGCGATCTGTTTTTAGAAGACATTCGTGCTTATCGAGTCCGGCAATTACAGGGAACTTCAATAGCCCCGCTATTTCCCGTCTGGGGCCTTCCTACCGGCGGACTGGCGCGCGAGATGATTGCGGCAGGCGTCAAGGCCAAGCTAACTTGTGTGGATCCGGCCAAGCTGGACCGGTCCTTTGTCGGGCGGGAATACGACCACCGGTTGCTTCAGGATCTGCCGCCGCTCGTGGACCCCTGCGGCGAAAATGGCGAGTTTCACACGTTTGTATATGATGGGCCGGTATTTAGCCGCCCGATTCGGGTTCGTTTGGGCGAGGTGGTCGAACGAGATGGGTTCGTTTTTTCGGATATTGCATCAGATGAGATAGCGGCTCCGGAACAAGCCGTTCGGCTGTGACGGCAATGTTACGGATCTGCTAGACTTAGACTGTTGCCAGGAGGAACGAGTTTGCGCGGTTGTGCGTCAATTCTCGCTTCGGTTTTCATAATTGCGTCTGTTCCGCTTTCCGCCTCTTCCATCGAGCGCGACGAGGACGGAACGGACATCGTGACCAAATACTTGAGCGCCACGAAAACGCAGCAAGAGGCGCTGCGTGGCGCGCGCATGGAAGTGGACATCATCGCCCGCCTTCCCAAGCTGGAAAAGCAAGGCAGGCTCAAAGCGCTGCGGTTTGTCTCGCGATTGGGAAAGATCACTTACAAAGCTTTGGGGTTTTCCGGTGACAGTACGGTGAAACAGGACGTGATCGCGCGCTACCTGTCGCTGGAAACCGACGGCCACGACGCGAGCGCGGTGGCCGTAACGCCCGCCAATTACCGGTTCCATTTGAAGGCCCGGATGAACCAGGACGATCGCGCCATCGACGTCCTGCAGCTTGACCCCAGGAAAAAGCACTGGTGGAGCAGTTACAAAGTCGGATTGTTCAAGGGAGAGCTTTGGCTGGACGCCGAAACCGGGATGCCCGTGCGCATCTCCGGTGAATGGGTGAAGAGCCCTTCGGTTTTCGTCAAGAGAGTGGAGTTTGTCCAGGAATTCGAGCTGCGGGATGGAGTTTCGCTGCCCTCGCATCTCGAAAGCACAGTGGATACACGCATCGTGGGCCGCGCCGAGCTGAGCATCAATTTCACCAACTTTACGCCCCAAGGCAGCGATCAAAACGAGGAACAAATCGGCCAGGCGGTAGAAGTTTCTACTCCTTAGCCGCTTGTCAAGAAACGGAGCCCGCCCTAAACGAGCATGAGAACTCTGTTTTTGAATCCCCCCTCCTTCGAGGGTTTCGATGGCGGCGCGGGATCGCGCTGGCCCTCGACTCGCGAAATCGAATCTTATTGGTACCCGGTCTGGCTGTGCTACCCCGCGGGAATGTTGCCGGATAGCAAGGTGCTGGACGCGCCCCCGCATGGCATCTCGATTGAGCAGTGCGTGCAGACCGGGAAGGATTTCGAACTGCTGATACTGTTCACTTCCTCACCCGGCTTTCATGTGGACGTGAAGATCGCGGAGATGATGAAGGATTCCAATCCCCGCA
This sequence comes from Bryobacteraceae bacterium, assembly GCA_035631295.1. Lineage (GTDB taxonomy): Bacteria > Acidobacteriota > Terriglobia > Bryobacterales > Bryobacteraceae > Palsa-187. Next base: position 2,354 of record DASQJB010000408.1, on the reverse strand, counting down.
TGAAGGTTGCTTTCGTCGGCCCGCCCGTGACGATCGAGCCGGACAAGGTTTTGAACGCGAGCAAGGCCATCGATTTTATCGTCCGCCGTGAATTCGACTACCAGATCGCGAACTACGCCAATGGCGCGCCGCTCGGCGAGCTTCCCGGCGTCAGCTATCGCAACAACGGAACCAACGTCCATAATCCGGAGGCGCCGTATATCGAAAACCTGGACGCGCTCCCCTGGGTGACGAAAGTCTACAAACGCGACCTGGACTTCCGCCGGTACAATGTTCCGTTCTTGCTAAATCCGTACATTTCCTTCTACACGACGCGCGGCTGTCCGGCTATGTGCACGTTTTGTTTGTGGCCGCAGACGCATTCCGGGCACCGTTGGCGGCTGCGCTCCACGCAAGACATCGCGGCCGAGGTCAAGTACACGCTGGATAGCTTTCCCGGCTTGAAGGAGATCTTCTTCGACGACGACACCTTCAATTACCGCAAGCAGCGGACGCTGGAGATGTGCAAGGAACTGGAAAAGCTGAACTTCACATGGTCGTGCACTTCGCGCGTGACTACGGACGAAGAGACCCTGAAGGCCATGAAGGACGCGGGTTGCCGGCTGTTGATTGTCGGCTACGAAACCGGCGACCCGCAGATCCTGAAGAACATGAAGAAAGGCGCCACCATCGATATGGCCCGGCGCTTCACCGACGCCGCGCATAAGCTGGGACTGGTGATCCACGGCGATTTCATCGTGGGGATGCCCGGCGAAACGCGCACGACTCTCCGCAACACCATCGATTTCGCCAAGAAGTTGGACGTCGAGACCATTCAGGTCTCCATCGCGCACGCCTTTCCCGGCACCGAGTTCTACGAATACGCCAAGCAGAACAACCTGGTGCAGATCAACATGGCGGACAACGAAGGCCATCAACTGCCGAACGTGGTCTACCCCGGGATTTTAGACCGCGCCGAATTGGTGGACTGGGTCGAGCGCTTTTACGGCGAATACTATTTCCGGCCCAAGGCGGCGTGGCGCATTGTCCGCAAGGCGCTCTTCGACGGCCATGAGAGGAAACGGCTCTACAAGGAGGCCAAAACCTACCTGAGCCTGCGCCACAAGCGCAAGAAGTACATTGCCGACTACCGCGCCGCCGGCGCCGATCCTTCGCTCTCGCAGGCAAGTAGAGAGGGCGCTGTAAACTAGTTGGTCGAGTTTGTAATGGACAGCCGGCTGCGTTGGAAGACTCGGTTCTTCCTGATTCTGGTGATTCTGACGCAGCCGATAGGCAATCTTGCCCTTACTGTGGGCATGAAGCACCGCACTCTGGCCTCCCCTCTGGACTATGTGCTGGCCATCTTCAGTCCCTACGTCGCTCTGGGAATCGTCTTCCTTGTCGTCTGGCTGCTGTCGCGCATGGCGTTGCTGAGCTGGGCGGATATGAGCTACGTGCTGCCTATTACGGCCATAGGTTATATCGCCAACGCTTTGCTGGGGCGTTTCGTGCTGCAAGAGCAGGTTAGCGCCACGCGCTGGATGGGCACGGTGCTGATTGCCGTGGGAACGCTGCTGGTGAGTTTGACTCCGGCTCGAACTCCATCGGGACGATGACGAAAGCCTGGATTCTTGTGGGCATCGTCGTGGCCGCGACGGTATCGGCCGACACGCTCCAAAGCTTCGAGATGAAACAGCAGGGAGAGATCCGGATTCGTGGCGGACGTTTGGGGCGTGTCGCCGCCACGCTGGCCACCAAGAAACGCCTCATCCTATCCATAATCTGCATGGCCATTTCGTTCTTCGCTTTCATGACGCTGCTTTCGGTAGCCGATCTAAGCTTCGCCGTTCCGGCCTCGGCGGCGACCTTCGTGATAGAGACGATCCTGGCGCGGTTCGTGCTTAGGGAGCGCGTGGACTTCAAGCGCTGGATCGGCGCGGCCCTGGTCGCGGGCGGCGTGGCGCTGCTAGCTGTGTGATTATCTGGGCGATCGCCGTCGCGGCCTGTGCCTATCAGGCTTTAGCGATGGTCGCCTGCGCGCGCTTCCGGGCGAAGGCCGTTTCTCGGCCGCGACCGCTAGCCCGGATTTCTCACCAGCCAGGCGTCGAGACGGGTCTCGACGCGGCAGGCACGAGCGCCTGCGCCACGGGGCTCGAGGACAGACTGTCGTGCTCCGCTCGTGGCGCAGGCTCTCAGCCTGCCGCGTCCCGACTCGTCGGGACGCCTAGTTTCCCTGCCTCCATCCTGAAGCCGGTGCATGGGTTGGATGAGGGCCTTGCCCCGGCTATCGAATCGCACTCCAAATTAGACGGCGAGTATGAGCTGCTGTGTGGCGTGCGTTCGCTGAACGATCCCGCAGCCGCTCTGATCGCCCG
>DASQJB010000407.1:0-49920 GCA_035631295.1 Bryobacteraceae bacterium | reverse complement strand
ATCCCGGAGGAGTCCCCCTGCCGGCGCGCGAAGTGGCCTCTCCGGTCCTCAAGCCGGCCCGCGCCACCGCGGCTGGGCGGCAGCTCAGCGGCGCAGCTCTTGCTGGTGGAAGACAATCCTGTCAATCAGAAGGCCGTCGTGGCGATCCTTGGCAAGAAAGGTTATCGCATCGATATCGCAAACCACGGCCGGGAGGCTATCGAACAACTCGAGGGGGCCGAAGCGCCCTATGACGTGGTTCTCATGGACGTCCAGATGCCGGTGTTGGATGGGCTAGAAACCACGCGCTTACTGCGCCGTAATCCCAAATGGGAGGAGGCGCCTATCATCGCAATGACCGCCCACGCGATGAGTGGCGATCGCGAACGATGTCTGGAGGCCGGAATGAGCGCTTATATTTCGAAGCCAGTTCAGCCCGCCAACCTCGTCTCCACCGTGGAGCGGTATTTGGAGGCCACGGCCTCCCCCGCGCAAGTGAACTGAGTTTTACTCCAGCCGGTAGTTTGGAGCTTCTTTGGTGATGATGACGTCGTGAACGTGGCTTTCGCGAAGTCCCGCGGAGGTCACGCGCAGGAATTTGGCTTGTTCGCGCAGTTCTTGAATAGTGCCGCAGCCGCAATAGCCCATGCCGGCGCGCAACCCGCCGACAAGCTGATATACCAATTCGGCCAGCATGCCTTTGTACGGCACGCGACCTTCAATGCCTTCAGGAACAAGCTTTCCGCTGGTGTCCTGTGCGTAGCGGTCGGCCGATCCCTGCGGCATCGCGCCGAGCGAGCCCATGCCGCGATAGCTCTTAAACGTTCGGCCCTGATACAGAATTGTCTCGCCGGGACTCTCCTCGGTGCCCGCCAGAAGGCTCCCGATCATCACGCAATCGGCGCCGGCCGCGATGGCCTTGGTGATGTCGCCGGAAAATTTGATGCCGCCGTCAGCGATTAGCGGAACGCCCGCGCCGGCTGTGGCCCTTGCGCATTCGGCGATAGCGGTGATCTGAGGAACGCCTGCTCCGCTTACCACGCGCGTGGTGCAAATCGATCCTGGGCCGATGCCGACCTTGATACCATCCACGCCGAGCGCGATCAAGTCGCAAGCGCCTTCCCGCGTGGCCACGTTACCGGCGAGAAGCTGGACATCGGGGAGTTTGCGCTTAATCGTCTTAACAGCCTCCATCACGCCGCGGCTGTGCCCGTGCGCCGAATCGATCGCCAGCACGTCCGCTTTCTTGCTCACCAACTCCTGGGCGCGCTCCAGAAAATCTCCCGATGATCCGACGGCCGCGCCCACTCGCAGCCTGCCCTGCGGGTCCTTGGCGGCATTCGGATACTTGAGTTTCTTCTGAATGTCCTTAACGGTGATCAGGCCTTTGAGGTTGTATTGATCGTCCACCACCAGCAACTTTTCCACGCGGTGCCGATGAAGAATCGCCTCGGCCTCTTCGAGAGTCGTCCCCACTCCCACGGTGACCAGGTTTTCCTTGGTCATCACGCTCGAGATCGGCAGATCGAAACGCGTCTCGAACCGCAGGTCGCGATTAGTGAGAATACCCACGAGCTTGCCGTCCTTGGTCACCGGCACGCCGGAGATGCGAAACCGTTTCATGACCTCCAGCGCGTCGGCGATCTGCTGCTCAGGCTCCACGGTGACGGGATCGACGATCATCCCGCTTTCCGAGCGCTTCACGCGGTCCACTTCCTCGGCCTGGCGGTCGATGGGCATGTTGCGGTGAACCATTCCGATGCCGCCCTGCTGCGCCAGCGCAATGGCCAGGTGGGATTCGGTCACCGTATCCATAGCTGCGCTCACAATGGGAATGTTCAGCCCAATCTTTCGTGTGAGCCAGGTCCGGGTGTCGGTCTCGGCGGGAACCAATTCGGTGCGCGAAGGAAGCAGCAAAACGTCGTCGAAAGTGAGGCCTTCAGGGATCGTTTCGGGGATCATGTTCCATGATAACAACGCTAAGGCGCGCTATTTTCGGCAGTCGCGGCTATAATCGAAAGAGGAGCCCTAAGTGTCTATCGCACGATTCTTGCGCCTCTCGGCGCACTTGCAAATGCTGCCGATTCTCGAGGGCGGCGAGGAGACCCTCATCGGCGGCCAAGCCATCATGGAGGGCGTAATGATGCTCGCGCCGCATAGTTGCTGCATCGCTGTGCGCAAACCGGATGGGCAGATCGTCACGGAAGAGAGACCGGTCCAGAAAGTCTCCGAGCGCTATCCGATCTTCCGCTGGCCTGTGTTGCGCGGAGTCGGCCGCATTGGTCAGACTATGGCGCTCGGCAGCAAGGCATTGAAATATTCGTTCGATCAGGCTCTTGCCGAGGAGGTGGCAAAAGGCAACCTGAAGCAGCCCTCTAAGGCCAGTTCCTGGATGATGGCGGGAAGCATGATTTTTTCCGTTCTGGTGTTTCTGTTCCTGTATAAATTCGTGCCCCTCTTCTTGGCCACCAGCCTGGGGCACGCGGTTCCGGCTCTTTCCGGCCTTTTCGCTGTGAACATGATGGACGGCGCGCTTCGCATCGCGATCTTTCTGGCTTACCTGCTACTGCTGTCGCGTCCGAAGGATATCCGGCGGGTTTTTCAATATCACGGCGCCGAGCATAAAGTCGTGTTCAATTTCGAATCCGGCAAGCCGCTCAGCGTGGAAAACGCGCAGAAGTTCACCACCTACCATCCGCGCTGCGGAACCTGCTTTTTGCTGGTGATGCTGGTGGTGTCAGCCATTGTCTACGCCCTGCTACCCGTGCATGGGTTCTTGGCGAAATTTCTGCTGCGTATCGCTTGCCTGCCTCTGATTGTTGGACTAAGCTACGAACTGATCCGCTTCGCCGCCCGGCGGCAAGGAACGCTCTTGGGCATGTTGTCGACGCCGGGTCTGTGGCTTCAGCGGATCACCACCAAGCCGCCGGACGATTCGCAGGCGGCCGTGGCGATTCATGCGCTGAACGGCGCCATGGCGTTGGAAGCCCGGCAAGGCGGCGAGTTGGTCGTCGCTTAAACTAAAACAGGCTAAAGCCTGTTCCACTTATGCAATACCGTCAGAAACTCGACGATCTCGAACGCCGCTTCGAAGCGCTCACGGAGCAAATGGCGGATTCCGCCATCATCGCCGACGCCGCGCAATATCGCAAAATCAGCAAGGCGCAGAGCGAGTTGACCGAAGTGGTGGCCAAGTATCGCGAGTGGAAAACCGCCCACCAGAATCTTGTGGATGCGCGGGCGATGCTCAATGATTCGGACGCCGACCTGCGCGCTATGGCGGACGAAGAAATCCTCCACCTGGAGCCGCAGTTGGCGGAGATCGAGCAAGAGCTGAAGGTTCTATTGCTGCCCAAGGATCCGAATGACGAGAAGAACATCGTTCTGGAGATTCGGGCGGGCACCGGTGGCGACGAAGCGACGTTGTTTGCCGCGGAGATATTTCGCATGTATACCCGATTCGCGGAGTCGCGCCGTTGGAATGTAGAAGTCACTTCGGCGAGCGAATCCGCCGTCGGCGGCTTGAAAGAAGTCATCGCGCTGGTGAGCGGCAACAAGGTCTACAGCCAGCTCAAATACGAAAGTGGCGTTCACCGCGTGCAGCGCGTGCCGGAAACCGAGCAGCAAGGCCGCGTCCATACGTCCGCGGTCACCGTCGCAGTGCTGCCAGAAGCGGATGAAGTCGAAATCAATATCGACCCCAAGGACATTCGCATCGACACCTTTTGCTCTTCCGGACCGGGTGGGCAAAGCGTCAACACTACTTATTCCGCTGTTCGCATCACGCACCTGCCCACGGGTCTGGTGGTTTCCTGCCAGGACGAGAAATCACAAATCAAGAATCGCGCCAAAGGGCTGCGCGTGCTGCGCTCCCGCCTCTACGAATTGGAACTGGAAAAGCAGCAGGAAAAGATCGGAGCTGAGCGGCGCACCATGGTCGGCTCCGGCGACCGCAGCGAGAAGATCCGCACTTACAACTTCCCTCAAAACCGCGTCACGGATCACCGCATCGGACTGACGCTGCATCAGCTCAATCTAGTGATAGACGGCAAGCTCGATCCGATTGTGGACGCGCTCACTACCTATTACCAGACCGAAAAGCTCAAAGAACAGAGCGAAGCGGCGTAAGATAGCTGTCAGCTATTAGCTGTCAGCTTTCAGCTTCCTAATGGACATCCGGACCGCTTTATTGCAGGGACAGCGGTTATTGGAAGAAGCCAAGATCGCGGCGCCTCGCCTTACCGCCGAAGTTCTTATGGCCCGCGCGATCGGACGCGATCGTTCCTGGCTCTACGCGAACTATGACGAAGAACTGCGCGAGCTGTGGTGGATTCATTACGGCCGTTATCTGCACGAACGGCTGAAGGGCAAACCCACCCAGTACATCACGGGCCGCCAGGAATTTTATGGACGCGAGTTTCGTGTGACGCCCGAGGTGCTGATCCCCAGGCCGGAGACAGAGCACGTCGTCGAGGCAGTTTTGGAGGGCGTAAGCGGCGCCAAAGTCATTGCCGATATCGGAACCGGCTCCGGCGCCATCGCCGTGACGCTGGCTCTCGAAATGGAGGCGCGTATGCTCGCCACGGACGTGTCAGAGCAGGCTCTGGAAGTCGCCGCCACCAACGCGCGCGGGCTTGGGGCTACTGTGGAGTTCATCGCCTGCGACCTCGGATCGGCGCTACGCGCGGAGGCGTTCGATCTTGTCGTGTCGAATCCGCCGTACGTGCCGGAAGCGGGCTCCGGCGAAATCCAGAAGGAAGTGCGCGATTTCGAGCCGCCCGTGGCGCTGTTCGGCGGCCCCGACGGGCTCGACCTCTACCGCCGCCTCATTCCCGACGCATGGCGCTTGCTGCGGCCTGGCGGATTTCTGATCATGGAAATCGGATGGAGCGCCTCGGAACGGATTTGCGCCATGCTGAAAACGTGGAGGCAAGTGGAAACCAAAGCCGACCTGGCTGGGATTCCGCGCGTGGCCGTCGCCAGGAAACCGTGAGCCGGCTCTACTTTCACCTCGACATGGACGCCTTCTTCGTCTCCGTGGAAGAATTGTTCGATCCTTCGCTCAAAGGCAAGCCCGTGGTCGTGGGTGGGCGGCCGAACGAGCGTGGCGTCGTCTCCGCCGCGTCGTATGCCGCGCGGAAGTTTGGCGTGCATTCCGCGATGCCTCTCCGCACTGCCTACCGCCTCTGCCCCCAGGCGATATTTGTAGAGGGCCACCGCGATCGCTATATCGAATACTCGCGCAAAGTCTATGAAGTCCTCCAGAGATTTTCGCCGCGCGTCGAAATGGCGTCGATCGACGAAGCCTATCTCGATCTGGCCGGCACGGAGCGGCTCCACGGGCCGCCTCTCGCGGCGGCGCACAAGTTGCATGATGCGGTGAAACGGGTGACGGACCTAAACTGCTCGATCGGCGCGGCGCAGTCGCGGATGGTCGCCAAGGTCGCCTCCGATCAAGCCAAGCCGAACGGAGTTTTGTGGATCCTGCCGGGCGAGGAAGCGCGGTTCCTCGCGCCGCTCGACGTGCGCAAGGTTCCCGGCGTGGGCAAAGTCACCGAACGCAATTTGCACGCCTGCGGCATCCGTAAGGTCGGCGATCTGGCCGCGCTGGAGAAAGCGTTTCTGGAAGAGCGCTTCGGGCAGTGGGGCTTGGCTCTTGCGGGCAAGGCCAAAGGATTCGATGCCGGCGGCTGGTTCGACACGGAAGTCGGCGAAGGCGGCGATCCCAAATCTATCAGCCACGAGCACACGTTCTCCGTCGACACGCCCGAAGCAGGCGAGCTGGACGCAATGTTGGTGCGGCTGTCGGAAATGGTAGCGCGGCGCTTACGGGATCACCGTTTGTGGGCCCGCACCGTCCAGATTAAGCTGCGCTACTCGGATTTCTCCACATTCACCCGCTCGCGCACGCTCGATCATGGAACGCAGATCGACGCGGATCTCGCCGCTGCGGCGCGCGATCTGTTCCACAAAGCCTGGACCGGCAAGCCGATCCGCTTGCTTGGAGTCTACGCGCAGCAGCTCGGAAACGCCGAGGGCCAAGCCAGCCTGCTCGATGGCGACAAAGCCGAAACCTGGCGCAAAACCCTCCATGCCGTCGACAAGCTCCGCGACAAATACGGCGATGGCGTCGTGTCGCTGGCCGCCGGAATGAACGCCGCCTTCCGCGCGCGGGTGCATGAGAATCCGGAGAATCTGCCGGGCAAGGAACCTGAGAAGAAGCGCGGCTGAACTCCTCAGAGACAAGCGGCACAACGGAGCCTGGCGCGGCCAATCAGTGCGAGTTTCCTAAGCAAGCACCGCGCCGGCCATGTGCCGCTCTGATAAAATCGTCCGAACTGGTGCCCTCTCTGCTGGCGATCGCCTCGGTCCCTACGAAATCGTAGCGCCTCTCGGTGCGGGCGGCATGGGCGAAGTGTACCGTGCGCGCGATCCGCGCCTGGGCCGCGAGGTCGCCGTCAAAGTTTCCGCTGTCCAGTTCAGCGAGCGATTCGAGCGCGAGGCGCGCGCTGTCGCTTCTTTGAATCATCCCAACATCTGCACACTGTTCGACGTGGGCCCCAACTTCCTGGTGATGGAGTTGCTGGAGGGGCCGACGCTGGCGGAACGCATCCAAGATGGGTCAATTCCTGTGGCGGAAGCGCTCGAAATCGCGCGGCAGATCGCGGAAGCGCTGGAGGCGGCGCATGAAAAAGCCATAGTCCATCGCGACCTGAAGCCGGGCAACATAAAGCTCAAGCCTGATGGCAGCGTGAAGGTGCTGGATTTTGGACTGGCCAAAATGAGCGGCGCGGCCGCGCCCGGCGAAAACTCGCCAACGATCACCATCGGCGGGACCGAGGCGGGCATGATTTTGGGCGCCGCAGCATATATGGCGCCGGAACAGGCGCGTGGGAAGCCGGTGGACAAGCGCGCCGACATTTGGGCTTTTGGCGTGGTGGTGTATGAAATGGTGACCGGGCAGCGCCTGTTCCAGGGCGAGACGATGACGGATCTGCTGGCGGCAGTCGTGACGGCGGACCCGAATTTGGATCGGGCGCCGGTAAACGTGCGAAAGCTCCTCCAGCGGTGTTTGGAGAAGGATCCGAAGAAGCGGTTGCGCGACATCGGCGACGCGATGGCGCTGGTAGAGGCGCCGACCTTAGCAACCGAGCCGCGACCGCAAGGGAGCGGTTGGATGCCGTGGTCAGTTGCAGGAGCGGCGGTGCTGGCGCTTGCTCCGGGGGCCTTCCTGCATCTCCGCGAAAAGCCGCCCGCGCCGCCCGCGCAGGTGCGCTTTCACATCGAATCCCCCAAACTCGCGCTCGCGATCGGCAGCAATTTCTACATGCCTCTCTCGCCGGATGGGCGGAGGCTCGCCTACACGGCCGCCGGTGCGGATGGCATGCAAAGGCTTTGGATTCGCGACATGGATACGCTCGAATCCAGAGTGGTCGCTGGAACGGAACAAGCCGTCAGCCCGTTTTGGTCGCCGGACAGCCGGTTTCTGGCGTTCGGCATCGGAAATACCTTGAAAAAGGTTGACGCATCCGGCGCCTCTGCTCCTCAAACGTTGTGCCAGTCGCCCAATGCTGTCGGGACGGGAAGTTGGAGCGCGGACGGCGTTATCATTTTCGGCGGCCGCGGGGCGGGTCCGATTGAACGGGTATCGGCTTCCGGAGGCACGCCCACGCCGGTAACCGCGCTCGCGCAAGCGGAAGGGTACCACACATTCCCCGTTTTTCTACCGGACGGACGTCATTTCTATCTACGCGTCGGTAGCACTCGTGGCATCTACGCCGGTTCTCTCGACGCGAAACCAGCGGAGCAGGCCACAAAGCCAATCCTGGAAAGCTTCCTGGCCGCGACCTTCGCGCCTTCTTCCATCCCGAGTGGCGGATACCTTCTCTTCCTACGCGGCAACACGCTCATGGCCCAGCCCTTCGATGTCCGCCACCTGGAGCTTGCAGGCGAGGCAGTGCCCCTCGCCGACCGGGTGGCCACGTTTGGCTCCGCCGGGGGATTTTCCGTCTCGTCGAATGGCGTGCTCGCTTACCGAACCGGCGGGACGGCGAACCTTACGCAGTTCACCTGGTACGACCGTAAAGGGAACATGCTCAGCCGCGTAGGAGAGCCAGGGACTTATAGCGGCATGGACCTATCGCCTGACGGCGCCCGAGTGGCGCACCTCCGGCAGCAGGATGTCTGGATCATGGATCTGACGAGGGGCATCGACACGCGCTTCACATTTGATCCGGCTGCCGCCGGCTATCCGGTGTGGTCGCCCGATGGAAGCAAGATTGCGTTTTCCTCCCAGCGTCCGGGCCTCCTGGGTCTGTACGTGAAGCCTTCCAACGGCGCCTTGGAGGAGCAACCGCTGCTCACATCTCCCGATGGAAAGACCGTGACGAGTTGGTCTCGCGATGGGCGGTATTTGCTCTACGTGGCGAGCGATCCAGGCACGAAAAACGACGTTTGGGTGCTGCCGCTGGAAACGGGCGGCGGAGCCGGCAAACCCGTTCCACTGCTTCAAACTGCGTTTCAGGAAATCAATCCGTTCTTTTCCGAAGATATGCGCTGGATCGGCTACCTTTCGAACGAATCCGGCCGTCATGAAGCTTACGTGCGTCCGTTTTTGGCTTCGGGACCATCGGGCGCGCCCGTTCTCGGCGACGGTAAGTGGCAGATCTCCAAAGACGGAGCCCAGTCTCTTTTCTGGCGAGACGACGGCAAGGAAATTGTCCTGCTTGGGCTTGACGGAAGTTTGTCGTCCGTCGAGATAAGCACATCTCCTGCCTTCCGAGCCGGATCGCCCCAGCCTATGTTCCGCGTTCCCACGGCGACTGCCTCCTTGACTGCGACGCGGGATTTGAAGCGATTTCTTCTGGCCGTTCCTCCCGGCGAGCCGGAGAAACCGGAGCCGATTACCGTGGTGTTGAACTGGGAGTCGGCGCTAAAGAAATAGCGCGCCTTAAGTCTGGTTGGCCAAGACCGAATAGCCTTTGCCGCGGATCAGATTTTCGTCGGCGGTGATCAGCGTCAATCCGTACACCTTCGCGGTCGCGGCGAGAAGTCTGTCAGCCGGATCCGAATGAGCGAGAACTACATCCTCGGTCGCAAGCGCCACCTCGTGAGTCAAAGGCGCTTCACGGAATGTGACAATCGAGAGGGCATGTGAGATCCAAGTAGAGGGCCCATCCTTCAAAGCAACACGTCCTCTGCGAAGCAAGAGGATCACTTCCCAAAGACTGATCGGCGACAGCCATAACTCGTGGCGAGAGTCGGACAAGATGCGATCCACCCTGCGGGAGATTCACTTCGGCGCTGACCGGCTCTACAGCCAAATCTGGGTATCTAGTAGAAAATCATCAGCGCCACGCATCCCACTCTTCTAGGGGTGCAGCGGGTGAAGTAACATCGCCAAGGAATATGACGGTGCCTTCCATGTCGCCGATCCAATTGGCTCGCCGTTTCGGCCGCGGTGGCGGTGGCGGCCCGATTTGGGCGACCGGCTTGCCGAAACGCGTAACCAAAATGGGCTTCTTCGTCTTTCGAACCTGCTCTAGAACCGACAGGCAGGTGGCCTTGAATTTCGAAATCGCGATCTCTTCCACGCCCCGTTTGCACCATGGTCAAACCTCGGGGCGGACGGGCTGCGACGTTCGCGCCGACCTTCTCTAGTATGCTGATATCCATGATTCTTCGCGCTCTGCCGCTGCTCTGTTGCGCCGGCGCCCTGTTGGGCCAAGGCGTCACGTTCGACCGCTTGCTGCATCCCGACCGCGAGCCTCAGAACTGGCTCAGCTATTCCCGATCGATCGACGGCCAGCGCTACAGCCCGCTCACGCAAATCACACCTGCCAATGTCAAGAACCTGGAGTTGCAATGGGTGTGGCAGGCGCGGTCGCTGGAAAAATTCGAGGCGACGCCGCTGGTGGTGGATGGCGTCCTATATACCATCCAGGCGCCGAACGACGTGGTCGCGCTGGACGCCGTCACGGGTCGCCCCTTCTGGACGTTTCCCTACACGCCCGCGCCTGAAGCGCGCCCCTGCTGCGGACGCGTAAACCGCGGTCTGGCCATTCTGGGCGACACGCTGTATATGGGAACCCTCGACGCGCACATTGTCGCTCTCGACGCGAAGAACGGAAAGAAGCTTTGGGACACGACCGTCGCCAACGCCGCGGACCGCTACGTCATCACCCACGCCCCTCTGATCGTGAAAGACAAAGTGATCGTCGGCACCGCGGGCGGCGATGGCCCCACGCGTGGCCAGATCGTCGCCTTCGATGCGAAGACTGGCCAAGAAGTCTGGCGCTTCTACACCATTCCCGCTCCGGGCGAGCCGGGCCATGAAAGCTGGGCGGGAGACTCCTGGAAGACCGGCGGCGCGGCCATCTGGAACATCGGCGCGTATGACGCCGATCAGAATCTCACCTATTGGGGCATCGGCAATCCCGCGCCCGACACGAACGGCGACGCGCGGATCGGCGACAACTTGTACAGCGATTGCGTGGTCGCGCTTGACGCCGACACCGGCAAGCTGAAGTGGTATTACCAATTCACTCCACACGACGAATTCGATTACGACTCCACGCAAGTCCCCGTGCTGGCGGATATCCAATATCAGGGCCGCCCGCGCAAAGTGATGATGTGGGCCAACCGCAATGGCAACTGGTACGTGCTCGACCGCGCCACAGGCCAATTTCTTATGGGCAAGCCGTTCACGAAAGTGACGTGGATGAGCGGCTTCGATGAGCGCGGCCGCCCGATGCGCGTGCCTATAAGCACGGACAACGACCATCCGACGCTGATCATGCCCCATGGCCTCGGCGGAACCAACTGGTATCCGCCTTCCTACAGCCCTCACACCGGTTGGTTGTACATTCCTGCCTGGGAAAATAGCGGCGCCATGGTAACAAAGTCCAATGGATTCGGGCGCTCGTTGGGCAATACTCCGATGGCTCAAGTGAATCTGCAGCCCAACAATAAGACCGAGAACGAAGGCTATGGCGTTGTCCGCGCCTTCGATCCCAAGACGGGCGATCAGAAGTGGGAATTTAAGATGAACGACATCACTTGGGCGGGCGTGCTGACCACCGCTTCGGACCTTTTGTTCAGCGGCGGCCGCGAAGGCTACTTCTATGCGCTCGATGCCCGCAACGGGAATCTTTTGTGGCATGCGTCGTTAGGAGGGCAGGTCAACAGCGCCCCGATGAGCTTCGCCGTCGGCGGACGGCAATACATCGCCGTGAACGCCGGGACTGCGATGTTCGTATACGCATTGCGGCAGTAATAAAGAGAACGGTCTCAGGGATCTTTCACGCAGCGAAAACCGATGTCGCCCGCGGCGGCGGCCGCAGGGATCGTCATCGAGTCGTAGGCCAGATTTCCGGAGAGCGGCGTCAAGCATGAGCCGCCCCGGATAGCGACTCCGGAGGCGGTCTCGCCCTCCACCATCTCCCACGCATTGCCGATCATTTGAAACGCGGGATATGCGCCGAACGAGCGCACTGGCATCAAGGCATGCCGAGCCAGGTTGGAATTGTTCGACACATTGGCGCGCGACGGATCTTCGGCGTCGCCCCACGGAAACAAGGCGCCGTCTTTGCCGCGCGCCGCGCGCTCCCATTCGAGCGGCGTCGGCAGGCGTTTGTGGCTCCATCGGGCGTAGGCTCGCGCTTGCTCGATGGTTATGTTCACCACCGGAAGATTGCGAGCCCCTTCCGGAGGCGCGCAGCCGGTGACCTCGCAAAAGTCGGAATACTCGGCGTTGCTGACTTCCGTGGCGTCGATGTAGAAAGCATGCAGCTTCACGGGATGTTTGTCAGCGCCCGCCAGGAACGTTCCCGCTGGAATGTAGACCATGCCCGGAATCTGGGGAGGCGGCTGAAGCCAGTACCACGCCCACACTGCGAGGGCGGCCACCAGGAGCACCGATCCGTACACGACGATCGACAACCGGATCAGCGATTTTCCTGGATTCCTCGGCTGGCGAACTGGAGCGGGGACGCGAGGTTCGTCCATGAGCGCTTACGCTTGCCGCCCGCGGGTCGCGAGGGTTCGCTTCGCGTTCAGGCGCTCCAGTTCCTCGCAGACCAGATCGAACGACCGGGGACGCTGAGCCGGATCCTTCTCCGTACAGCGCGCGATCAGATCGCGAACGGAGCCCGGAACGCGGGCTGCCGCCAAAGGCCCCAACTTCAGCGGCTGGTTAAGGATCTGATCGAAAATCTCGTCCACTGAGCCGCCGGCCACTGGCTTCGCGCCCGTGAACAGCTCGAACAATAAAATGCCAAAGGAATAAATGTCGGCCTGCGGCGTCAGAGGTTTCCCCAGGACTTGCTCCGGTGACATGTAGGACGGCGTGCCGACAGTGAATCCAGAACGCGTGAAGTGGACGCCTTCCATTTTGGCGAATCCAAAATCCATCAGCCGCAGTTTCCCTTCGCGGTCAATATGAAGATTCTCCGGTTTGATGTCGCGGTGGATAATTTTGCGGGTATGAATATGGGTGAGCACGCGCGCGATTTGCAAGGACAGTGCTATCCGGTTTTGAAAATCGCCCAGCCGCCCATTCCGGATCGCATCGCGTAGATTCTCGCCTTCAAGGAACTCCATGACGATGAAGGGCCGCCCCTGCTCCTCGCCAAAATCATAAACACGGACAATGTTTTCGTGACGGATCTGGCACGCGATTCGAGCCTCCTGAAAGAATCGCGCTTTGGTCTCTTCGTCAGCGGCGCCTTGTTCGGTCAGCCATTTCAGAGCGACGGTCCGTCCTAGGACGCAGTCCCTGGCCCGGTAAACGTGGGCCATGCTCCCGCCTAGAAATTTCTCCAACTCATATTTGCTGACTTTTCTGAGAGGCGCCGTCACTACTCTGACCCGCTACATTTTATCCTCTCGCGTCCATCCAAGCAGCCAGCCCGTGTGGCGCGCGATCATCAGTTCCTCATTGGTGGGGATCACCCACGCAGAAGCCTTGCTGGCGCGGCTGGAAATCCGGGGACCGCCACGGGCGTTGGATTGGGCGTCCACCTCCAACCCTAGCCATGCCGAAGACTCACAAATCCGGCTGCGAATCTCCGCCGAGTTTTCTCCGATTCCGGCGGTGAACACCAGCCCGTCGATCCCCCCCAATACCGCTGCCAGAGCGCCAATCTCTTTCGAGGCGCGGAACACGAAGTAATCCACGGCCAGGCGCGCCTCCGGCTGGCTATTCGCGAGAAGATCTCGCATATCGCTGCTGACGCCGGAAATGCCGAGCAAGCCGGATTTGTGGTACAGGATCGTCTCCACTTCGCTCGCCGAGAGCTTCAAATTCTGGAAAAGGTACAGAACCGCGCCGGGATCCAGCGACCCGGCGCGAGTGCCCATGCAAAGTCCGTCCAGCGCCGTGAAGCCCATCGTGCAATCGAGACTCTTTCGGTCATTCATCGCGCAAAGGCTCGCGCCGTTTCCCAAATGCGCTACGATCACGCGCCCGCCGGCGATTTCCGGCGCGACTTGTGGAAGAGCGGACGCGATGTATTCGTAAGACAGTCCGTGGAAACCGTACCGCTGCACGCCCCTCCCCCGGATCTCCTCGGGCAGCGGAATCAGCTCCGCCAGATGCGATTGAGTTCTGTGGAAGCTGGTGTCGAAGCAAGCCACTTGCGGCGCGCCGGGCAGCCATCGGGAGACCGCTTCCATCGCCGCAAGATTGTGCGGCTGATGCAAGGGAGCGAGCGGCGTCAAGTCGTGTAGTTCGGCCAAAACTTGCGGCGTCACTACCGTTGGTTTTTCATAGCGCGACCCGCCATGCACCACGCGATGCCCAACCGCGGCGACTCGCCTCGCATCCGGCAAAGTTTTGAGCCGCGCGGACACTGTGTCCATGGCGGCGCTCCAGCGCTGCATCCGGGGTCCCGCGCCAACGCCTTCGATTTGGCCCTTCAGCTCCAGCCGCCAGTCTTCGCCCTTGAGATGGCTGTAGGCGGAAAACTTCAGGCTGGACGAGCCCGCGTTTAGAACCAGGACAAGGTCGCCCACATCAATGCGTCATCGCGTACACGAGGTAATTCACGCCGGTGCGGATGCCGAGCGCGGAGTATTTCTCCGGGTAGCCTGGGTCGTCGGCCCATTCCCAGGAATCGCCGGTATCGTGGTTGAAAAGCACAGTGAGCGTGATGCGCTTTTTATCGTCGTAGACGGCGCGCCAATGTGGATCGGCGCCGCCGTTCAGGTACGGCAGCCCGCCGATGCTCCATGCGCCGGAAACCTGATAGCGCTGATCCAGATCGAAGACGGTGTGGAAGATGGGATCGCTGTCTTCGATCTCGACGATGGGGCGCCCCGGAAACAAGCGATCCATGTTGCGCTGGAAGTAGTACCAGTCGCTTTCGCCCCAGAAATCGTCGCCGAGAATGAAACCTCCGCGCGCCAGATATTCGCGAATCCTCGCGTATTGCTCGTCGGTCAGGTTCCATTGATCCGGACCAGCGCAATAAAGAAACGGCCAGTTGAAAATGTCGTCGCCGTCGAACGGGTTCACAGGCTGTTCAACGGAGCGTACTTGTACGCGCGTCAGCCTCCGCAGCGCGAGGACGAAATGCCGATCCGATCGCGGGTAGTCGTTGGTCCATGCGCTGCGTCCTTCGCGCCAGTCAAAGCGCCAGAGCCGCCCGAAGATGCCCCAGTTGCCTTGCGGATACATCATGCGCGCGAAAACGAATTCGGTCCTTTCCTGGTAATCCGGCGGCAGCGGGAAGTTACTGTATTCCTGGCCTGGATATTCGCGAAAGGGTCTTTGGAACGCGTACACTCCACTTACGGTGGCGAGCGCCAGCACCACCAAGAATGGCCGAGTCACATGTTAAGGCTAACATCGAGTCCCACGTAATTCTCCGCCAGCGATTGCTGCGCGGCGCGCGAGCCAGTCAAGTAATCCAACTCCGCGAGCTGTCTTCGGCGGTCAAAGGCGCTGTCGCCGGGGAACAAGTGGAGCATCGAGGTCATCCACCACGAAAAGCGCTGCACCTTCCAGGCGTGACGCAGACAGATGGCGGAATACCGGTCCAGCAGATCGCGGCTGCCGCGGCCATAAAACTCACCCAACGCCCGAGCGAGTACGCGTACGTCGACGGCGGCGAGATTCAATCCCTTCGCTCCGGTCGGCGGCACGATGTGAGCGGCATCGCCGGCCAGGAATAGGCGCTTGTACTGCATCGGGTCGATCATGAAACTGCGCATGCCGGTGATGCCCTTTTGCAGCACGGGGCCCTCGGTCAGTTCCTGTGCCCCCACTGCCGCGAGACGCGTGTGCAGCTCCTCCCAAATACGCGCGTCAGGCCAGTTGCGGATGTCCTCCTGAGGGTCGCATTGCAGGTAAAGGCGGGAAAGCTCGGGCGAGCGCATGCTGGAGAGCGCGAAGCCGCGATCCGTGTGGCAATAGGTGACTTCTTCCGACGATGGTGGAGCGGCGGCGAGAATCCCGAGCCACGCGAATGGATAGACGCGCTCAAAGACAGTGATCGCTCCCTCTGGAGCCGCGGCGCGCGAGATGCCGTGGAAGCCATCGCATCCGGCGATGAAATCGCAGACCAGTTCGTGCTCCTCGCCCCCCTGCCGGTAAAGGATTCGGGGGCGTTCGCTCTCCAAGTCGCCCATGCTGAGCACTTCGGCTTCGAACAAGATCTCGCCGCCCGCGGCGATCCGCGCTGCGAGCAAGTCTTTAATCACTTCTTGCTGGGCGTAGACCGTAATAGTGCGGTCGATCAGGTCTTGAAAGTCGATGCGAAAGCTGCGCCCGGCAAAGCGCAGTCCAATGCCGCGATGTAGTAGGCCCTCGCGCTTCAGCCGCTCTCCCACGCCAGAGTTCACCATCAGTTCGACCGTGCCTTGCTCCAATACCCCGGCGCGAACTCGCTCCTCAATGTAGGGGCGGGTATGCGTTTCGAGCACGATCGATTCGATCCCTTCAAGATGAAGAAGATGGGAGAGAATCAGCCCAGCCGGTCCCGCGCCGGCTATGCCCACTTGAGTGCGTCGAGTCATGAAGGAGAAGGTTGTGAAATCATGCAGAGCGCGCCAAAATCGCAAAGGAAAACTTTGCGTGCTTTGCGCCTTTGCGAGAGAAGAAGGTGTAAGGTCTCGGCTTGCCCAGCGAACACAGCGGATCACCCACTACGATGTTCTGCCAGCTCAGACGCGGGATTGCCAGATAGTAGCTCTCCGCCAGATTCCGACCTCGATAATACGCCGGCAGCAACAGATCCGGGCGCGGCGTCATCGCCAAGTACGGCTCATATCCGTGGCCCGAAGCGCCGGTAACGCCTTCCAAAATATAATCCGCGGTCAACGTTTGCGGGCTGCCGTGGAACCACAATTCGCGGGACTGCCAGTTGCTGATGTTCCAGTCCTCGGGCGGACGCTCAAACGTCCGGCCATTGGTGGAGACATACTCGGTCATGATTGCTCCGGGGAGCCAGTGAAAGCCCACGAACCGCCGGTGGCGATGCTGGTCATTCGAGCCCCAACTCGCGTAACCGATTACGTCGGTCTGATCATAAAGAACCTGGGGCGAATCGTCGACAATCACGCGGTCCTTGGGCAAAAGGACCGCGGCTGTTCGCAGCCAATTATTTCCGGCATGGTCGTCTGGCGAGCTCAAATCGATGACGAACCTACCTCGATTCACCGCGCGCAAGGACAAATCCACGATTTGCTTGACGCCCTGCTCATCGTAGGCGGTAAGCCGCGTCACCAGGTACATTGGGAATTCAGGATGGCGGAACACGGACTGATTCTTGCCGTTAAAGGGGTTTTCGAGCGACCCATCCACCGGGTGCGGCTTGCCTCGCGCGAGATCGAAATATAGCGCCGCCAGCTCGCTATCTACAGAGGCTGCGTCCCCTCCGAGCCCGCTCGTCCCCTCGATGCGAAGCGGAACCCCGGACGTGGTGACGATATAAAAGATGCTTTGCACCAAGCGGGTCTCTTTCAGGAAAGCCCCAACGGGTGCGGCGATTTCGCGGTCATAGGCTACGCGATCGATATCCTCGTGCGTGGAGGCGCGGATATGACAGACATTGCTTGAGGGAATCGCGCGTCGGCGCTCGTAGTACTCAGCAATCCTGCGCGAAATCGGCGAGTTGTCGTTCACAACCACTAGCACGTTGGCGGGACTTTGCGCCCGGTCCATGCCCACTCCCCAAGCAAGAGCAAACCATGCGCAACTCGCCAGCGCGCCCAATCGCCGCATTCTGGCAGTCTAACAAACATCACAAATTTGCCGTCTTCTTCATGTAGAATGGACGGCGAAATCCATGCCCTTGAGGATCGTGAGTCTGGGGGACTCGATTGTCTGGGGACAAGGACTCTCGGAGGCCGACAAATTCGACGTCCTGGTTCGCGACGCGCTCGCAGACGCCAACCCCGGAATCACCCTTTGGCGCCTGGCGCACTCCGGCGCCGTAATCGGCGTGAATCCGGTGGAAGGCTCGCCGGCTGATGGCGAAGTGCCAATGCCGCAGCCCACCATCATTCAGCAGTGCGACAATTTCAACGACTCGCCGGAAACCGTGGACCTGGTGTTGCTCGACGGCGGCATAAACGACGTTGATGTCCGGACGATCCTCAATCCTTTTGTGCCCTTTCCTATTTTGATCGCGAAGACTCGAAACTTCTGCCATGCGTCCATGTTGGTGCTTTTGCGCAAGACAGTCACCCGCTTCAGCAAGCCCGATTGCAAGATTCGCGTAACCGGCTATTATCCGATCGTCAGCGCGCAAAGCCATTTCCCCTCGGTGATCGATCTGCTCGGGTGTCACGGGATCATGGCGCCCGATTTCATCGACAAAAACGTGCTCGTGCGGGCGGTGATCGATCGCTGCGAGAAATTCTTTTCGGAATCGACGGCTAGCATCGAGCAAGCGGTGGCCGAGGCGGGCGACGCCCGAATTGCCTACGTCGCCCCGGGATTCACGGATGCCAATTCGGTCTTCGCGCCGCAAACTCTACTGTGGGGTCTTAAGGACGATTTGGATCTCAGCTCGGAAGACGAGGTGGCGAACGCCCGGCGCGCGTCGTGCAACGCGGCGTTCGACGAACTTCAAATTGTGGAGCGGGAAGAGTGCTATCGCGCCTCCGCCGGACATCCCAATGTCTTGGGCGCCAAACAGTTTGCACAAAAAATCCTGGAGTCGCTGGCGTGATTTAATGGCGCTGATCGCTAAGAAGAATGAAGAAGAAGAAGAGGCTGCTCCTTCCGGCGCTAGAGAGCGCAGCGAAGAGTTCGCGAAGAAAATTGTTGCTAAGGACGCCGCCATCGCATACGATAAAGAGATCCTGAATAGGGGCTTTAGCGGAATTTCGGAAACCGCCACGACAATCTGACAAAGATCTTATGCCTAAGGGTCTAGATAACCTCAAACACATCGTTGTAATCATGATGGAGAATCGCTCCTTCGACCATATGCTCGGGGCCCTCAAAAAGATGGATCCGCGGATCAACGGACTGACGGGAACGGAAACGAACCTCGATACGACGAATGAACCGGCCAAGGTCCTTCCGAAAGCGGATTTTCAGGGTCAGCTCGATCCCGATCCCGACCATCATTTCCCCGCGGTCAATAAGCAGTTGTTTTTCGGAACGCAAGGTCCGCCGGGCATTCCTTCGATGCAAGGTTTCGTGCAAAGTTATTTCGACCAAAAGGGCGACATCGAGCATTCCCGTAAAATCATGTATTACTTCACGCCCGATCAACTGCCCGTCCTCACGAATCTGGCCCGCAGCTTCGCCGTCTTCAACGGATGGTTCTCTTCGATTCCCGGCCCAACCATCTGCAACCGTGCTTTCGCGCACTACGGAACTTCGTTCGGCAGCGTGGGCATGGATCCATTCGTGGTAAAACCGCCTTACATCAGTATTTACGATCGCATGCTTGCCGCGGGGCGCACGGCCAAGCTCTACTATTTCGATATCGCCAGCTCCACCATGGAAGTGGTCAATTTGCTAAGCAATCAACCTCAAATATTCGTCACATACGAGCAGCTCCTGAACGATATCGATCGCGCCGAGTTGCCCGATTACAGCTTCATCGAGCCGAACTATACCGACCACGCGGGTCCGGACGGAGGCGAATTGATGGCGTCCGATCAGCATCCGGATCACGATGTACAGTCGGGCGAGATTTTCATTGCCTCCGTCTACAACAGGATTATCGAGAATCCTAATCTCCGCGACAATACCGCGCTATTGATCGTTTATGACGAGCATGGCGGCATCTATGACCATGTGCCGCCGCCTTCCTGCACCCCGGACCTTGGCCCGGATGGAAAGCCGTTCATTGCTTCCGCGGACGCCACGGGAACGGGTCACCCTTTTGCGTTTGACCGTCTTGGCGTTCGCGTTCCCGCCATTCTGGTGTCGCCATGGATCGCAAAGGGAACCGTGGTGACGGGCCCTGAAGATCGGGTACATGGGCGTGTTTTTGAACATGCCTCCATTCCCGCGACTGTAACGAAATTCTTTATTGGAGATTACGCCAATCGTTCGCCGCGTGAAAAAGCCGCATCTACGTTTCTGGATTTGCTCGGCGATGAAGCGCGGCCGCCCGAGGACCTGCCATTTTTCAATGAGAGCTAGGAGAATGCTTTGCCAGATCGAACAAACGTAGTTAAAATTCCGCGGCCCAAGCCGAGCTCATACAATCCGAATCGTCCACTTGTGAAAAACACCCTGCTGCTCCATCAGGTGAAACATTTCTTGGAGGCGGAAAAAAAGCTCCCGCCGGAACAGCGAACGGGCGCAAAGCTCGAAGATGTTCGGACAGAGGCGGACGCCGCGGAGTACGTTCGGAAAGTCACGTCGATTTTTCATCCCCGAGTTGCGAAGGCGCATTGACGCGCACACTCGTGGCTAGCGCACTGAAAACTGGAGGGCACGTGCAACGGACGATATTCTTGACTTGTATTTCGCTCGCGGTAGTCGCGTCTGCGCAGCAGCCCGTGGCGCCGGAGCGGCGAACCGAATGGGAGCGGCTGGGCGTGAGTTGCCCGGGCTTCAGCTTCGCGGGAATCGCGAGCTGCGCCGATGCACTATTCACCGAGCATCCATTACATATCGCCATCGGCAGCCTCGCGCCCCAGAACGGATTCGGCGCGGGCGGCGCCTTTGTCTGGCACTGGACGACGAGCAACTGGCGCAACAGTCTAAATACCGACGCGGTCGCGACGCCTAACGGGAGCTGGCGCGCCGGCGCCTACCTGAATTTCTTGTGGATTCGCCGTCCCACAATCGAGGTGGGCAATGCGGCGACCGGAGGACGCGGCGTACACGTCGAGGAACAGCCTGTTTTCCGGCTCTACAGTGAGAACATATCGGTCAATAAATTGGCCTATTTCGGACTGGGACCAAATACCGCGGAGGCAGCACGCACTTATTTCGGCCAGCGTGAGATCATTACAGGAGGAAACGTCCTTTGGCCCGTCGGAACGCCTCTCCATTTATCGCTGTATGGGGAAGCCAACGGCCGGTTTGTAGATATACGACCCGCTTCTGGCCAGGGAAGTCCATCCATTGAGCAGATCTACAACCCCATCACTGCGCCGGGCCTGTTGGACCAGCCTCCCTATGCCCAGTTCGGGCAGGGTATCCGAATCAGACCGTCGCTCGCGCGCGGTTATGTCGATCTGAACTACTCCGCCGGCCTTAAGGAATTCGTGGGTTCAGGCGGCGCGTCGCCTTCTTTTCAGAGATTGAATCTAGACTTCCAGCACACATTTCTGATGTATCGGGCCACGCGATCGTTTTTTGCGAGAGATGGCAACGGCCCAGACGATTGTTCGGCGAATCCCACGGACAAAAATAAATCCAATCGCCAGTGCCCGCCCCTTATGGTTGCGCCGCCTCCTGGTTCGACGCGGGCTCTGGAAGGCAGCGTCAATCTTCGCCTGACCATCAACGAATCATTTGGGGCTACCGCTAATCAGATCCCGTTCTATTTCCAGCCAACCCTCGGTGGCGGCGACATTAACGGTGACCTATCCTTGTCCAGCTTTCAAGATTACCGGTTCCGGGCGCCCAACACGATTCTGTTTCACGCCGCCCTTGAGCACTCTGTGTACAACCGGTGGCCAATCGGCGTAACGGCAATGGTTGATGCGGGAAAAGTGGCGCTGACCCGAGGGGATGTCGATTTCTCCGACCTGCGGCACAGCTACTCGGCGGGTTTGACGCTTCGCGCGGGCGGCTTTCCGATGGTGTATCTCTTGTTCTCATGGGGCGGAGGAGAGGGAATGCACACGAACGGCAGGGCGGATACTTCTCTGCTAGGCGGCGCCGCGCGGCCGTCCTACTATTGATTTTCCTGATGAACTTGGGCTAGGTAGAAAGTCTGCCGCGTTAGCGCCCGGCGCGCATCCACGTTGATGTGGGATCTAAGCACCCTGGACGGTGGGCGCTCGGAATAGCCGCCTTAGCGTGCGTTTGCGCGGTTTCCCAGCAAGCGCGAGAAGAGTCTTCGCCGGGCCAGCGCACCGCGCCCAGCGCCGGACCGAAGCGCCAGCGAGCGCCACAATCCCAAGCCACGCCGGGCTGTAGTGTGCCCTGCATGAGTCCGAGAATGGACGAATATGACCGCACGCTACGCGCGCTCCAACAGTATCGCCGTTTAGCTGCCGCCTATAACGGTCCGAAGCTGCCGGAAACCGAACAACCTGTGGAGCCCGGCGATACCTACGAAGGCGTCCCGCGCTTGGCCCGCTTGTTGCAGCGGCTGGGCGATCTTCCGGCCGATGCGGAGCTGGCTGACGAAGACGTTTATGAAGGCGACGTCGTTGCTGCCGTAAAGCGATTTCAGTCCCGCCATGGACTCGAGCCGGACGGCCGAATCGACCAGGCGACGCTCCAACAACTAAACACGCCGCTCTCATTTCGCGTTCATCAATTGGAGATCGCTTTGGAGCGATGGCGACGCCGGCCTTACGATCCCACCCGCCCTGCCATCGTCCTGAATGTGCCTGAGTTTCGATTGCGAGCCATCCGCGCCTACCACGTGGATCTGGAGATGAAAATCATCGTTGGGGAAGCGCCGGAGCGCAAAACGCCGCTCTTACGTTCGCGGCTGGAGACCATCATCTTTTATCCGTACTGGAACGTGCCGTCTAAAATTACTCGCGATGAACTGATGTCGGACATCGAGAAGGATCGCACGTTCTTGCCGGCCAACCATCTCGAGATGGTGAATCTGCGTGGGAAAGTTGTAGACGGCCCAATCTCGGAAGACGAAATCGACCAATTGCGTTCCGGCCAGCTTCGGCTCCGGCAGACCCCAGGCCCCAAGAACACCCTGGGGTTGGCCAAGTTCGAATTCCCGAATGAATACGGAATCTATATGCATGCCACTTCCGCTCCGTGGCTGTTTGCCAAGCCACGCCGCGACTTCAGCCATGGCTGCATCCGCGTAGAGCAGGCCGAGGACCTGGCGGAATGGGCTCTGCGCGACGAAGCTGGCTGGTCCCGCGACCGCATCGATGAGGCAATGCAAGGGCCGGACCCAGTTGCAGTCAAGCTCCACCACTCCGTTCAGTTGGTCACGGTGTACGTTACCGCCATGGCGCTCGATAACGGCGAAGTGCGGTTTTTCGACGACATCTACGGCTTGGATCGGTAGGAGAGTGGGGCAGGGATTAAGCTGATAGCTGATGGCTGATAGCTTATAGCTGCCATGGCTTCCCCTTCCGATCTCGAAATCCTGGAGTTTGCGCTGGCGTTGTCCGAAGAGGCTGGAAAATTCATCCTCCCGCTTTGGAGGAACGTCACCGTGGATCACAAGTCCGACGGATCGGAAGTGACAGAAGCCGATAAAGGAGCGGAGCGATTGCTCCGGCAGCGTATCGCAGAGCGGTATCCGGATCACGCGATTCTGGGCGAAGAGTTTGGCGGCGATAAGGCGCGCGAAGCGGAGCACTTGTGGCTGCTCGATCCCGTCGACGGAACGGCGTCGTTTGCGATCGGCCTGCCGCTGTTCGGCACATTGATCGCGTACCTGAAAAACGGCGCGCCTCGCGCGGGAGTGATCGGCCTGCACGCGCTGGGCGAGACCGTGTACGCCGCGGCCGGCGAAGGATGCTGGCTCCGGCGCAGCCAAGGCGCGCCGCAACGAATTCACGCTTCGGCCGTCACCGATCCGTCCGAAGCGTTTGTGATCTCGACCAGCATCGAGCACACGGATCTGGACCCACGGGAGTCGTCGCCATCAGTCTGTCTCTCTCGCCTTTACAAGCGAGCCCGCCGCTTTCGCTGGTCCGGAGATTGCGTCAACTACGCTCTGCTGTGCCAGGGGCGTATCGACGTCGCCTTCGACCCGCGAATGAATCCTTGGGATATCGCTGCCATCGTGCCTTGTGTTCGGGAAGCCGGTGGAGCGCTCAGCTCTCTGGACGGCGCCCAGGATGTTGTGTGGCAACCCAATCTTGTCGCCTCGGCTAATCTGGCGCTTCATACCGAGGTGCTGCGGCTGCTGACACCGAGTGCTCAGAGAACGTCCAAATTGTAAGCATCCTGAAACATCGTTGTTCGCTAGGGTATCGACCATGCAGACCTGCCGCCGTGCAGCGCGGAATCAGGGCGAAAGCCCTCGATAACCGGCCGGCCCGCGACTGCAACCAGGCGGCAACTCCGTACTAAGACTGGTCCAGCGGAAGACTACTTGTACTGCGTGTAACTGATATGTAATGTAATAGACACTGAATTGTAACTACAGATCGGATTAAGGCGACGCATGAAACCGGCAAAATCCTTGGGAGCTTTCGTAGCGCTGCTCCTGGCTGTTTGGCCGCTCGCAGCGCAAAATAGCCACTCTTCGGGCGCCGTCTCCGCAGACCTTCTTCGCCACCCGATTGGCGAAAAAGTCCGCAGCTTGCTCCGCAAGGCTATGGACACGATCGACACAGGCGACCATGCAGCAGCCATCAAACAGTTGCTCGAGGTCCTTTCTAAGTACCCCGAGTCCGCCGCCTACGTCCACAGTCTGCTTGGCGTGGAATATATGAAGACGGACCAATTCCAGGCCGCGGTGGACTCCTTCGAGCAGGCTGTCACGCTGCTTCCCCACGACGCGATCAATCGCCACAACCTGGCCGTGTCGCTATTGTGCGTTCACGATGTCGGGCGCGGCGCCCAAGAGGCGCGCCGCGCCCTCGAGCTCGACCCCGGCAACCCGACCATCCGGGCGCTCGTGAACGCTCTGGAAAGCGCCAAGAAGCAGATGCTCCAACGGGAGCCCACCATTGAATAAGCAACCCTCGAGCGGCGGCTCAGCGCGCGCCCTGGCCAAGGTATCCGCTAGCCTCAGCTTGATGAACGCCTGACGGCTCACGCCCACGCGCCTCGCCTCGAGATCAATCGGGAAGTCCAGGTTGACGCGCTGAGTTTGGCGACCTGGGCGCGCGGCGGACCGAGATGATACGGATTTGCGTCATTGCGGTAAGCGACAGAGGCCGACCACGTTCTTTCTGGTTCTTCCGATCACCAGCCATCGGCATACCGCCCCACAATCACCTAGAATGACAGACGCAACAAAGGTAGGTGAGCGGGAGGATTTATGCGACTGGTCAGATACGGCGGCGCGATGAGCCTCGATGGATACATCGCTGGACCTAATGGCGAATATGACTGGATCGTCATGGACCCGGAGATCGACTTTGCGGGAATGATGCGTCAGTTCGACACCTACCTTATCGGCCGGAAAACGTTCGAAGCAATGGGGCGAATGGGCAACGACGCGAAGTCTATGCCGGGCATTCAGAATGTCGTGTTCTCTCGCACGTTGCGACAGCCCGACTACCCTCACGTCATCGTGAATGACGACGCGGTGCACTTCGTAACGGAGTTACGCGCGAAACCTGGCAAGGACATCGCGCTTTTCGGCGGCGGTGAACTCTTTCGTAGTCTCCTTGCGGCACGTCTGGTGGATCGTGTCGAGGTGTCGCTGATCCCGGTCCTGCTTGGAAGCGGCATTCCGCTACTCCCACCGCCTGCGGAGCGCGCGGCTCTCAAGTTGCGAAAGCAGCGGCTGTATGAAAAGACCGGGACGATTGGCTTGGAGTACGATATCGTGCGGAGTCGGTAACCCTCCTCAGAAGCTCAGCCGCAGCGTCATCTGAATGCTCCGCGGACCGGCTTGCTCCACCGGCTGGCTTTGGGAAATGCTTCCGAAACCGCTGCTGGCGACGTTCATGTTCGGCACGCCCTTGTTCAGAATGTTGAACAGGTTGGCGAACTGCGCCTCGTAGCGAAACGCCACGCGCTCCGTCAGCGCGAAGCTCTTGCCCGCCGACATCGAAAACGTAGCCGTGCCCGGTCCTTCCAAAATGCCCGAGCCGCAAGTGCCGAACCGTCCGATATTGCTCGCCGGCGCCGTGAAGGCGCCTGGGTTGAAATAAAGCCCGGTCGTGGGAGTGCTTTCGTATCCCGTCTGGCCGGGCACGCAGTCCGGCCGCTGCTGAGATACCGAACGCTGGCTCGGATTCGTGCCGGAAGGATCGGAGAGGCTGCTGCTGAAGTAGGGAGTAAGCCACGGTCCGCTCTGTAATAGAGTGATGCCGGTGACCCGCCATCCGGCGACCAGCAGGTTGCCGGCGCGGCTCACGTTGCCCGCGAACTTCTGACCGCGGCCAAACGGCAAATCGTACACGAACGAACTGACGAACCGGTGGCGGCGCGTGTAATAAGAATTGCCATAGTCGGAGGCGATGTTGTAGTAGTTCGCCACGTTGTTGCCGTTGTCGCCTTGCCCGCCCACCGGAATGGCTCCATTCGGCACTGCGCCCAGCGCGTTGGTGGTGCTGTGCGCGAAGGTGTAGTTGTTGGCGAACGTTAGATTCCGCCCCAGGCGGCGGTTGACCTCCAGCGTCAGAGCGTCGTATTTCATGCTCGGACCGTTGTCGCGCGTCAAAACTTCCGCAAAGTTCGGGTACTTCAAATACTGCTGGCGCAGGGCATCGGTCGCGGTGAGCGCGGCGTAACCCCACGTATTCGGCGCAACCTGATTCAGATCCGGGCTGTAAATCAAGTTATAGGTGTGGGAGCCGGTATAGCTGGCGCGCACAAGGGTGTTGAAGCCCAAGTTGTGGTCGATGGAAAAGTTCCACTGAATCACGCGAGGATCTTTCAGGTTGTACTGGTTTGCGCGGCGGTAGCTGGGGTGTGGGGCGATCGTCCCGCTTCCGGCAAACACGTTGGGGAAGGTGCGCGGATTGGTCAATGTCGAAGGATAATCAGCGAAATAGCTGGTGTCGACGCCCATTAGCGAATACAGGACCGCGCCTAGCACTGGAACCGAATAGAGGCCAAACGAGCTTCGGATGACCGTGTTCTCGTTACCGGAGGGCTTCCAGGCGAAACCCAGACGCGGCTGAATGTTAGCCCAGTACGTGTTGCGCAAAGTATGCGGCAAGCCAACCTGATCGTTGGTCACGAACGGCGTGTTTCCCACAGCTACTTTCCACAGGGGATTGATCAGCGCCAAACCCTCCGTCCCCTGCACCACCAGCCGGCCACCCGGATAGTTGCGGTCGAAATTGCCGAGTTGAGTGGTCTCGTCGTCGAAAGGAGTGTTGATTTCGTAGCGAATGCCGGCGGTGAGCGTGAAATTCGGAAACATCCGCCATTCGTCCTGTGCGAATAGGCCGTAGTGATAACCGAACGGCTTGCCGTCAGGTCCGTTTTGCGCCTGCTGGGCGTCTTCCACATAGCCCAAAAGAAAATCGGCGAAGCCGTGTACGTCGGCGTTCTTGGTCACGCCTTGCGAAGTGAAGTCGCCGAAGAAGTGATAATCGCCATATTCGTCGCCATTGATGAAGGTGATATTGTCCTCAAAATTCAGGCGGCGGAACTCGAATCCGAATTTCAGGGAATGCCGTGCCTTGATCCACGACAAGTTGTCGCCAAGCTCCAGCGTGCCGTTCTTATTCACTCTCGGATGGCCGTAGGGATTGGTCTGCCCGCCCATCAAATCGCCGATGTAAAACACCGGCACGCCTCCCAGGCCGTTTTTCGGAGTACCCGGAAGACCAGTGATGCCCAATTGCTGAATAATGCTATCGCCTTGCGCCGCCTGGGGAAAAGAAAAGTTGAAATTGCCACGCGAATAGCCCGCCCGAAATTCGTTCACTAAAGACGGCGAAATGATCCAGCTATAGTAGCCGACGATATTGGTAAGGTCCGAATTTACCGAAAACGGACCCATGAGAGGGTTGTAGGTGGAATCGCCCGCGCCGAGCGCGCCCAGCGCCACGTCGGTGCCGGTGAAGGGAATCGTCTTGTGCGTCACGCGTCCCCATACGCGGTGCTTACTGTTAAACACATGGTCCAGCCGCCCGTCGTACGCATCAGATTGATAGGTTCCGGGAAAGGGCTGCACGAAGTTCGGCGCGCCTAGTTTTGCATCCGAGGTGGTGGGGTTTGGAAAGAATAGAGGCAACGCCTTAGCCGAAACGGGATTGATGCGCGTAGCGGGGATCTTATTGCCGGCAAACGGCTGCCCAGACAAAGGATCCACCACCGTGTAGCCGGAACCCGAAAAATCGCCGCCGCGCCATGGTGTGGGAGCGCTGTAGGTGGAAATCAGAGTGTTCAAATCCAGCCGAATGCCTTCGTAATCGAAGTAAAAAAACGTCTTGTCCTTTCCTTTATAAAGACCCGGAACGGTCACCGGCCCGCTGAGCACGGCGCCGAACGTGTCGGCGTCGCCGTTGGAAACTACTCCGCTGATCTGGTCGGCCGAATTCATGCCCTGGCGCTGGAAATACCAATATCCGGCGCCGTGAAAATCGTTGCTTCCCCCGCGCGTGATCACCGTGATGTCCGTGGGCTGTGCGAATTCCGCGTTGTTGCCGACGGTGTTTACGCGAAATTCGGCAAAGCTTTCCACCGACGGATAAAGATCCTTATTCGGCCCGCCGTAGCGCGGAAGCTGGGTCGAAATACCGTCGACCGAAAACGAAGTGGCCGTCGGCAACTGTCCGCCGACGGTGATGTTGCCGGAGCTATCTGACTGCACCAGCGGCGCGAGATTCGAGACCACCAGCGGACTCGGGGTCGCGGTGGCTCGGAAATTCAACGCAAGGGAATTGATGGAGTCGCCGGATTTGGAATCCGAAAGCGTTAGCGCTTCCGTCACCACAGGCGTCCCGCGCACGTCTACGCTCGTGGTCCCGGCGCTGGCTACCGAAAGGCTCATATCCACGCGCACCTCTTCACGCGCCAAGAGCGTCAAATCTTTCCTTTGGCCGATGGCGAATCCCTCCGCCGAAACGGATAAATCGTACGCGCCAGGGACGAGGTCGGGAAACCGATAGAGGCCGGCCTCGTTAGAGACGGCGGAGCGAACATCGTGCGTGCTCTGGTTCACCACTTCGACCTTCGCGCTGGCGACCACTGCTCCGCTGGGATCGGCGATCACGCCCGTGAGGGCGCTATAGGTCGACTGCGCGGCCGCGGCGGCTGCAAACACAACACAAGCCGCGAAGAATTCGAGTTTCACTGAAATCCCTCCCAAAAGATGAGATAAAAGCACACGAGGCGCGGGCGAGGTTCACAAAGCGCCTTAAATCAGAGCTGTTTCTTTTGAGAGTCTATGTCAGAGAAGTTTCATTCTCGCGATAATTTCGCGAAAAATCGATGACAGCAGGGCGGTAATCTCGTTGCCGTCGCGTCGACAGTCCCTTCTGCTGGCGGCTCGCCCGCCTTACTTCCGTTCCAGGTGAACGCGGTCCCTCTCGTTCTCGGTACAGAGATATTCAAAGAGGTCCGAGTCGGGAATCAGCTTCAATTCAGCCTTCACGCTGAAAGGCCGCGTGTAGTACTTCGGGTCGCTGAAGCCGATCTCCAGATCCATGTGCCCGAAATCGCGCCGTCGATAGCGCTCGGTGGTGTGCATGGACTCGCTGCGCGCGTGGCCGAAAGCGTCGATCCAACCATCGTTGAAGCCGGCGGTTTCGACTACTAGCGTGTCGCCCTGCCACTTCGCTACTGAGTAGCCCATAAAGGTGGAGTCGGGATTCTGGGGCAGGCCGCGGCCGTCGGTATAAATCTGGCGAGGAGGCGTTTCGAGTTCCGTTAGCATCACGACCTCTTGGGGCGCCTGGATCATCTTAAACGTCATCACGAACATGTCCCCCGGAATGCCGGCAGGAAGACAACGCGTGTGGGGCCACTGTTGCGGGCTTTCCTGGTGGCGCTTGTACGCCGCAGCGCCTTCCGCCGTCAAAGGCTCCTCTTCGGGTTTCAGACCCCAAAATATGTTCAGCACATGCTTGGTGATGTCGTGCGTATCGATCTGGAGCGCAGAGAAGCCAGGACCCAACGCGCCAGCGTACTCCGACAGGGGAGTCCGTTCCGCCTGCCATAGTCCGGAAAGATCCGGTTTGCCGTCCAAGCGCGGCGCGGGCGCCGTCAGGTTAGGCTTGCCATCTTTCGTGCGTGGAATTCGCGGGTCGTGATAGTAGGGCGCCTGCGCCGCGAGAGTAACGCTTACGGCGGATAGAAGAATAGCGAAGCGAGAAGAGGCCATCGTTTCCTCCGATCAATGATGCGTCAATCCCGCGCTCCTGGAGGGGTGGCGGTTTTGATTATTGTAGCCGGAGCGGGCGGGCCGTTCAATGGGCTGAGTTTGCCGCCGAGCTTGAAGCTCCACACCAGATCGCCCTTGGCTTCTTTAAGCCCGTCTCGGCTGCCGCCCGCGGCGATCGCCACATATTGCTCGCCGTCGATTTCATACGTCGCCGCCGGCGCATCCGCGCCAAAGCCGGTTTGAAAGCGCCATAACTCCTGGCCGGTCTTCGAGTCGAACGCGCGGAAAAATCCATCGCTTCCGCCGTGGAACAAAAGGCCGCCGGCGGTCGCGAGCACACCGCTACCGAAACCCGCCGGGTAGGGCACTTCCGCTTGCCAGACCTTCGTGTTCGTCCTCGAATCGACGGCGGTGATCAACCCGTATTCTCGGCTCCCAGGAACGCTCACGCGGCCGGTTGGGCTGAATTTCCGCGTGGCCACTTCGGTGGCGAAGAACAAATAGCCCGTCCGCGGATCGTATGCGCCTGGAGCCCAATCGCCCGACGCGGAGGGCTGCGCGATATTGGTGTCGCTCCACATCGGCGTAAACATGCAGCCGCGCTGGAATCCCTGAATTGGCTCGGCGCACTGCGGAGCCGTCGGATCGCCCTCGGGAATGGGCTGCGTCGCGACTGTCTTCTGGCGAGGCTCCTGCGGTACGGGCTTATCCTCCACCGGCAGCAGA
This sequence comes from Bryobacteraceae bacterium, assembly GCA_035631295.1. GTDB lineage: Bacteria > Acidobacteriota > Terriglobia > Bryobacterales > Bryobacteraceae > Palsa-187. The sequence continues at coordinate 19,675 of DASQJB010000407.1, read as the reverse complement.
GGTTTGCCCGTGACTCGGTCTAGAATGTAGACCCATCCCTGTTTGGAATGGGCTGCCATCGCCTTCCGGGTCTCGCCGTTGTAAACCTGCTCAAACAAAATCAGCGGCGTGGGCATGTCGAAATCCCACAGGTCGTGATGGACGGTTTGATAGTGCCAGCGATATTTGCCAGTCATGGCGTCCAGCGCCACCACCGAATCCGTGAACAGATTGTCACCGCCGCGAGTCGAGCCGTTATAGTCGGGCCAAGGGTTGCCTGTGTTTACGTAGATCAGGCCGAGATCCGGATCAATCGCCGGCTGTACCCACATCGCGCCGCCGCCGGTCTTCCACGACTCGCCTTCCCACGTGTTGTTTCCGAATTCACCCGGTCCTGGAATCGCATCCCAGCGCCAGGCCTGCTCGCCGGTCTTGGCGTTGTGCGCCGTCAAGCGTCCGCGCAGACCGCCATCGCCGCCGGAGATGCTCATGTAGACCAGTCCCCGATAATACGTGGGCGGAAACGCTACATATTTACGAAATCCTTTGGGCACGTCTTCGCCGATTTCGTGCCTCCAAACCAACTTGCCCGTCTTTTGATCCACGGCGTAAAGATACGTCACAGGCTCCGGGCGATCCGGCGGTGGAGCGCCGGGCGGAATTTTGCGGATGTCCTGGTACGCTCCGAAAACCATCCCTTCGCCCAAGCTAACTCCACGCTTGGCCTTGTTGTCGGGAGTTTTAGGATCGGCGCCCGGTGAGAACTTCCACAAGAGTGCGCCCGTCTTCGCATCCAGGGCGAACAGATCCTGCTCGCCTGTCGGAAGGTACATCACGCCATCTTTCACGATCGGAGTGGCTTGCTGCGAGAATCCCGCGCCAAATCCAGAATTCAGACGCGTCATCCATGTGCCCTTCAAAGTCTTCACGTTCGATGCGTCGATCTGCTTGAGCGTCGAGTAGCGGGTATTGCCCCAATCCCCACCTACGAGAGGCCAGTCCGCGCCCGAAGCTTTGCGAAAGTCCTGTGCCGATAAAAGCCCCGCCAGCGCAACGCCAACCAGGAGTTTCATAACCCTCCTTATTTCGGAAACGGAGTCAATTGAGGTTTCGTTCCTGCCGCGAGAGGAGATCGCGCGGTATTCATGATCATCGAAAGATACGTGTAGTAGCCTTCCAGGCTCGCGGCCTCGACAATCCCCGCTTCACCGAACCGCTCCAACATTCGCGCGTAGGTCGGATCGCTGACGCTCTGATTGTGCAGCAGCTCGATGCAAAAATCGTAGAGCGCCGCTTCGTCTTCCGCCATCTTATCGGGCCGCCTGCCGTCAGCCACCGCCGCGATGACCGCCGGGCTTAGGCCTGCTCGCGTAGCAAGCGGGTTGTGGGCGTTCCATTCGAAATTATTGGTCCATTGCCGCGCGGCGATCAGAATCGCAAATTCGGTCAGCTTCGGACTCAGCGCGCTGTTGTTCAGGTTGTGCAGCCGCAACTGGAGCGACGGAACCACAAGATCCGGGACTCTGAGCATCACAGACCACGGCGGCCCGGCGAGATCCTGATTGCGGAGCTGCTTATAATCCTGCACGGCCTTTTTCTGGGCATCTGTCACTTTCTCCGGAGGGATGGGCGGCATCCGGTCCTGAGCGAAAACGGCGCCGCCGTGGAAAACCGCTACCGCCAAAATCGAGGATTGAAGTCCACGCATGCCTTGCCTCCCGTACTTCGACGGGAATCATATCACGCGAAGAGACGGGCGTTCCCTACTCGTTCCGCAATGCTACGACAGGATCCACCGCCGCCGCTCGCCGGGCTGGAATGTATGCGGCGATCAAAGCAGCGCAAGCCAGCAAGGCTGTAACGGCCGAAAACGTGGTCCACTTTACGACGACCACGCTATATAAGGCGCTTGATAGAGCCCGCATAAGCAGATATGCCGCCGGCGCCCCAATCGCCAGTCCGATCCCGGCCACGCGGCAAGCCTCCCCCAACGTCATACTTATAATGTCGGACGCCGCTGCCCCTACTGCGATTCGGATGCCGATCTCTCGAGTCCTTTGACTGACGAAGTACGAAATCACTCCGTAAATGCCGGTAAGCGCTAGAAACAGGGCGATAGCGGCGTTGTTCTCCATAGCTCTGACAGCACCCTGAACGCCGGAGCGCTGTTCGAGATAAAACTGCTCCATGCTCTTCATCTGATAAACCGGCTCGCTCGGATCCACGGCCCGAACCTTCGCAAGGACAGCGTTTTGCGCGAGCGTCGGATCGCCCGCCGTACGTAGCAGAACGCGCGCATCCAGCATTGGCTTTTGCCTATAAGAAACGTAGGCCGCCGCCTCCGGCTCATTGGTGAACCATTGAATCGTGTCGCCGCAAACGCCAACGATGGTAAGCCACGGAGATTTCCCGAAGCGGACTCGACGCCCGATCGGATCGGAGCCCGGCCAGTAGCGGTCGGCGATGCTCTTGCCGATCACAATGACCTGCGCCGAGCCGGCGGTGTCCTGCTCCCCGATGGAGCGGCCCGAAATCACAGGAATCTCCATTGTTCGGAAATAGCGCGCGTCAACGATTCGAATGTCGGGCTTTGGATCGCCCGCCGCCGGATCGGGACGGCCCTCGATTCTAAAATCGGCCGCCGTGCCCATCTCCATCTCGAGGGAGGCGCTCTCCACGCTAGGAACGGCAGACAGATCCGTCAGCAAGCGGTCGTAGAACCCGCCGATCTGCGCGTCGTCCCGGTAGGTTTGTTTGTTTGGAGAAATCTGAGCTGTGAGCAGCTTGGCCGGATTGAACCCAAGATTTAGCCGCAACATATGTTGGAAGGTATTCACCATCACACCGGCGCCCACCAACAGAAGCAGCGCCATCGCCATCTCGCCGATCACAAGCAGGTTCCGCATTCGATGGCCCGAATCGCCGGCGACCGACCGGTTTCCTTGATTGAGCGTCTCGGTCAAGGCGGGCGAGGAGCGCCTGCCGAGCAGGTGGACGATCGCGGGCAAGGTGCATAAGACTCCCATGAGTAACGAGACCCCGACGGTAAACAGAACCACCGTGGAATCGATGCGCAACTGCCGCAGCCCCGGAACAATGCGATAGACCATCGCAGGGATGGTCACGCGGTTTGCGCCGTTGATCCAGGTAGCTGCAATCAAGGCGGCCGCGCCGCCTCCAAGAGAGAGCAGGAGACTCTGGACGCATAACGATCGCGCGATTCGCAGGCGGCTGGCGCCAAGAGACGCCTCGATCACAATCGCCTTCCGCCGATTCATCGCCTGAGCAAGCTGGATGTTGGCGACGTTGGCTCCGGCCAACAGCAAGAGGAACGCGGAGGCAACCCATAGAACCTCGATAAACCGGTTGGTGACGCTCTCGACCATCTGGCGCAAAGGCGCAACGGCCGCGCTCCAGCCCGCATTGGTTTCTGGATACTCCCGTTCCAGCGCTGCCGCTACGATTCTCATCTCCGCATCGGCTTGGACGGCATTCACGCCCGGCTTCAGCTTTCCAACTGCGAGTAAACTGTGATCCGCGCGGTCGGCGCTTTCTGCCGGATTGAGAATGAGGGGGACCCAAACTTCGGCGGCAAGAGGGTAATCGAAATCGTCCGGCATAACGCCGATGACGGTATAGTTCTGGCCGCCAAGCGAAATCGTTTTGCCGGCAACATCGAGCGCAGACGCAAATCTGGTCTGCCAGAATCCGTTGCTCAAGACCGCGACTCGCGCATTTCCCGGTTCACTCTCGCTCTCTGAAAAAGTCCTGCCGATGCTAGGCCTCATTCCGAATATTTGGAAGAAGCCCGCGCCCACGCGGGCTCCCTGAACCGGTTCGGGACGATCGGTACCGGTGATATTAACGGTCCAATTTTGGTAGGCCGAGAGCGATTCGAAGGAGCGGCTCTCTTGTTTCCAGCCCTGAAAGTCCGCGGGAGTAATTCCGGCGCGACTGAGGCCGTTCTTCGGCAATGCACCCCAAACTGTCATGATTCTATCGAGATTGGGATACGTAAACGGATGAAGAACGATTGCATTGACCGCGAGGAACGATCCGGTGTTGGCGCCGATGCCCAGAGCCAGCGCCAGAATGCTCACCGCCGTTGCAATCCGATTCCTCTTCAAAACCCGATAGGCGTGAACGATATCGCGAAACATGGTGGTCCGGAAGCAACTCTTGTTCCGCGCGAAACCTCAAGAAAACAAACGGCGCAAACACATCGTTTGAACCGCGGGCCTGTTCGTTCCTGGGACTCCGCTGTCCGTCGTCAATAACGTTGGCGGGCCTTTATGATCTCCAATTCGGCGATGCCTTCCAGATCCTTTGGCCGGCCGGCGGCCCGCTTGGTTTGGATCAGTGTTTCCAGATCGAGCACCTTGCATACGATTCCAAACAACTCAATCTGGATGGAATGAGGCGCCAGATCAGTATAGGTCCCTCCGGCGATCTCTCCCAAGAGATCGATCCAGCCCAGATCGGTCGTCAGGGTGAAATTGAGCCCAGCCTTGAGTGTGGGCGCATCGAACCGGAAGGGCAGGCCGGGAGGAGCGCCGCGAAGATACGGCCGCAGCGGCGCCAAGGCGGTCACAAGGCAATCAAGGTTCGAGTCCGCGCGGCTGTAGACGACGTCGATATCCTGCGTTGCACGCGGCGATCCGTGCGCCGCGGCTGCGACTCCGCCCACCACTACGAAGTCCACGCCGGCGTGCGCGAGCGCTTTAAGCAGGTCAGCGAAGCGCGTCACGCTGTTTCTCTGTTGCCGCCCGCAGTTCCTCGCGGAATTCTTCGAACTCTTCCAGCGCCCTGAGACGCTCTTCGACCGTGCGGCGGAGAGATGCGTCGATCAACGTGACATCTACATCGCGCATATACACCGCGATGATCTCATCCAACGAATTCATTCGCTCTCATGATATCCCGCGGGACCGGAGCCAGCGGGTTAAAGCAGGGCGGGCGTCGCCGCTACTGCATAATCCCGACCGGGCTGCGGAACAACGCCACCTCCGGGGGCTTCGGCACGGCCGTCAGGCGCTGCTTTTTGTCAAAGTACGCCTTAATCACGTCACGGACGATGGGCGCGGCCAGGTAGCCGTGCTCGCTCGCCTCCCATAAAGCGGCCACAACGATTTCGGGATGGTCGCAGGGCGCGAATCCCACAAACCAGCCGTTATCTTTCAATTCCTGCGCGAGTGCGCGGTTCGATTTGGCCAGTTCGTTCGAAATGCGCTGCGCGCTGCCGGTCTTGCCGCACACCTGAATTCCGTTGATGTGAGCGGAAGCGCCCGTGCCGCCCTCGTTCACCACGCCATACATTCCGGAGACTACGGTCGCGATGTTCTCCGCGTGCAGATCGGCGCGGCGCGGAGTCTCTGGCGCAGTTTCCTTGACTAAGTGAGGCCGACGCCACTCGCCGCCCATCGCCAGCCCGCCGATCGCCGTGGCTAACTGGATCGGCGTTACCGTGACTGGCCCTTGGCCAATCGCCACCGAGATCGTCTCGCCTGCATACCACTTCTCGCGCTGCGTGCGGAGCTTCCACTTCGACGACGGAACGACGCCCTCGGCTTCGGAAGGCAGATCGACTCCCGTTTTCTTCCCCAGACCCGCCATTTGCGCGTACTCGGCGATGGTGTCGATATTGATCCGGTTGCCGACATTGAAGAAGTAAACGTCGCAAGAATGCACGATCGCGCGGTGCAGGTCCAGCGTGCCATGGCCCGTTTTCACGTCGCAATGGAAGAGCTTTCCATAAAACGTGGCGCTTCCTGGACAGTAGAACATGGTGCTGGGCTCCAAAGCCCCGGTCTCCAGTCCAGCCAGCGCGACGATGGGCTTGAAGGTCGAGCCGGGCGCGAACTGCGCTTGGATCGCGCGGTTCATCAGCGGCTTATCCGGATTATTGATGAGCTCGTTCCAGTCTTTGGAACGGACATGGCCGGCAAAGATGCTGGGGTCGAAAGCCGGCCGGCTCACCATCGCCAGGATTTCGCCGCTGCGGGGATCCAAAGCCACCACGGCGCCCTTGCGGTCCTCCATGGACAGTTCCGCGACTGCTTGCAGGTCCAGATCGAGCGTGGTTTGCAGGCTTTGGCCCGGCGTGGCCTCGACATCCTCCAGAACCGCGCGCTCATGCATCATGTTGTCCACCACCACGCGGCGCTGCCCGTCCACGCCCATTAGAATCTCGTTGTACTGCCGCTCCAGGCCGAATTTGCCGACGCGCTCGCCCTGGGAATACTTGGCGAATTCCGAGCTGTTCAAATCCTGATCGCTCACCTCGCCCACGTAGCCAATAACGTGCGCGGCCAAGCCGTTTTGAGGGTACAACCGGCGCGGAGTCTGCACCAACTCCATCTCCGGAAAGGTCTGGGGATCGCGGTGCGACTCGACGAAAGCCAGGTCTCCCGGCGTGAGCTCCTGCTTGAGCGGAATCAACGCGAAGCGCGATCGCGCATGGTACCGCGCCACCATCGCCTTCACTTCCTGCGGGTCCATGCTTAAGCCAGCGGCGATCGCGTCCAGGTGCTCCGCCTTCAAATTCTCCTGCGACAGCATTACCGTAAACGATGGCTGGTTATCGACGATTACGCGGCCGTCGCGATCCAGAATCTTGCCTCGAGGCGCCGGCAGCGGCACGATTTTCACCCGGTTTCGCTCAGCCAGCTCGCTGTTGACTTCGTGATCGCGAACCTGCAGGACCCAGAAGCCCGCGAGCAGGAACACAAACACCGCGACAACGACGTATTGAAAGATCGCGACGCGTCCCATCGCAAAGCGCGTGTCGTCGCGAAGCAGGCGGGCGGAGGACTCCCGCGCGCCTTCCCGATCTGGATCTATCGGATAATCCGGGGGAATCATGTTATTCGGTCGTCTTTAGTTTATCCAAGAGGAGGAATAGGGGCGCCGCCACGGCGCCATTTAGCGCCGCGCGCACCAGCGTGCGGACGGGATCGAAATCCACCGACTCGCCCAATAGAGCGCGGCTGAGCACCCAATAGAAGAACTCGTGGAAGAAATAGAAGAAGAAAGCGAGAATCGCGCGGATGGAGGAGCTGCGAACGTCGAAGCGCTGGCTCACGAAGGCGGTGAAAAATCCCACCAGCGTTTTGACGATGCCGTACATTCCCAGCGGATGCTGCGGACGGGCCAAGGAATCTTGAGCCAGGCCGACGCTCGCTCCATAGAGCAGGCCCGCCATGGGCGAGCGGAACGTGAGGGAAAAGTACACCGTCACCAGCAGAGGCAGCTCGAGGTAGGCCAAATCCGCGAAGAAGCGGGGAACGTAGACCTGAAAAAGTATGGCCGCGAGCGGAACGCCCACGATGACGGTCCAGTGGTATTTGGAGCTTGCCGCGGCGCCGGCGGAGTCGCGAAATCTTCCCCGCGCCTCGCTCATGGTCGGGGAGGGGAAGACGGCGGCGGCGATGGCGGCCGCACTGGACTATCCGGCGTCACGTTGTAATTCGGCGCCGGGCTGTTCTTATCTCCGTATTTATGGTTCTGCGCCGCGCCGACTGCGCGGTAATGCTCTACGCTCCGGTCCAGATCGGTGGCGACGGATTGGGGGGCCGGCTGGGAGCCCGCCGCAGGCCGAGGGTCTGCCCCGCTGTCCGCCGCCGCGTCGTTATCAGGCGGCGGCAGCACGTGCACCGGCTGATTGGGAAGGGGCGCCTCCGTAATGGTTCCGTGCACTCCATCCAATACGATCAGCACGTCTTCCAAGCCGCTCTGCGTGCCGCTCGGAGTCAGGTATACCTCTTTCCGGTTTTTGCCGGGCCGCACAACGGTCGCTTGACCCACAAGAATTCCGCGCGGGAAAACCAGGTCGTCGCCGGAGGTGAGGAACCACTCTCCCGGCTCCAAGGTCTCTTCGTTCTGGATATAGTCCACGATGACCGTGCTCTGTCCCTGGCCCTTCAGCGTGCCGTGCACACGATTCTTCTGCGAGACGACGCCGGCGGCAAACGATGGGTCGGTGACGAGAAGCACGTCGGCCGCGTGTGGAAACACGCCGATGACCTTGCCAACGATGCCCTCCGGCTTGATCACCGCCATGCCCTTTTGAATCCCGTCCGCCGCGCCGCGGTCGACGATCACGGCCCTGCCGTTGGGATCGGTGGTGTTTCCGATGACGCGCGCGGCCAGCGTCTTGGATTGCGAGGTTTTTTGGAAAATAGCCAGGGCCGTCGCGCGATCCGCCGTGGAAAGCTGGGCGCGCAGATATTGATTTTCCATTTCCGTGCGGTCCAAGTCCGCTTTTAGGCGCTGATTTTCCTCTTGCACGTTCCAAAGCAGGAAATAATTCTTTAGGAAATGCGCCAGGCCGCCGCGCCCGCCTTCGATGAATCGCGCCAAGGGCGTCACGGCGGTCACGGCCCAGACGCGGATCAATCGCACATCCTCGCCGCTCTTGATCTGGTACGCCAGCAGACCCAGTTGCGCCAGGATCGCAACCAGCAGCGCCGTGAGGTTGCGGTAACGGTTAAGAAAGAAGTCCATAGTCGTCAGTCGTCCGTTATCAGCCGTCAGTTTGCGACGAACGACACGCCACTGGCACTAGTCTATAGCGATGCGCCTCAATAGCTTGAACTCTGTCAACATTTTCGCGGTGCCCAGGACCACCGACGTCAAAGGGTCCTCGGCGATAGAGACCGGCACGCCCGTCTCCTGGCGGATTCGCTTGTCCAATCCTTTGAGCAGCGCCCCTCCGCCGGTCAGGACGATTCCGCGGTCGCTGATGTCGGCGGAGAGCTCGGGGGGCGTACGCTCCAGCGCCACGCGAATCGCGTTCAGGATGGTCGCGACGTTTTCGGTTAGCGCGTCGCGAATCTCTCCGTCACAGATCGTGATCGTTTTCGGCAGCCCTTCGAGCACATTATGGCCCTTAATCTCCATGGTCATCGGCCGGTCCTGCGGACAAGCTGTGCCGATCTGTATCTTAATTTGTTCCGCCGTGCGTTCGCCCACCAGAAGATTGTATTTCCGCTTGAGGTATTGAACGATGGACTCGTCCATCTCATTGCCCGCCACGCGCACCGAGCGGGAATAAACAATGCCGGAAAGCGAAATCACAGCCACATCGGTAGTGCCGCCGCCGATGTCCACCACCATGTTGCCGCTCGGCTCGGTGATCGCCAAACCCGCGCCGATCGCCGCGACCATGGCCTGCTCCACCAAAAACACTTCGCTGGCTTTGGCGTGGTAAGCCGAATCGACCACGGCGCGCTTTTCCACTTGCGTGATTTCGCTGGGAACGCCGATGATGATTCGCGGATGCACCAGCATCTTGCGGCCGTGCGCCTTCTGAATGAAATAGTTCAGCATGCGCTCGGTGACTTTGAAATCCGCGATCACGCCATCCTTCATCGGACGAATCGCGACGATGTTGCCGGGCGTGCGCCCAAGCATGTCTTTCGCGTCTTTTCCGACTGCCTCCACTTCATTTGTGACCTTATTAATGGCAACAATAGAGGGATCGTTCACCACGACTCCCTTACCCTTCGCATACACGAGCGTGTTTGCGGTGCCAAGATCTATAGCGAGATCGGAAGAGAAGAGACTAAACAACGAACGCAGATTCATGTGCTAGCGGGGTTGGCGCTTCCCTCTGAAGGTAGCATACAAAAAACATCTTGTACGCTTCCTGGTTTTCTCTGCGAGGGGGGCAGAGGCACCCTTTGGGTTCGTTTCGAACCCAAAGGAAGGAGCCGTTTTTTGTTGGAGTTGGGTGCAATAAATGGGTTCGTTTTGCAATTTTTTCTGTGGCGGGGGGAGTTGTAGATCCGGGCGAAACGCTTTTCGGAAATGAAGGAGGAGCGGGCATGTAAAGAGCCTTTCGTTTTTAAGTAGCACGCCGTGCGATTGCCGAGCACGTGGCGCAGCTGCAAGCGCGTGGAAAAAAGGAATGTAGAGACGCGCAGCGGCTGTGATGGGAAGGGGAGGCCGGTCTACGGATTCACTCGGACCTTCACTTCGGCATTTGTCCAGCAGCACTGGAAGCCGCTGCCGCCTTCGCCGGAATAGTCGTTGGCGAGGAGGTGCAAGACGTAATCGCCGGGTTCGCTGAAGGTCGCGGTCGTGGTCGCTTTGCCGCTAAAGGCGGCGGTCTTGTCCTCGATTTTCTCGATCTGCGGCTTCTCGTTGGAGAATTTCACGTTCCCCGGGCCGCGGAATTTCGTCCATCGCAGAGCCACGGGAGATCCCAGGTTTTTGGGCCGGGAACTCGAAGAACTGGTGAATTTGGCGTCGTCGGAAGCCCAGACGGTTAACTCCAACGGAGTCCCGACGGCCGCCGAACGCTCCACAATCATTCCCCGCGGCCCTTGCACGGAAGGTCCGTTTTGTTCAAAACGCAAAACCGGAGGCGTGTTTCCAACCGCTGCTTCGACCAGTGGCGAAATCTCGTAGTCAGGATGCAGGCTGGCCGGAATCACGGACGCTTTTCCATTGGCGGTGATGGTCCACGTGATTTTGTTCTTGCCAAAATCAGAGGGGACATTTACGGCGAATAATCCCCACTGGCGGCCGCGCAGGAAGTGCGTCGGCTGGCCGCGATCCGGTCCCCCAGGCTCGATCCGGTTGTTCGGACCAATGGGGACATCCAGATCTTCCTTCTGATTGCGATTGAAATAACCCAAAAGTAAACTAAAGCTTCCGTCGGGATTCTTAAACCAACCCTCGAAGGCTCCTGTGATTCCGGCGCCGGAATCGTGCGGGGGCTCCAGAGGGAGAGATTGGCCCGCAAGTGGCGCTAGAAACGCCGCGCAGGCTGCCAGGCCAAGTGCACATAGTTTTTGTGCGCTTCGCAGGAGCGGATGATTCCGCAGGTCTCGACACGAGTATCGAGAAGGCAGGCAAGAGTGCCTGCGCCACAACGTCGTCACCGCTTGGCTTTGTGTTGCGAAGCCCATGCGCTGTAGTCTTCGTCGCTGATATAGGTGACGTTCACCCAAGCGTGCGCCATCTCGTCCACGGTGCGGTGCCCATAGCCGACCCATTGATCGGGATCGGGGTTAAACAGGTTGTCCTTGGTGTTGTCGTGCCATGCGGTCACTTTGATTACCGTCCCTTTGGGGAACACCGGAGCCGCGTCGTCGGCGTAGATGTAATTGTTCATCCAGTTAAAGTTGAAGTTGCCGACATAACTGACCAATTGCGTGGTCCCATCCGGCAGGATTGCTTGGAGCGCCATCGCCTTGCCGCGAAGATGCATGTGCGGCTGAATGTTTTCGAAAATAGCCGCCTGCTTTAGCACCGTGAACCCTTCGCTCTCTATGAGCGAATTCGGGGGAATATCCAGATTCGGCCCTGTCTTACCGGGGAAGGCGGTCAAGTGAGTGCGGTACTTCGGCTCCTCTCCCTTCTTGTAGAGCCAAACTCCCAGCTCGACGCCCGCCGTCAGCTCTTCGCCCACGGCGTGGATGTGAACATCCCACGAAATTTTCGACCCCGGCAGCAGAAGCTTGCCGGTGTCGGGCCGGTACAAGTCATAGGATTTGCCAATCGCCCATTCCATCAGGACGCCCTGACGGTCGGCGTCGGCGCTGGCTCCGGCGGCCGGAGCGTCGGCATCGTCCTGCACCAGGTACGCGACTGCGTGATGCACGATTTTCCGCGCTCCAGGAGCTGCCGGTCTCACCTCGACCGCGCGCACCCAGCGCGGCTCGCTCAGCGGAATCTTCGCCTCCGGCCGCCACCATACGTCCTGGTGATGCGCCGGCATCGTGTATGGCTCGGCGGGGATGATGAGGTCGGGCTCGCCTAGTTCCTTCGTTGCCTGCCACTCGTTATCTTTCGGCCACTGCTTGGGCGGAGGCAGGTCCCTGGGATTGCCTTCCGCCGCGCCGGTATCCGCCCATCGCACAATAGTCGCGATCTGATCGTCGCTCAAGGAAATGTCGTTCTTGAACTTCTGCACGCCGACTGTTTTATCGAGATGCCAAGGAGGCATCTGTCGTGTGATGACGCGCTGCCGCATCGCCTTCGCCCATGGGCGAGTCTCCTGATAAGTCACGAGCGACATCGGCGCCATGGAGCCTTCGCGATGGCACGTCTGGCACTTTTCTTGAAGGATTGGGGCGATGTCTTTGGAGAACGTGACGGGCTGCGCGGACGTTAAGTCCGCCGCGACTGACCGACCGCCCATGGCCGCGATGGCGGCGATAGCAAATATGCTTCTGCGATACGTCATGGACCGCTCCTGGTTGAGAAGATCAACCGGCTTTGATTCTAGTGGCGCGGGGAGCCAGTGTCAATGGCGGTTGAGGCCCGTTTGAGCTCGATTCTGGCCGAAACCTTTTGACGCCTTTGGCGTACAAATAGAGAGACCGATTATGGATACGTTCATCCGCGACATCAAGCATTCGATCCGGATGTTTCTCAAGACTCCCGGATTTACGATTACCGCGGTGGCCGCGCTAGCCCTAGGGATCGCCGCAAACACAGCGATTTTTTCCGTGGTCAATGCCGTGCTGCTCAAGCCCCTCCCCGTCGCAGACCCGGACCGGTTCGTGATGCTGATGAACACGTTCGTCACGGATAAGGGCGAGAGCGGCTCCGGGCCGGGGGCTTCTCCGGCGAAATTTCAGCACTGGCGCGCGCAGTCCGCGGTGCTCCAGGACGTCTCCGCATTCCGCACGGGAGTGATGAATTATACGGGAGGGGACACACCGGAACAGGTGCGCTCCATGCAGATGTCGGCGGACGGCTTCCGCTCCTGGGGAATTCCGATTCTTCGCGGCCGCGCTTACACCCAGCAAGAGGATCTTCCGCATGGGCCGCGAATGGCGCTGATCAGCCAGGGCTTTTGGACACGCCGTTTCGCCGGCGATCCGCAGATTGTGGGGAAAACCATTTCGCTGAGCGGCGAGCCATATACCGTAATCGGAATCGTGGCCGCGAATCCGGCGATGCGGGAGTTTGGCCCTCCTTCGGACGTGTACGTGCCGTTTCAGATCGACCCCAACACCACGGACCAGGGTCATTATTTCCAAGTCGTCGGGCGCTTGAATCCAGGCGTGAGTTTGAAGCAGGCGCAGGCGCGGCTTCAGGCCTCGGCGGCGGAATACCGCACCAAATTCCCCTTTGCCCTCGGCCCCAAGAACGGTTTCACGGTCACGCCTTTTCGGGAAGCGATGGTCCAAAACGTTCGGACCGTTCTTTTGGTTTTGCTGGGAGCGGTGAGCCTGGTCTTGCTGATCGCTTGCGCGAACGTCGCGAACCTGCTGCTGGCGCGGGCCGCGGGCCGGCGGCGGGAAATCGCGATCCGAGCGGCGATCGGCGCAGCGCGAGGCAGAATGGTCCGGCAATTATTAACCGAGAGCGTGCTGCTATCCGTGGCCGGCGGCGCGCTGGGGTTGCTGCTGGGCTTTGCGGGAATACGGGCGCTGCTCATGGTGAACACAGCGGGCCTGCCCCGGCTGGGGCAAGACGGTGCCGCGGTGGGGATCGATTGGCGCGTGGTGTTGTTTGCCGCAACCGTTTCGCTGATTACGGGAATTGCATTCGGCCTCTTCCCCGCGCTGGCAGGTTCGCGGGCGGATCTCAACGCCGTTTTGAAGGATTCGAGCGGGCGTTCCGGGACGGGACTGCGCCAGAACAAAGCTCGCGCGGCTCTGGTGCTGAGCGAGATGAGCCTCGCCGTGATTTTGCTGGCCGGCTCGGCGCTGCTGATACGGACGTTCCTCGCGTTGTACGCGGTGAATCCAGGCTTTGACACCAACAACGTAGTGACGATGAAGATGTCGCTCACGGGTCCGAAGTTCGAAAAGACCGCGGGCGCGGCTCAAATGGTGCGCATCGCTTTGGATCGCCTTCGCGCCTTGCCCGGCGTGACCGTGGCCACCGCGAGTTGTTGCTTGCCGCTACAGGGCGGCTACGGCCTTTCCTTCAACATCGTTGGACGAGCTCCCACGGAGGGACCGTTCACAGGAGGAGGCGGCTTCGCGCCCGTCTCCGCAGGGTATTTCGAGGCGTTCAAGATACCGATCAAGCGCGGCCGCAGCTTCAATGACCGCGACGACGGAAATGCGCCTCCCGTGGCCATCATCAATGAGGCGATGGCGAAGCGGTTTTGGAAGGACGGCGATCCTCTGAGCGATCGCATCCTGATCGGCGGAGGCGCGAAGAATATGAAAGAGCTCAGGGATGAGCCTGTGCGGCAAATCATCGGAATCGTTGGCGACCTTCGCGATGGCGGATTGAATAATGATCCTGGCCCAAAGATGTACGTTCCGCAAAGCCAGGTTCCGGATGCCCTGAGCGCGTTGGGCTTCAGCATTTATCCCATGGCTTGGATCGTGCGCACGGCGGCGAATCCGGCGCCTCTGGTTCCCGCGGTTCAGGAGCAGTTGCGCCAAGCGACCGGGCTGCCGGTCACCGACGTTCACTCCATGGATGAGGTGGTGTCGCTTTCCACCGCGCGGCAGCGCTTCAATATGCTGCTGATGACCGTATTCGGGTGCTCCGCGCTGCTGCTGGCCGCGATCGGCATCTACGGACTGATGGCCTATTCGGTGGAGCAGCGCACGCAAGAGATTGGCATCCGGATGGCGTTGGGCGCGGGAACGGGCCAAGTGAGGAACATGGTGGTGAGGCAAGGGATGGGATTGGCGCTGGCGGGCGTGGCGATTGGTATCGCGGCGGCGTTCGGACTAACGCGGTATTTGGAGAGCCTTTTGTTCGGCGTCAAGGCCCGCGATCCGATCGTGTTCGTCAGCGTTCCGTTGATGCTGATGGTGGTGGCGCTATCGTCCATTTGGTTTCCGGCCGCGCGCGCCAGTAGGGTGAATCCGGTGGAATCGCTGCGCTACGAGTAGCGCGGCTTTGTTCTACTAGACTTGAAAATCTTCGTGTTTGGGTGGGGCCTGGCTTTTAGCCTGCCGCCGGGCTTCGCCCGGCGTCAACGCGTAACCGCTGAGAGAAATCCACCGCATTTCACACTATCCTCACGATGCGCTACCACGACCGCCGGCTCCCCCATTGGGACGCCACGGAGCAGCCGCTATTTGTGACTTTCCGGCTGCCCGGCAGCCTCCCGCGCAGCCGCGACTTTCCGCCCATCCATCTCAGTTCCGGCCAAGCCTTCGTGGCGATGGATCGCATTCTGGACCGGACCGTGTCTGGGCCCGTGTTCTTGCAGCGGCCCGAGATCGCGCGGCTGGTGCTGGGATCCCTGCGCGACGGCCAGATCCGGTTTCATCGGTATGAGCTGCATGCTTTCGTAATCATGCCCAACCATGTGCATCTATTAGCAACCCCACACGTGACCGCGCGTCACTGGTTGGGGCCGCTCAAAGGATTCACCGCCCATGAAGCCAACCCGGATTCTGGGCTGGATCGGCCCTTCTGGCAGGCGCAGAGTTACGATCACCTGGTCGTCCGCGATGGGCCGGAATTCGAGCGCATTCGCGGTTATATTGAACAGAACCCGGTAAAAGCCGGGCTGGCTGCTTCGGCGGAGGAGTATTTGTGGTCCAGCGCGACGCCGGCCCAAGGCCCGGCGGCAGGCTGAAAGCCAGGCCCCACAATTGAGTTGAAAGTTCCGCGCGCGGCCCATACAATCGAACGAGTACCTATGGCTCCCATCCAACGGAATCGAACCATCGCAATGGCCGGCGCGATTGCGGCGCTGAGCTTCATCACTGTTATTACTCGCGCGCAGCAGAGCGGACGGCCGGCAGGGCCTCCGCTGGTAGACGCCAAAGTCTTGAAAAACGCAGGCACGCCCGCCGACGCTCTCCCTGGATCTTGGTTGAGCTATGGCCGCTCGCAGGGCGAGACCCGCTATAGCCCTCTCAAGCAGATCGACACCACCAATGCGAAGCGGCTCGGCCTCGCCTGGACTTATGTGGTCGGAGCGGGCGGGAGCAATCAGGAAGGCACGCCTCTGGTCTGGAACAACACGATTTACGGCACCACGAGTTGGAGCGTCGTATTCGCGCTGGATGCGCGCACGGGCGAGCAGATCTGGCGCTGGGACCCCGAAATTAATCAATCCGCCGTGCGGCCCAAGCTGTGCTGCGGCATCGTGAACCGCGGATTGGCGCTCTATAACGGCATCCTCTACGTTCCCGCCAATGATGGACGGCTGTTCGCCCTGAGCGCTCTCACGGGAAAGCCGGTGTGGGAGACGCGCGTCGCTTATCCGCAAGATAATTACACGTTGACGATGGCTCCGCGCATCGCGGGCGGCAAAGTGATCGTCGGCGCGAGCGGGGGCGATAAACCCACGCGCGGGTTCTTCGACGCTTATGACCTCGCCACCGGTTATCGCGCCTGGCGTTTCTATACCGTGCCGGGCGATCCATCGAAGCCGTACGAGAACGAAGCCATGCGCGCGGCGGCCAAGACTTGGGGTGGCGATTTCTACACCAGAGGCGGCGGAGGCGCAGTGTGGGACGGCTTCGCCTATGATCCCGAAGCCAATTTGGTTTATGTGGGCACCGGCAACGCCGAGCCGTGGGTGCAGAAATTCCGCGGCGCCCAGAATGTGGATAATCTCTATACCTGCTCGATTCTGGCAGTCGATCTCACCACTGGCCTGCTCAAATGGCACTTCCAGACAGTGCCCAATGACAACTGGGACTTCGACAGCGTGCAACAACTGATGCTGCTGGATCTGAACATCAATGGACGCATGCGGAAGGTGATCACACAGGCGCCGAAGAACGGATTCTTCTACGTGCTGGACCGCGTCACCGGCGAATTCATTTCCGCCGCGCCGTTTGTGAAGGTGAGTTGGGCTCTGGGTCTGGACGACAAGGGCCGGCCCCGGGTGAATCCGGAAGCGTACTACGACAAAGATCCCATCGCGGTCTTTCCGACCGGCGGCGGCGCGCACAACTGGGCGCCGATGTCATACAACCCGGCTACTGGTTTCGTGTACATTCCAGTATCCTTCGCGAGCTTCCCATATCAGGCGGCGGAGGAGCTGAAGCCGGGCACGACCGGCTATGTCCGTCCCGCGGGCAAGCCGCGAGAAATAGGCCCGTCGATCGGGCCCGAGCCGCCGGAAGGAGCGCGCGGCGGGCTGGAAGCGTGGGATCCGGTGAATCAGAAGTTAGCGTGGCGTGCCGAGGGCGGCGGCGGCATCGGCGGCGGAACCGTCACCACTGGCGGCAACCTCGTCTTTCACGTAATTAATGACGGCCGCTTCCTCGCTTACAGCGCCGATAAAGGCGAAAAGCTTTTCGAGATTCAGACCGGCCGCACGGGGATGGGTCCGCCGATTACTTTCGACGCCGGCGGAAAGCAATACGTCGCGTTTGTCGGAGGACTGGGCCGTCCGGCTCCCGAAGTTGGACCCAACAACGCCAAAATCGAGCATCCGCCCATGCTGTTCGTCTTTGCGGTCGACGGCAAGGCGCAGATGCCGGAAGCCGCCCCGCCTCCGCCGCCGCGCCAGCCTGTGGCGCCGGAGCAACAACGCTGAGTAGCATGTCGTGGAGCAAGCTTCAACTTGCACCGGGGGCTCGAGCCCAGATCCATACAGCGGCTGAAGACCGCGGTTGCAGGCTAAAGCCTGCTCCACGCCAATTCACGTCACCGTTCCCAGAAGGGCGGCGGCTCGATCCCCAACGCGCGCAAATAGACGTATCCTTGCCCGCGATGGTGAATCTCATTTTCGATCCCGTACAGGATCGTATTGATTCCGGAGTTCTCCCATTGGCCGAACGCCTTATCCACCTCGGCGAAGCGATGCGCGGGAATGGTTGCCCAGATGGCGTTGATTTTCTCGGTTGCCTCGTCCCAAAGCCGTAGCAACTCTGCTTTCGTGCGCACCGAATCGAGATTGCCGCCAAAGGACGCCCATTTGCCGGTCGCGACGCCATGGGCGATTGGCTCCGCCATCTTCAGAAATTCCTTTGTCATCTCTGAGAACGGCCGCATCCCCCCAACTGTGAACGTGAACAGTTTGTCTTCGGGAAAAGCCTCGATGACCCTGCGCGTAAGCCGGCGATGGCCCTGCCAATGATTGAGCAGCGCCTGGGAACTGAGAACATTTACGGTTTCGGTTGGTGTCATACAGCCAGTTTATTGGCCATTCCCGACAATAGCTGTCGTGAATTCGTGCCACCATAAATTTTATGTACGACCCCATCATGCGCGTTCTCACCGTGCTCGAGATCCTTCAGGCTCGCGAACACGTGAGCGGCGCGGAGCTGGCGAAGCGGCTCGAGGTGAATGAACGAACCGTCCAGCGCTACATCGTGCGTCTACAGGATCTTTACATTCCCGTCGAATCGACGCGCGGACCCGGTGGAGCGTACCGGCTGAAGCCGGGTTTTCGGCTGCCCCCGATGATGTTCACCGATGAAGAAGCCTTCGCCCTCACGCTCGGCTTGCGCGCGTTGCGGTACTTGGGACTGGCGGCCTTTGCTCCCGCGGCGGAAGGCGCGGCCGCCAAGCTCGGACGCGTGCTTCCGCATTCGCT
Source organism: Bryobacteraceae bacterium (assembly GCA_035631295.1). Classification (GTDB taxonomy): domain Bacteria; phylum Acidobacteriota; class Terriglobia; order Bryobacterales; family Bryobacteraceae; genus Palsa-187. Next base: position 1,260 of record DASQJB010000407.1, on the reverse strand, counting down.
TCGCGACGGCGCAAACGCAGTGGAAGAAGTGGTCGCGATTGAGCCTGGGCCTTGGGTCATTTCAACTTCGGCCGAACTGTTGATCCGCCTTTGCACGGCGATCCGCACGCGCCATCGCGTTGCGTTCCATTACGAATCGCACGATCATGCATCGTCGCGCCGCGAAGTGGAGCCGTATGGCATCGTGCACATGGATGGACGCTGGTATCTCGTCGGCCATTGCCTGCTGCGGCAGGCGCTCAGAACCTTCCGCCTCGACCGGGTATCCGAATTAGAAGTGAGAGACCAGTCGTTCGACCGGCCCGCCGGATTCGACGCCAAGGTCCATCTTCAGCGCTCCATGCCCTTCGTACAGGTGGGCTACTCCATCGAAGTGTGGCTCGATCTGCCGATCGAAAAGGCGAGATCGCATTTCGCATGCGACCGAGTGATGGTAGAGGACGAAAATGGCGGCGTCACGCTGAGATGTTCGCGCGAGAACCTGGAGTCGTTCGCGGCGATGCTGTTGACCGTTGGCCGCACCATTGTGGTGCGGCAACCGCCGGAATTGCGCGAAGCCTTCGAGCGCCTCGCATCCCGGGCCGCGCAAGCGGCAGCGAGCGGGCGGGAGACTGCTGCGAGCGCGGGCGGCTGGAACCGCGCGTCCGGAGCACGTTTGTGACAAGGGGCATGGTTTCCGATAACCCACTTTAGTGGCGCCCCCTGTCACCAGGGCCGCCGCAACCATTACTTCCGGATTGTGTCATCTGACCCAATCCGCAAAAGGAAATACGACTCTCCTCATTCATGCAATTTGACAATCGCTCGGCTGCATGGCGCCTTTCGACTGGGTCGATGATTATCCCCGAACAACTCAGCGCAAACTGCCGCAACCATGGCGAACGGCAGGCATGGCTCGACAGCTTGCCGGCGATGCTGGAGGAATTGACAGGACGCTGGTCGCTGCGCATGGGCCCCCCATTTGAGCACGCGAACGTAACATGCTCCTGGGTTGCCCCGGTTGTCTGCGTCGACGGCATGTCAGCGGTCCTGAAACTGGGAATGCCGCACATGGAAGGAGCATCTGAAATCGAAGGGCTTCGCTTCTGGAACTGCAACCCGACGGTGCAACTGCTTCAGGCGGATAATGACCTTGGCGCGATGCTGCTGGAGCGCTGTCAACCTGGATACTCGCTTCATTCCGAGCCGGAGCACAAGCAAGATACAGTGATTGCGGCCCTACTCAAGCGCCTTTGGAAACGATCTGCGTCGTCGAACGAT
>DASQJB010000406.1:0-7082 GCA_035631295.1 Bryobacteraceae bacterium | reverse complement strand
GGCAAAGGGCAGGAGCGACAGCATGAAGAGGTGGACAGAGTTGATCCATATCAATCGCAGCGTCGGAGGACCTACGAACCGCATAAGGTAATGGTGGTTTATCCAGATGATGGCGATGAACAGGTAGCTCACGGCATAGCTGATGGCCGTGGGCCACAGGGGCCAGAGGGCGGAGAATGCCGGTTGATCCGGCGCTTTGAGCTCCAGGACCATAATCGTCACGATCACCGCGAAGACCGCGTCTGAAAATGCAGCCAGCCGATCCGCCGTTGTCTTTTCTTCTCGCATACCCAGAGGGGCGCGGCGCGCCTCAATAGATAAAGACGAAAGCGAGATACAGACGAAAGCGCGCGCCGTCTGTGTTAATATCCTGTCGAGCGTCAGTCGCCGACCGCTCTAAGCGCCATCGACAAGTTACGCAAATACTGCGTTACAGAGTGCGGTTCACACAGAGGATCTTCTAATGGGCACGGTTATGTACCGGAAGGTGGACGTCGACGGTTTCGGAGTATTCTATCGCGAAACTGGGCCGAAGGACTCGCCCACAATCCTTCTGTTGCATGGCTTTCCGACCGCCGGCCACATGTTTCGCGACCTTATTCCCCAACTCGCGGACCGGTTTCGCCTTGTCGCTCCCGACCTGCCCGGGTTTGGGCAGTCCGATATGCCGGCGCCAAGCGCTTTCAGCTACACGTTCGAGAGTATTGCGAACGTCATCAGTCGCTTCACCGAGGTGATCGGTCTGCATCGCTTCGCAATGTACGTCTTCGACTACGGGGCGCCCGTCGGCTTCCGCCTCGCCGTTCGGCATCCGGATCGCATCACCGCAATCATTTCCCAGAACGGCAACGCCTATGAGGAAGGGCTGAGCGACGGCTGGAACCCTATTCGGGCCTATTGGCAAGAGCCGTCGCCGGCCAACCGAGAGGCGCTCCGCAGCTTCCTCGCTCCGGAGACGACGCGCTGGCAGTACACGCATGGTGTGCCTGACGTAACCGTAATCTCTCCGGACGGCTATTCGCTCGACAACTTCTATTTGGCGCGCCCCGGAGCCGACGAGATTCAGTTGGACCTGTTCGGCGACTACAAGAGCAACGTCACGCTCTACCCGACGTTCCAAAACTACTTCCGGAGTCACAAGCCACGCTTCCTGGCTGTGTGGGGAAAGAACGATCCCTTTTTCTTGCCGGCGGGCGCTGAGGCGTTCAGGCGCGATATTCCCGGCGCCACAGTCCAGTTCTTCGATACCGGCCACTTCGCGCTCGAGAGTCATGCGAAGGAGATCGCGGCTGCGATCCGCGACTTCTTCGCAAGCTGAGTTTACAACTCGGCTGCTTACATGGCGCCGGCCAGGCGGGTGTATCGGGCGTGGGGATTGCTTGACAAGCAGCTAAAAAAGGACAACTACTAGCTGTCCACGATTTTGGAAAACTTCTTGGAGTCTTCCGTGTTCAAGGAAGGTGTGTTCCAGGGGTGCAGCGGGAGCGCACGGGAAAGGTGCTGCTGTATGAAGTCTCTTTTTTCGCTCACCCTTGCGGGGGCGCTCGCCGCGCAGGCTTGTTTGGCGCAAGCGTTGCCGGCGCGCGCGGCCGCCCGGTTTCTCGATCAGGCGACCTGGGGCCCTACGCCCGCCTCCATAACTTATCTTCAAAACGTGGGCATCGAAAACTGGCTGGCGATTCAGTTCGCCATGAACAGGTCGGACTTGCCCGACCAGCCGATTCTCAACGCGGCTGGACAATCGAACAACAATCTCGGGCCGGTGCAAGCGGCGTTTTTTCAAAACACCGTTTCCGGCGAGGACCAGCTCCGCCAGCGGGTGGCGTTTATCTTGAGCCAAATATGGGTGGTTTCCGCTACCTCGGGCGTTCCGAACGCTTACGCTTATCCGCCCTATTGGCGCATCTTCCGCGACAATGCGTTCGGCAACTATCGTGACGTCATCCAGGCCGTCACCCTTAACCCCGCCATGGGCCGCTATCTCAACATGGCCAATAACAATAAGGGGAACGCGGTGAAGGGAACCTCCGCTAACGAGAACTATGGGCGCGAACTCATGCAATTGTTTACGGTGGGGCTGACGCAGTTGAACCTGAACGGCTCCCCGGTGCTGGACTCCCATCAGAATCCCGTGCCCACCTACGACCAGAGCGTGGTGACGAACGTGGCCAACTTGCTCACCGGTTGGACCTATCCCACAGCTCCTGGAGCGACGCCAAAGACCAACAATCCCGCTTATTACTTCGGGGAGATGTTCGCCGCCGCATCCCAGCACGACACCAGCGCGAAAACCATTTTCAACAACATCAAGATTCCGGCCATGCAAACGGCCGACCAAGATCTCAACTCCCTGTTGAACGCGCTCATGCAACACCCGACCATGGCGCCTTTCATTTCCCAACAGTTGATTGAGCACATGGTCAGCAGCAATCCGAGCCCCGACTATATTCAGCGGGTCGCACAGGTGTTCCAGAACGATGGCACGGGCGTTGCCGGAAACCTGCAGGCGGTGATTACGGCGATTCTCACGGACCCGGAGGCACGCGCCGGGGACGCCTCGCCGAACGCAATCACTCCCGCTTTTGGCCATCTGCGCGAACCGATTTTGTTCGTGACGAACGTTCTACGCGGGCTGACGGCCGCGGTGGGCGCAACCAACGCCGCGGCGGCCAGCGCGGCGAATCTGGGAGAAAACTTGTTCTACGCTCCGAGTGTTTTCAGTTATTTTTCGCCGCAATCCCGCACCGCACACGGCCTGCTAGGGCCCGAGTTCCAGATCTATTCCACCCAAACCGCCGCCAATCGCGCCGATCTGGTGAACACGATTCTTTACGGGACGCTGGGCGGCATCAAGCTGGATTTGTCTCCGTACACGGCGTTAACCGGCAATCCCGCCAACCTGATCAATTACATTGCGTCGGTATTTTTGCACGGTTCGATGTCACCGCAGCTTGAAACCGAGGCCACGGCCGCGATGAACGCGGCTTCCACACCTCTCGCCAAGGCCCAGGCGGCTTTGTATATCGTGCTGACGTCAGCCGAGTATCAGATCGTTCAGTAAGGAGATTCCCCACATGTGTCAAGCATGCACGCGTCGTAATTTCATTCGGGTTTCATCGGCGGCGGTTGGCTCCCTGGCGCTTCGTCCTTTCGGCTTGCTTCCGGCGCTGGCTCAAAGTCCCACGGATTATCGCGCTCTGGTCTGTGTTTTTCTGTACGGCGGCAACGATTCGAACAACACGGTTGTTCCGATGGATAGCAGCTTTTCGGCTTATACTTCGATTCGCGGGAGCCTTGCGCTGACCACCAGCGAATTGACGCCACCGGTTACCAGCGCTTCCGGGCCGCCCGTTTCTTTCCACTACCAGCTTCCCGGTCTCGCCAGCCTCTATGCCAGCAAGGAATTGGCCGTGGTGGCTAACGTCGGTCCTCTGGTTCAGCCGCTCACGCGGACTCAATATCAGCAGCAGCAGCTCCCGATCCCGCTGAATCTGTTCTCCCACTCCGATCAGCAGCTTGCCTGGCAGACTTCCATTGCGCAAGGCCATAGCCCCACCGGATGGGCCGGCCGGGCCGCGGATTACCTGACTCAGGCCGGGGTCAATTCCTCCAGCTTCCCGGCGTTCTTCTCTGTCGCAGGCAATGTTCTCGAAGGAACCGGCGCATCCACCCAGCCGGTGGCGGTGTCGCCCGGACAATCCCTTCAGCTCACCGGTTTCAATAGCTCCGCCGCGTCGCAGGAGCGCTACAACGCGCTCACCGCGCTCGTCGCCGATGGCAGCGGCCTGGCTTTGGTCCAAGCCGCCGACGATGCTCTCGCACACAGCCTCTCTGACGCGAACGCTCTTTCCGCCGCGCTCGCGAAAGCCACGCCGCTCAAAACTCAATTTCCAAACACGAGTTTGGGCGCCCAACTGCAGCAGGTAGCGCAGATCATTCAGGTGCAATCGTATCTGGGCATGAGCCGCCAAATCTTCTTCGCCTCGCTGGGCGGCTTCGATACCCATGCGAACGAGACCGCAACGCTCAATACTCTGTACGCTGAATTGAGCGCGGCGCTGGCCGCCTTCTATAACGCGACGCAAGAGCTAGGCGTGGCGCAAAACGTCGTTACCTTCACTGAATCTGACTTCAGCAGAACCTTCCAACCAACCACAACTGATGGAAGCGATCATGCCTGGGGCAGCCATCACCTGGTGCTGGGCGGCGCAGTGCAGGGCGGGCGGATCTACGGCCAATTCCCTACGTTCCAGTTGGGCGGTCCCGACGACACCGATGTCCGCGGCCGCTGGATTCCTACCATTTCCATCGAGCAATACGGGGCGACCATGTGCTCCTGGTTTGGAATTCCGGCGTCTGCGTTTGCTGCTATCTTTCCGAATCTGGTGAACTTCTCGACCTCGAGCCTGGGATTCTTGGGATGAAGAGCAACGGTAAAGGAAGCCGATCTTTCTTCAGAGGCATGACGGAATAGCCTGCGGACGCCGTTCGTGTGGATGGGATATGACAACTGCGAGCCGCCTTTTGATAGAATTAGCCCCGGAGTATTATCCTATGAAAGCCGAATCGCGTACTGCGGTTGCCCTTACCGTACTCGTAACGCTTGCCTTGCCGCTATCGGCGCATCATTCCGGCGCCGCGGAGTTCGACGCCAACAAGAAAATTGACCTCAACGGCATCGTAACTAAGGTGGAGTGGACCAATCCACACGCTCACTTCTATATGGACGTCACCGATGCAAGCGGTAAGGTGACCAATTGGAACCTCGAACTCGCCAGCCCGAATGTGCTGGTGCGCAATGGCTGGTCCCGGCACTCGCTTAAGGAAGGCGACAAAGTCAATGTCACCGGGTCCAGGGCCAAGGACAATTCGAATCTTGGCACGGCCGCGGTCATCACGCTTCCCGACGGCCGTAGACTGACATTCCTCGCGGCCGATAATGAAAAATAAACAGCGCCTTTGGGTTTTCTCCGCGGCCGCCACGCTTGCCGCGGCATTCTCTTTCCTGGCGCAATCGCAAACCCCCGCGCCCGCCGGCAACGCTCAGGCCAAGGGCGTCGGGCTGTATCGCAATCAGGCGGCCCCGGCGGCCGGTGTCGCGCCCAAGCTTGCGGATGGAACGCCCGATTTGTCGGGAGTCTGGCTGGGCGGCGGCGGCAGCGACGCGGACATTGCGAACCCTGCCAGCCTGAAGCCCGGCGACAAGGTCCTCATGCTTCCCTGGGCAGAGGAACTGGTGAGCAAGCGGCTATCGAAACAAGACCCCGAAGCGAACTGCCTGCCCGCCGGCATCCCTCGTGGATCGCCCTATCCCTGGAGAATCGTTCAAACTCCGACGCATTACTTCATTCTGTTTGAAGGCAACATCCACAGCTACCGCCAGATTTTCATGAACGCCAAGCACCCCGACGATCCAGACCCAACCTGGTACGGCCATTCCGTCGGGCGCTGGGAAGGCAATACGCTGGTCGTCGATACCGTCGGCTTCAACGACAAGTTCTGGTTCGACTACAAAGGCCATCCGCACACCGAGAAGCTTCACACCGTGGAACGTTACACTCGCACCGACCTCGGCCATATGTCTATCGAAGTGACCATTGACGATCCCGGCGCCTATAAACAGCCGTTCACTACAGTGGGCCGGGCGACGCTGATGCCGGGCGCCGAGCTTTTGGAGTACATTTGCCAGGAGAACAACCAGGATTTGGAGAAGCTCGAAGGCCCGGCGCGCGGCCCGGGTGGCCGTTAACGTCGCGGGCAGACGACTTCAGAAAGGAGGCTTGTATGACCAATCGAGGAATGATAGCAAGTTTCACACTTTCGGGTTTTGCGCTCGGCATTGCGGTAGCATGCCTTGGCTTCCACCTTCTCTCGACCGAGCGCGTTCTCGCGGCGCCCAGCCCTCAGGCCGCTCAAACGGCCCCCGCCGGCAAGGGCGCTCCGAAGGGTCCGCCGGCACCTTGCGGCCCGAACATCCAGGGCGACCTCGGCAAGGACACAGCCCAAGATTCGCGTTGCTTTGAACTGCGCATGTACACCGTAGATCCGTCGCGAGATGGCGTGGGCCAATTCAAAGGCGGCATCCACGAACTGCACCGGCGGTTCCGGGAAGGAGAGGTTGACGTGTTCAAGAAAAGCGGCGTGAACGTGATGGCCGTCTGGCAGAACCTCGACGATCCGAACACGCTCATTTACCTTCTCTCCTACAAAGACCGCGCAGCGCGGGAAGCGGGCTGGGCCGCCTTCAACGCCGACCCCAAGTGGACCGAATTGCGCACGAAGTACTTTGTGCCTCTCACGGCCAAAGTCTTCTTCATGAGCGCCACAGACTATTCGCCCCTGAAGTAGTAGCTCTTTGTAGCCGCGCTCTTTCAGCTCCCGCGTCGATGCGACCGCGCTCCAAGACCCAGCCGCCAAGCGCTCCTCGAGATACGCCTTCCGCGGTCCAGCAGCGCTGGACGCCCCGGCCGCGGCTTGTACCTTGGCCCCAGCTCTGTTGTGGCCCATGTACTTACGCGCGGTCGTCCCGTCGATCCCGTGATCTCTGCAATGGCCATCACTGACAACCCTGCCGCCTCATCTCTTCGATTTGTTCCCTTTGTGCTTCGTAGGAGTCGCCGAGGCCCCTGGCGCCGTGGTAGCTCACTCACAGGATGGGAAATTTTCGATTGTGTCAGACCGACAGGACATCCTCAACTTTTTGCGGTCGTTGCAACACCCCTACCGGGCAGGCGAGGCTGAAGCCTCGCGCGGGCTCAAGCCCGCCCTCCAAGGCGGCCGAGACGACGAGTCGATGCTACTCGCTTGCCCGGTTGTTTCGTCCCGCCGCTTTGAGCTTTTGGATATCTTCGGGCGGGAGCTTTGGCCGGTTGATGTCGAGCGTGAGTTTGGTTAGCTTGCCGGTGAATTTGAACGGGACTTGGTAATCGTTCGATACCGGAGTGCCGGTGTCGGCGCCGATGTCGAAGTTCTCGTCCCATTGAAGGACGACCGGGATGGTGTGTTCAACGCGTTGTCGCGCCACTTCTTTCCCGTCGACTTTGAGCACGCCCACGCCGGCGCGGCCGATACCGCTTACGTTG
>DASQJB010000405.1:0-5243 GCA_035631295.1 Bryobacteraceae bacterium | reverse complement strand
AGCCGGGCCACATTCGACAGCGCCAAATCCCGTTCGACGTTTGTGCCACGCAGGAGCTCTGCGGCCATGTCGCCAAGGTCTCCGTGCTTTCGGTATGCGGTTCCGAGGTTGTGGCTCGCTTGGCCGACGGTGTCTGCGATGACACGGAACAGATTTGTTCCGCCGACCCCGAGCGTGCGTTCGTCGTGCGCCGCGAAGGCGTGACCCGAAAGAAACCGGGCGGCAATCACCGCGTCCGGGATGCGGAGCGATTTCAGAAATTCGCTGATCAAACGCAGCTTCTCAAGCTTTTTGGAGGTGGCGCCGACAGCATCCGCGATTTGTACAAAGCCGCGCACAATGCACCTTCAGATCGCGACTCGCATAGTAGACACCGAATTGTTGGAGAGCGCTAGGGACGCGGGTTACGCCACGAAAGTGGTTTTCATCCCGACGGATGGCCCCCAGCCTGAAAGGTAGGGCGCATCCTGATCCCAATGAGAAGACTAGTTCTCCGGCGATGAAACGGGCTACGAGCGGGTGTCCCTTTCCGTCCGTCGTATTGTTGTATACAAGAACGTCGTCGGCGTGCTTTCGAGCCTCCGGGAGGCTCTTCAAGGATTGTTCGTACGACTCGGGAATCGCGTGTAGTGGTACCAATTGACCTCCGTGACTCCAGAGTGGTTGAGGGATGTTTTCGGGCGCGAATTGCGTGCCGAAGGAAAACAAAAAGAAAAATCGGCGCGAGCACACTAACACTCGATCCTTTTCCGCGAGACTAGGCTTCGAAGTTCATACCTACGAAACTTTGACGAACCTGATACTTGGCGCGGGAAGTTACTTGCGCTAGGCTGGGCGTAATTCAGGAGATATCAAATGAGTCAACAAACCCCAGCGCGGACGCTTTTTGCCTGTTCGCAGTGTGGACGGATGTTCGCGGACACGGATTTAGTGCAGATCGCCGGCAACTGGGTGTGCGGCGATTGCAAGCCGGCCTTTCTGAGCCGGGTGATGGCGAGCGGCGCCGCTGGGGCATCGCCTCAAAGCTGGCATTATGGCGGATTCTGGCTCCGTTTCGGCGCGCGCGTCATTGACAGCTTTGTGCTGATGGTGCCCATCCTGGTCCTCGCTGCTCTGCTCATACCAAATCTACTCCGGACGGCCAAGCAAGTGGGCAGCCAAGCGCCTAGCCCGGCGCTGGCGGCCTTGACTCTCACTTTCTTCCTAGTTTTCCTTCTCAGCGTGATTTGCTACGAGGTTGTGATGCTTAGGTATCGGGGTGCAACCCTTGGAAAAATGGCCTGCGGGCTAAAAGTCGTCCGCTCAGACGGCCGCAGCTTGGGATGGGGCGTGTCCTTTGGGCGCTTCTTCATGTGGAATGTTGTCACCAGCGGCATCCCTTATTTGAATTTCGTCCTTATGCTCATTAGCGGGATCATGGCAGGGACGGATGGTGAGAAGCGAGCGCTGCATGATCGGGTGTGCGACACGCGGGTGATCTATAAACAGAGCGTAGCGTGAACTTTAACATCAATCTTTTCACTCGCGACTCTGATGCGCCGGACGCCTCCAAAAGCGCTGCTCAGTGGTTGCCGCCTGTTGCACCGGGAGCTGTGCCCTGCCCCAGTTGCGGTAGGGACTTGGATCCAGTTGAGACGGAGACAGCATGGCAGAGTTGCCCCTACTGCGAGAAGCGGCTGCAGGTCCGCGTTTGGCCCGTTGTTCGGCAGAGCTCAAATGCAGTGGCGGCGCTTTCCGACCAAGCGACATGCTTCTTTCATCCGGACAAGGCGTTTCAGGCTTGCTGCCAGCGCTGCGGCCGCTTCGTGTGCGCGCTGTGCGATTTGCAGCTGGGAGCCGAGCACGTTTGCCCGACGTGCTTCGAGCGCGGCCGCGCCAATTCCGGCGTCCAAGCAGGCAAGGCGGAATGGCGGCATCGCGATGTGCTCTATGACTCCATTGCGGTGACGGTCGGGTGGGGTTGGATCCTCTTTTGGCCAGTGATTGTAGCGGCGATCCCGACAGCGATCTTCTTGCACGTGAAGTATCGGAAGGCGCCACGCTCGTACGTAATTCCGCGGTCCGGCTGGCGATTCTGGGCGGCGTATGCCGGGCTCTTGTGGCTCCCGCTAGTCATCGCCATTCCGATATTGGTCCGCTGGATCGGGGGGAGGCACTGATTGAAAAGTGCATTTCGCAAAATATCGCGCGTTGGCAGCCTGACCGGCGGAACGAAGTGGTATTTGAGTGAAGACTGTTTGCTAGCCGCGAAGCGAATGATGTACGCGGTGGAGTACCGGCGGTTTTATCTGCGCGACGTCGAATCCATTGTGGTCTGGCCCAGCCGGTTTTGGTTGTTGCGGCTGATCATTCCCGGCCTGCTGTTTGCAGCGGCGGGGGCCGCGCTGTGGCAGGTTAATTCCACCGTTGGGGCGATTCTCGTTGGCATGGGTCTCGCGTGGATGTTGTGGGAACTGGCGCTCGGACCGACGGCCGCGTCGCGGGTTCGCACCACCGGAGCAAGCGTTGACCTGCCGTTGGCGGCGCGGACGCGCCGGGCACACAAAGTCCTTGCCAAGATTGATGCAGCGATTCGCGCCGCGCGTGGCGGCGTCGAGCAACCGAGCGCCCCGGTGAGCGAACGCCAATCGGCAGAGCCCTCCCTCGAAACGAGTCCCGAAACAGCGCCCGCGACCGCTTCGATTGCGGACGCCACAAAGACAAATGGCTCCTGATACGCCAGCCGCTCGCTTAAGCAAACCCTCGGCGACGGGCTTGCGTCATGCTCGCTGCTTATTTCATCCGCGGCGTGAAGCGGCAGCGCTGTGCCCGCGTTGCGGGGGAACGTTCTGCCGTGAATGCGTAACGGACGAGGAGGGAAAACTCGCCTGCCCTCCTTGTTTGCGGCGGATGGCACGTCCGCCAGCAGAGAAGTCGTCGCTGATGGGTCGTGTCCGGCAGGTCCTTGCCGGACTCACCGCGCTTGCCGCGGTGATGGCACTGTTTTTCGCGCTGCTGCGATGGCGAGTGAATACGCCTGAAGGACATCTGAACTTCGGCGGCGCCCCGGACAACCAATTACCCGGGCAAAACCATGAGTGAGGTCACGCCGGCTCCGTCCACCTCGCAACGGGGACGTCTCCTACCGGCGCGCGTGCGTCGGAAGCAGCTAAACGCGCTCGAGGCGCTGGAACGTGGCTTCGCGCTGTTCCGGTCAACGTTCGCGCGGGATGCGTGGCGCTACTATGCGGGCGCTGCGCCGTTGGTCTTGTGTTTCATTCCGGTGTGGGTGGTCAACGGGCAGATTCGCCTATCCGACAGCACGCTGTTGATGGAGGCGGCGCTCCTCACCGGCGCTTATGCGCTGCGGGTGTGGGCCGTGGCCAACTACATGCAACGCGTCCGCGAACGTGCTTTTGGTGTGCCGAGGCAAAGACTGCCGGGCCCGTCCGCGCGAGTGGCCGCCATGGGACGCTTGCTTGCGTGGAAAATTACCCTGAGCGCCGCAGCTTTGGCGATGCTTACAACCATCGCCGGTGCGTCCTGGTTATACAGCGCGTGCCAATTCGTCAGTTTGGAGGCCCGGGAGGATGTTGCCGAAAGACATTCGCTTGCAGGCTGCCTCGCGATTGCGAGCCAATGGTTCGGCGGCGGACTGCTTCTTTTCGTGATGCTTTTTCCACTGTGGATCGCCGTATGGGTGAACGGCTTCATTCTGGCGTTAATTCTCCCCCAACTCCTGCACTCCATCTTCGGAGTGAATACCCTGCTGTCCACAGAAATGGGAATCTACGCGCTGCTGCAAAGTTCGGCCTTCTGGCTCTCGCTGTTCGCGGGCGCGTGGCTGGCGCTGGACCCGGTCGTCAAATGTACGTTCGTCGTTGTCTACCAGCATCTGCGTTCGCGGCGCGATGGCGACGACCTGCGCGCGCTACTGGCGAGCCTGCCACGCGAGCAGCAAAAGAAGGCAGAGCTGATCACATCAACGGGATCCGGGAGCCGCGCCAAGGCTGCCTTGTTCGTAGTGTTCGCCACGATTCTGGCCGGCGACTGGCAAACAGCCAGTGCGCGCGCCGCGCAGGCGCCGCTAGGGCTCAACAGGCTGGAAACAGTGTCCGATTCCGCGCGTCAGGCGCGGGTTCAGAAAATGCGCCAAGCCCTCAGCGAGGAATCACAGCGTGCAATTTACCGCTGGCATGACGCCGAGCACCCGAGCCCGCCCACGTGGTTCGACCAGCAGCTCTCCAAGATGGGACACGCCATCCAGCGCGCGTTGATTACGTTGCGGAATTTTCTTCGCAAACTGTGGCCGCGCGGTCTCGATCTCTCGCCCGGGAACAAAAAGCCCGGCGCCTGGCAATTGAGAAACCTTCGATTCTGGCTGACGCTGATCGCGATTTTGACGGTAGCGGCAGGAGTAGTGCTCTATTGGCGGCGGCACCGTCGCGAGACGGTCCAGCTTTGCATTCCGATGGCAATAGAGCCGCTTCCTGATCTCAGCGACAATGCGGTGGCGACTGAGCGTTCCGAGGAGGAATGGTTCACCCTGGCAGGCCGGCTGCAAGGGGAAGGCGAACTGCGCCTCGCGCTGCGCGCAGCGTACCTGGGCTTGCTGGCCGGACTGGCGCAGCGGGAATGGCTGACGATTCGCCGCGATCGCACGAATCGCGAATACCTCGAGGAGTTTACGCGCCGGTGGCTGCGGCGTCCGCAAGCAGCGGCCGAGGCGCGGGCAGAAATTCCCGCGAAACTGCGAGGCAGCCTCCGGCAGTTCGATCGCGTTTGGTATGGATCTTATCGGCTGACGCCAGAGGCGGTTGTGGCGTACCGCGAAGATCAGCGGGAGTTGCTCAACCATGTTTGACAGCAAGTCAGGCGAGCGCATGGCGATCAACTGGCGAGGCCCGCTGCTGGCCGCCGGGATTTTCGCGGCCGTATTCGCGGTTCTGCTGCTCATGGCGCATCAGAATCAGTCAAATACGAGCGACATGGGATCCAGTTTACGCGAGGACCCTTACGGCACCAGCCTGCTGTTCGATTCCTATAGGCGCGCCGGGTATCAGGTGAAGCGCAGCCAGGATGAGGACTCCTTATCCGATCAGAACGCGTCGCGGACGACAGCGTTCTTCATAGGAGGTTACCCCTTTGAAGACTGGGACATGGAAAAAGGAGAACTGCGAAATCGAGGGAAGCTTCGCGGGCTGCTCGAGGATTTTCTTGCGCGCGGGGGGCGCGTTGTGCTGGTGCAGCCCACGTTGGAACTA
>DASQJB010000404.1:0-7096 GCA_035631295.1 Bryobacteraceae bacterium | reverse complement strand
TTTTCAACAAAGGCTGGTTGGATTTCACGGGTCGCGGCATCGAACAGGAACTCGGCTACGGTTGGACGTCAGGGGTCCACCCCAATCATCGGGACGGCTGTCTGTCGAGCTACGCTTCCTCGTTTGACGGCCGCCGCGTATGGCAAACAGAGTGCCAGTTGCGACGGGCGGACGGAGAGTATCGGTGGATTTTGTGCCATGGGGCTCCTCGTTTCGCAGTAGACGGAGCGTTTGATGGCTACATCGTTTCTGGCTCCGACATCACAGATCTGAAGAGTGTCCAGGAGGCGTCCCTGGCAAGGCAGAAGCTGGAGAGCCTTGGCGTTCTGGCGGGAGGGATCGCGCACGATTTCAATAACCTGTTAGGTGGCATCCTCGCAAACGCCGAAATTGCCGAGGCGTCAGAAGCGGATGGTTCTTTCCCTGGCGCCGAGATTCAAAACATCAAGGCGACCTCGATATGCGCGTCCGGGATCGTGCGTCAGTTGATGATCTATGCGGGAAATGAGGGGTCCCACGTCGAGCTCGTAGATCTGTCCCTGCTTGTAGGAGAGATGCTGGATCTGATTAAGATCTCAGTTTCGAAATCCGCGGTCTTGAAGACCAATCTTGGGAAGGATCTTCCTAGCGTGCTTGGCAACCAGTCACAGATCCAGCAAGTGGTGATGAACCTCGTCCTAAATGCATCCGACGCGCTTGCTGGAAAGGATGGGGTGATTACAGTCACAACTTCGGTCGGGATAGCAGCTGGGATGCCGATCTTCAGCTCAGCGACCGGCTTGCGCGAGGGCAATCATGTCATTCTGGAGGTTTCAGATACCGGTTCCGGGATAAGCAAGGAGGCAGAGGCCAAAATCTTGGATCCGTTTTTCACGACAAAGGCTACCGGACGCGGTCTCGGCCTCGCGGTTGTTCAGGGGGTCGTACGAGCTCATAAAGGCGCGATCGAATTGACCAGCGCGCTGGACGAGGGAACGACTTTTCGGGTCCTTTGGCCTATTGCTGATCAAGAGCCGGATCGGCGCTTAAGCACTAGTTCAGCGATTATTTCCGAGCCGAATACTCCCTCCAGCGGAACTGTGCTGGTGGTGGAAGACGAGCATGTTCTCCGTCTCTCGATCGCACAGATGTTGCGCAAACAAGGTCTTACTGTAATAGACGTGGACAACGGCTCCGATGCAGTCGATTTATTTCACGATCACCAAAAGGAAATCGACGTCGTTCTGCTGGATATGACTATTCCGGGTATGCCAAGCGACACAGTCGTGAGAGAGGCACGCCGATTGCGGCCGAAGGCAAGGCTACTTCTCACGAGTGCCTACAGCAAGGAAGTAGTGGGGTCACTGGCCGATCCCAAGCAAGTCGATGGGTTTATCCGCAAGCCCTTTCAGATCGGCGAGTTGTTGACTCTAATTCGCAAGACATTGTCTGCCAAAGCCTAAGTTGAAACACAGGCTCGGAGCGTAAACCCTGGCGCCTAGCCGCACTAGCCTACTTGTCGAGCCCGCGCCGCGCCGCGGTTGTAGCTCTCAAACGGTTTCCGTTCGGCTTTCGGCGAGTTTCGGACCAGCAGGTAAGGGGTAGTGGACGATAGACAGGGTTAGCGGAAACTGTCATCATCCTCAACCCCTCGGGCGCTTATCTCGAAGGTGAGCGCTTTTGAGGCGGCCGTCCAGGAACCGGCAAGACAAATGGCATCATGTCAAAGCGCGTCCTATCAGCCCGACTGATACCTACAATCAAGCGCGTGCTGGGGCCAGTTAGGGCCATCGACACCTGCATGCAGAATGGGTACAATCTATCTCGTGAAACTCTTGGTTTCCGTTTGGCTTGCGGGCGCCCTGTGGTTCGCCGCCCAACCGGCTCGCGCGCAGCAGGCGCAGGCCGCTGTGATCGAGAAATATTGCGTAACCTGCCACAACGACAAGGCGCGCACCGGCGGCCTGTCTCTCCAAGGGGCGGATCTGGGCGCCGTGCCCGCTCACGCCGAGACTTGGGAGAAAGTAATTCGTAAGGTTCGCACAGGCTCGATGCCTCCGCTCGGGATGCCGAAGCCTGATGGGGCCGCACTGGACGGGCTGGCGTCGTATTTGGAAACGTCGTTGGACCGCGCCGCGGCGCAGAATCCAAATCCCGGCCGCGCTTCCATGCACCGCCTGAATCGCGCCGAGTACGCCAACGCCATCTACGACTTGCTCGCGCTCGATGTTGACTCGACCGCACTGCTGCCGCCCGACGATGAATCGAGCGGCTTCGACAATATCGCGGACGTGCTCAAGGTTTCTCCGTCGTTGATGGAGCGGTATCTTTCCGCATCCTGGAACATCAGCCGGCTGGCCGTGGGCAATCAAAATATCGCGCCCTCCACCGCCGTTTACCGCGTCCGGCCGGATCTCTCGCAAGATCAGCACATCGAAGGGCTACCCTTGGGCACGCGCGGCGGCATGCTGGTCCGGCACAATTTCCCCGTCGATGGCGAATACGTCATCAAGGTCCGGCTGTGGCGCAACACTTTCGACTTCCTTCGCGGGATGGAGGATCGGCATCAGGTAGAGATGGCGGTCGACGGAGCGCGCGTGGCTCTGGTCACCGCGGGCGGCCGCGAAGATTTCATCGCGATGGCGGCGAATCCCGGATCTTTCGACGCTGCCATCGATCAGAAGTTAACGGTCCGCATGGCGCTGAAGGCGGGAGTCCATGAGATCACGGCGGCCAGCCTCCTGAGGAGCCACGCGGAGAGGGACGACCTGATCAAGCCTTTCCTTCGCACTACGGTCGATGGTCTGGATATCACGGGCGACCCATCCGTAGATAGGATCAGCGTGGAAGGTCCATTCAAACCTGCCGGGGCGGGCGATACGGCGTCGCGCAAGAAGATTTTCCTTTGCACGCCGACGGCTGCGTCTGATGAACTGCCTTGCGCGCGCAGGATTGTCTCCGCCTTGATGACACATGCCTACCGGCGGCCTGTGAAGGATAGCGACCTTGAGACTCCTCTGAGCTTCTACCAGCGCCGCAGGAATAACGGAGGCAGCTTCGAGGCCGGCATCGAGTCCGCCCTGCAACTGATCCTGGCGAGCCCCGAGTTCCTTTTCCGCTTCGAGCCCGACCCCGCCGGCGTCGCGCCCAACACGGCCTATCGTCTCGACGACCTCGCCCTCGCCTCACGTCTTTCGTTTTTCCTGTGGAGCAGCGTTCCCGACGATCAACTCGTCAATCTCGCGAGCCAGCACAAGCTGCGCGATCCGGCGGTGATGGAGCAACAGGTAAAGCGAATGCTGGCCGATCCGCGCGCCGAAGCGCTGGTGGACAACTTCGCAGAGCAGTGGCTTTTCTTGCGCAATCTCAAGACCGCATCGCCCAATCTGGAGGCGTTCCCCGATTTCGACGACAACCTGCGCCAAGCAATGCGCCAGGAGACTAAGCTGTTCTTTCAGAGCATTGTCCGCGAAGACCGCGGCGCGCTCGATCTGCTGAACGCCGATTACACGTTCGTGAATGAGCGACTGGCCCGCCATTATGGCATTCCGGCTATCTACGGCAGCCAGTTCCGGCGCGTGCAGATCACCGATCCGAACCGGCGCGGGCTGTTAGGGCAAGGCAGCATCCTTACCGTGACGTCCTATCCCAACCGCACTTCTCCCGTGCAGCGCGGCAAATGGATTTTGACGAATCTCCTCGGCATTCCGCCCAGCCCCCCTCCCGGCAACTTCGCTCTGAAGGAGCAAGAAGAGAATCAAAAGCCGTTGTCAATGCGCGAGCGAATGGAGGCGCATCGCACGGACGCTATTTGCGCGGGCTGCCACAAGGTGATGGATCCCATCGGCTTGGCGCTCGAAAACTACGACGCCATCGGACGCTGGCGAAGTACGGACGAAGGCGCGCCGATCGATCCGTCAGGCACGCTGTTCAACGGAGCGAAGGTAAACGGCCCGGCGGCGCTGCGCCAGATGCTGACCAGCCGTCCGGAGGTCTTCATTGGCGTCATGACCGAGAAGATGCTGACCTACGCGCTCGGGCGCGGCCTGGAATATTACGACATGCCCGCGGTCCGGCAGATCCTGCGGGGCTCTGCGCCTGGCAACTTCAAGTTTTCTTCGTTGGTTTTGGGTATTGTAAAAAGCACGCCGTTTGAAATGAAGTTGAGCGGAGCAGGCCAGGAGACAACCGCTTCGGCCGGCGCGCCGCGCAAGGAGACGCAACCATGAGGTTGATCACGAAAAGACATATCCCGCGCCGGACGTTTTTGCGCGGGTTGGGCGTCACGATGTCTCTTCCCCTTCTGGATTCGATGGTTCCCGCGCAAACGCCTTTGGCGAAAACCGCGGCCAATCCTCAAATCCGGCTGGGCCTGTGCTACATTCCGCACGGCGCGGTGATGGCCAACTGGACGCCTGCGGGCGATGGCGCGGAGTTAAAGCTCTCGAGGACGCTCGCGGGCTTGGAGCCGTTCAAGGACCAGTTGGTGGTCGTATCGAACCTGGCGCACAAGATGGCCGCGCCGGGCGGGCCGGGAGACAATGGCGGCGATCATACCCGCGCGCCCGCGGTGTTCCTGAACGGCGTCCACCCCAAGCGCACCGACGGAGCCGACATCCAGGCGGGCGTCACTATCGATCAGATGGCGGCTGCCAAAATCAGCCAGGATACGCCGCTGCCCTCGCTGGAGCTGGCTACGGAGGATTACAGCGGCCTGGTCGGCTCCTGCGACGTGGGATTCAGTTGCGCCTATATGAACACGATCTCCTGGCGCACGCCCACTACGCCGCTCCCCATGGAGATCAATCCGCGCGTGGTGTTCGATCACTTGTTCGGCGACGGCGCTAACGCGGCCGAGCGGCTCGAGCGCATCGAGCAGCAGCGCAGCATTCTGGACGCGGTCACTTCGCAAGTGCGCCGGTTGCAAGGCGGTCTCGGCCAGAACGATCGCAACCGCGTGGCGGAGTATCTCGACACCGTCCGCGAAATCGAACGGCGCATTCAACTGGCCGAGAGGCAGAACAGCAACTCGAGCCTAGATGTGCCCGCTTCCCCCAGCGGCATTCCGGACGATCACCAGGAGCATTCGAAGCTGATGTTCGACTTGATGACCTTGGCGTTTCAGGCCGACATCACTCGCGTCTCCACGTTCATGATGGCGCGCGAGGTGAGCTACCGCACCTTTCCAATGCTTGCTATATCGGAAGGTTTCCATCCGGCTTCCCATCACCAGAACAATCCCGAGCGGCTGGAGAACCTCACCAAGATCAACGCCTATCACGTCGGACTGATCGCGTATTTCCTGGCCAAGTTGAAGGCAACGCCGGACGGCGATGGCAACTTGCTCGATCATTCGCTGATCCTTTACGGAAGCGGCATGAGCAATAGCAATATTCATAATCATTCGCCGCTGCCGGTGCTTGTCGCCGGAGGCGCGGCGGGAAGAATGAAAGGCAGCCGGCACTTGAAGTATCCGGAGGAAACGCCCATGTCGAATCTTTTGCTGACCATCCTGCACAAGGCCGGCGTCGAGCAGGAAAAAGTGGGCGACAGCACGGGTCTGCTCTCCGAGGTCTAAGCGATGAAAAAGCTCTTCTTGCTGGCAGTCGGATTTGTGCTGAGCACGGCGGCATTCGGCTCCGCGGCCGACGTGGCGGACGCGGCGGAGCATCGAAACGCGGATTTGGTTCGGGCTTTAGTGAAGCAGCATTCCGACGTGAATGCCGCCCAACCGGACGGCTCGACGGCTCTGCATTGGGCCGCGCACTGGGGCGATCTGGAAATGGTGAAGGCGCTACTCCAGGCGGGCGCCAAGCCCAGCGCAACGAACCGCTACGGCGCGACTCCACTCTCGGAAGCCGCTTCGCTTGCGACCGGGTCAACTGTCGAGGCGTTGCTGAAAGCCGGCGCCGATCCCAAGACATTGACTAGTCCGGACGGTGAAACCGTGCTGATGACCGCCGCGCGCGCCGGCAGCGTCGAGGCCGTCAAAGCCCTACTGAATGGCGGCGCGGATGTCAGCGCCAAGGAGAATTACAAAGGCCAGACGGCGCTCATGTGGGCGGCGGCCGAAGGTCATCCCGCGATCGTGAAATTGCTGCTGGAGCATGGCGCGGACTGGAAAGTTCGTTCCTTCGACCGCGAAACCAAACTGCCGAAGCTCAGCGCCGCGTCCTCCGTCACGCCATTTTCCCGCGGCGGATTCACGGCCTTCCTCTTCGCCGCTCGCGAAGGCGATATCGCCACGGCTCAGGTCATGCTCGATGCAGGAGTCGATGTCAACTATACCGGCGTCGATGGCGAGAGCGCCCTGGTCGTCTCAGCCATGAACAAGCACTACAGCTTCGCCAAGTTCCTGCTCGATCATGGCGCCGATCCAAACGTCACGGACGCGACGGGCAGGGCTGGGCTCTACGCCGCTTTGGACGCTCGCAACGAGGACTGGAGCGCCCTGCCGCAGCGCAAAGAGGACGATCCGCTGCCTAGCCTGGAACTGGTTAAACTGCTGCTGGAGCATGGAGGCAATCCAAACGCGCGCCTTACCAAGAACCTACCCGGCAGGAGCGGAATGGACTCCGGCGACACCACGCTCGACGAAGGAACCACGCCGCTGATGCGCGCCGCCAGGTCCGGCGATGCCGCCTCCATGCGCATCCTGCTCGAGCATGGGGCGGATCTGACTCTGGCGACCAAGGACGGCAACACCGCGCTGCTGTTCGCAGCGGGCGTCGGTTATCGCGACAAGAACACGCGCGGAACGGAAGCCGAAGCGCTGGAGGCGCTGAAGACTTGCATCGATCACGGCATGGATATTAACCAAGCCAATGCCAGGGGCGAAGCGGCATTGCACGGCGCCGCCCTCCGCGGCGCCGACCCGATCGTCCAGTATCTCGTGGACCACGGCGCGAAGATTGACGCCAAAACCAAGCAAAATTTTACTCCGCTGGACATCGCCATGGGCAAGAGCAGTTTCGCCCAGTTGCCCGTGCCTCATGACAGCACGGTCGCGCTGATCCGTAAGCTAGGCGGCACGGAAGGCCGCGATATGAAGCAGGCTCAGGCCGAGGCGAAGTCCGAAGCAAAGTAGCTCAAATTGACGCGAAGTAGCTCAAATTAG
>DASQJB010000403.1:0-6554 GCA_035631295.1 Bryobacteraceae bacterium | reverse complement strand
AAGCCATTCGTGCCGCAGCGGAGCGAGCAGTCCCATCTCTCGCATCGGCTGGATGAAGGCGTTCGAAGGAAATACAACATCCCACCCTGAATTGCCGCTCATCACCTTCGCGAGCATCTCTTGAACGCTTTCGTAGGTTCCAAAGCGGACGTAGATCCCGGTCTCTTGCTCAAATTGAGGAATCGTTTCCGGAGCGACGTAATCGGACCAGTTGTAAACGTTCAGCCGCGGCCCGCGAGCGCATGCCGCCGCACTCACACTGATCGAAGATGCGCCGATCAAAAACGTCCGGCGATTCATGTTCTTCTCAGCCTTTCGGACAGCAACACCATCAGTCCCAACAACACCACGATAATCGTCGATACCGCATTCAGCATCGGGTTTACCCCGCGGCGCGCCAGCGAGTAGATGGTCATCGGCAGCGTCTGCGAGTCCACTCCGGCGACCAGGCTGGTGATGACATAATCGTCAATCGATACGGTGAAGGCAAGCATCGCGGCCGCGGCGATCGCCGGAGCCAAATACGGAATCATCACGCGGTAAAACGCCTCCCATTCCGTAGCGCCGAGATCGAGCGCCGCCTCTTCCAGCGCCGGATCGAAGCTTCGCAAGCGCGCAACGATCACCACGACGACATACGCCAGCGAGAATCCGACGTGCGCAAGGATCACCGTGTGCATCCCCAGCCGCAGATTCAAATACCGGAACATCCATTGAAAAAACGCCAACAAGGAAACGCCGGTGACGATCTCGGGCGTCGCCAGCGATAGATACAACGATCCCGAAATCCATCCGACGCCCCGCTTCCACAGCGCATAGCCGGCCAGCGTCCCGACGGCGGTGGCCAAAGCAGTTGAGACAATCGCAATGATCAAGCTGTTCGCTGCCGACTCGATCAACTCGCGATCCTGCGTCAACGCAGCGTACCAGTGGAAAGAGAAGCCTTGCCAAACGGTGAATCGGGATGTGTTGAAACTGAAGGCCGCAAGAATTAACAGCGGCGCGTGAAGGAATGCATATGCTCCCACCGCGTACGCCGCGATACCCCGTTTCATAACAATTCCTCACCGGAGCGGCGCGCCGCGAACAAAAGAGCCGTGGCTATAATCATCAGCGCCAGCGAGGCCGCTGCGCCGAACGGCCAATCTCTCGCAGCCGTGAATTGGTTTTGCACCAAGTTGCCAATAAGGATGGTTTTGCTCCCGCCGAGCAAATCCGAAGTCAAATAAGTGCCCAGGCTGGGCACGAAAACCAGAATGGCGCCGGCTCGAATTCCAGGAGCACACAGCGGCAGCGTCACTCGGAAGAAGGTCTCGAAAGGACGCGCGCCCAGATCCGCCGAGGCTTCGATCAAGCTCGCGTCCAGCCGCTCCAGCGTCGCGTACAAGGGCAGCACCATGAATGGCAGGAATCCGTAGACCAGGCCCAGAATCACCGCGCCGTCGTTATAGAGCATCGGCAGCGGCTCGCGAATGACTCCCATTGCCTGGAGCGCGGTGTTGATCAATCCCGTGTCCCGCAGCAGGAACATCCACGCGTAGATGCGAATCAGGAAGCTGGTCCAAAAAGGAAGAATCACGAGGGACAGATACAGGGTCTTTCGCCGGCCGCTGGACGCGATGAACATGGCTAGAGGGAACCCGAGAACCAGGCAAATCGCCGTGGAGATGCCTGCGATCCAGAACGATCTCCAGAAAATGAGCCCGTAAAGAGGGTCCCACAGCCGGGTGTAGTTTTCTAAGGAGAGGGGCTCCCGCACGCCGCCATAGGCGCCGCGACTCAAGAAGCTGTAGACGCAGACGATCGCCAGTGGCGCGACGAGCGTTGCGGCGAGGATCACGCTCGTAGGCGCGAGGAACACAGAGCGTAGGCGCTTCACAGTCTTACTTCGTCGGCCGCATCCCAGGACACGTGGACGGTTTCGCCAGCCTGGAAACCGGTCGCGCCGTTGGAAGCCTGAGCCGAGCAGGTTTCGCCGCTCTCCAGTGTTGCTTCGACGTACACCATCGGCCCGAGAAAGGTCTTTCCGGTGACGATCGCTCGGCGCGAGCCGTCCGCGGCCTGGCGCGACAGACGCAGCGCCTCCGGCCGCAGGCCTACCCCATCGATCCAGTTCATCGCGCCCAGGAAAGACGCCACGAAGCGCGTCGCCGGATGCCGGTAAACTTCTTCCGGCGGGCCAACCTGCTCCACTGCGCCATGATTCAGCACCGCCACAAAATCGGACATGGAGAGTGCTTCTTCCTGATCGTGAGTGACAAACAGGAACGTCACGCCGACCCGCCGCTGCAAGTCCTTCAGCTCCGCGCGGACCTGCTTGCGAAGCTGGGGGTCAAGCGCGGAGAGAGGCTCGTCCAGCAGCAGAACATCGGGTTCCAGCACCAGGGAGCGAGCGAGAGCCACCCGTTGCCGCTCGCCGCCTGAAAGCTGCGAGGTTCGGCGCAATTCTTTGTCAGATAGCTGGACCTGTTCCAGCACCGCGCGCAGCCGCTCTTCGATGCGGTCGGCTCGCTTGCGGCGCAGTCCAAATTCGATGTTGCCGCGCACCGTTAGATGCGGAAACAAAGCGTAGCTTTGGAAAACGGTATTGACGTTGCGCCGGTACGGCGGCAAGCTCTCTCCTGGTCCGGCGAGCCGCGATCCGTTGAGCCAAATTTCGCCCTCGTCGGGATTCTCGAAGCCAGCCACCAGCCGCAGAGTCGTGGTTTTGCCGCAACCCGATGGTCCAAGCAGCGAAAAAAACGCGCCGCGCGGAACGGCGAGCGAGACATTCGATACGGCTTGATGCGCGCCAAAGGCTTTGCTGACGCGCCGCAGCTCAAGAATGCAATCCTCCGCCATGAAACCTTAATGTAGCGTAGTGTCGTGAGTTGGAGATCATCTGCGGAGGTGGCCGCCTGAAAGGCGGCTGCAGGCAAGAATGCCCGCCCCACATCAGAATAAGCTGAGTTGAGTTTCAAGGGGCTGAGCCTTGGGCCACAATTCCGGTTCTTCGGGAGGCGCCATTCGATCGAAGCCGTAGCGCCGCCGGATTTTCGCGACACGCTCGCGGATGCGCTCCGGATAGTCGCCACCGAGGAACGCGCTGCGCTCGAATCGCTCGCGGTAGCGGCGCACCAGGAGAGGATACTCCTCCTTTAAGAAGGAAAGGAAAACATCGCGCGAACAGTCCTTGAGAAAGACTACATTCCCTCCGAACGCGCGAGCGCCGGCGGCCGCGGCGCGGCTCGCAACTGCGTCCAGATTGGCCTCGCTGTCGTTCAGCAACGGAAGAATGGGGGCGCAGAACACATTCGCGCGAACGCCAGCGCGCGACAACTTCTCCACTGCTGCGATCCGCAAATCGGGTCTGGGCGCCAGCGGCTCAATTGCCCTTGCCAGATTTGCGTCAGCCGTTGTCACCGTCACCGAAATACTGCAGTAATGCCTATGCGAGATCTCTTTTAGCAGATCGATATCGCGGGCCACAAGATCGGACTTGGTCGTGATCCCCAGCCGAAGACCCGCGATCCCGGCAAAGACTTCGAGCATAGCTCTGGTGATTCGGTATCGCCGCTCGGCCGGCTGATAGGGATCGGTGGCGGTCCCCAACGCGACGGTTTCGCCGAGCGGAAGCTTGACCAGTTCCTGCTTGAATCGCTTCGCGTCGAACTCCTTCACGAAGATTTTTCGTTCGAAGTCCAGGGGATCGCGCAGCTCCATGAATTCATGCGCGTAGCGCGCGTAGCAATACTTGCAGCCGAACTCGCAGCCGCGATATGGATTGATCGTCCAGCGGAACGGCACACGCTCGCTGGTGCATCGCGTCACGTAACTTCGCGCGGCGATCTCCAAATACTCAACCCGGCGCTTCGCCTCCAGCCGGGGACTCTCGGCCGCCATACGCGCGATGCCAACCAACCCCACCTCCGCATCTTCGCTCTATCTTCTCCTTATGTCAAGACTGCCGAGGCTCGAAAAAACAAAGCCAAGGTCGACCAAAGCCAGAACCGCTCTGTGAAACGAGGCTGAAGCCTCGCGCGGGATGAAGCCCGCCCTCCAATCAGCTCGAAAAACCAAGCCAGGACGACACGAAGCGTTTAGAATCAATAGGATGATCACCACCCATGTGCTCGACGTCGCCCGAGGCGCCCCCGCCGCTCGCGTGCCCGTCGAGTTGGATGTCTTCATCACAGGAAAGGGCTGGCACCAAGCCGGCCGCGGCATCACCAACAACGACGGACGCATTATCGACTTTGCGGAACCCGCCGCGGCAGGCATCTACCGGCTGATGTTCGATGTCGCTTCTTATATGCCCGAGGCGTTCTTCCCTTCCATCGCGATCACTTTCGAGATACACGATCCTAGCCAGCGCTACCACGTGCCTCTTCTATTAAGCCCGTTCGGCTACACGACTTATCGGGGGAGCTGAGGCGGTGACTCTGCGCGTGAAAGTCGTGCCCCGCAGCGCAAAGAGCGAAGTCACCGGCGAGCTCAGCGATGGCGTCCTGAAGGTGAAGATCGCTGTTCCGCCGGAAAAGGGTAAGGCGAACGAAGAGCTGTGCCGCGTGTTGGCCAAGCATTACGGCGTTCCCAGAACTTCGGTCAGCATCCTGAG
Source organism: Bryobacteraceae bacterium (assembly GCA_035631295.1). Classification (GTDB taxonomy): domain Bacteria; phylum Acidobacteriota; class Terriglobia; order Bryobacterales; family Bryobacteraceae; genus Palsa-187. The sequence goes on along the minus strand of DASQJB010000403.1, from coordinate 1,957 downwards.
CGGCCATACGGCTTCGCTGAAACTGGTAAAGATCGGCAGGGCGCCTGTAAACTGAGAGATGTCTTCATGGTTACTCAGGAAATGGTGACGGCTTCCGCCACCACCACGTTCGATAAGCTGGAGCTCGACTCCGGCGTTACGCTTGGCCCGGTGGACTGCGCCTACGAAACCTATGGCGCTTTGAACGCGGACCGGTCCAACGCGATCCTGGTGCTGCACGCGTTTTCGGGCGACGCGCACGCCGCCGGCGAAGGCGGATGGTGGTCGAATATGATCGGCCCCGGCAAAGCTTTCGATACGGACCAGTACTTCGTGATTTGCTCGAACGTTCTGGGCGGCTGCCGCGGCACTACTGGTCCGGGATCGATCAATCCCGAAACCGGCTGCCCGTGGGCCATGGCATTCCCTTCGGTCACCGTCTCCGACATGGTGCGCCTGCAAAAGCTGCTGATCGATTATCTGGGAATCTCGCGGCTGCTGACCGTTTCGGGCGGGTCGATGGGCGGAATGCAGGCTTTGGAATGGGCCGCGGCGTATCCCGACAGCGTCGCCTCGGCGATTCCTATCGCCACCACCGCTCGTCACAGCGCTCAGCAGATTGCGTTCAACGAAGTTGGCCGCCAGGCCATCATGGCGGACCCGGACTGGCGCGACGGGAACTACTACGGCGGAAAAGCTCCCGCGCGGGGCTTGGCCGTGGCTCGCATGGTGGGCCACATTACTTATATGAGCGACGCCAGCATGCGCGAAAAGTTCGGGCGGCGCTTGCGTACGCCGGATCAGTTTGAAGTGGAAAGCTATCTGGCTTATCGCGGCTACAAGTTCGTCGACCGCTTCGACGCCAATTCCTACATCTACATCACGCGCGCTATGGACACGTTCGATCTGACGCAGCGCGGCTCGCTGCCGTCGCTTTTCGAGCGCGCGCGCACGCGCTTCCTGGTGATCAGCTTCACCTCGGATTGGCTATATCCCAGCTATCAGGCGCTGGAGATTGTGAGCGCGCTACGCAGCCGCAACGCGGATGTGGCCTACTGCAATTTGGAAGCGCGCTACGGCCACGATTCGTTTCTGGTGGAGGTGAACGAGCAGACCGAACTGGTGCGCGGCTTTCTAACCAGCACCTACAGGGACCTCGAGCGCGCGCAGCCAAAGAAAGGCGGAGCGGCGGCGCGTGCGTGAGGTTTACGGCCGCCGCGACTTCGCGATCATCGGCGAGCTGGTTGAGCCTAAATCCACGGTCCTCGATCTGGGCTGCGGGGACGGCGAGCTCCTTTCCTGGCTCAAAGAACATAAAGAAGCCGAAGGCAGAGGCGTGGAGCTTACGGCCGCGCGCGTGCAGAAGGCCATCGCCCGCGGGGCGTCGGTGTATCAAGGCGATCTCGAGACTGCCCTGGATGATTATCCGGACCAGGCGTTCGATTACGTGATTCTCTCGCAGACGCTACAGGAAACGCGCTACCCGCTGCATGTTCTGAAGGGCATGCTGCGGGTGGGAAGACGCGCCATCGTGGCGTTCCCCAATTTCGGGCACTATACCGTGCGCTGGTCCATGCTGCGCAGCGGGAGCGCGCCGAAGACCGCGCTTTTCCCTTACGACTGGTGGGATTCCCCGAATATCCATTTCTTCACGGTGCTGGATTTCGAGGAGCTGGTGCGGCGGGAGAATTGGAAACTGGAGCGGCGGATCTTTTTGGCCGGCCACCGACAGGTGCGGCTGCTGGCGAACCTCACGGCGGAGATTGCAGTGTTTCTGGTTTCCGGCTGCTGAATGGGACTCACGAAGAACCGGCCGGCTGCATGCCGGACCAGGGGGTCCGGCGCGGATGAGGGCGTCCGCCCCACAAGGCAGCAGAGTCGCCGCCGAACGCCGGGCAAAGCCCGGCGGCAGGCTAAAAGCCAGACCCCACCAAAAATCGTCGCAGCGGGCGAAGATTCTCATGGCGCGAACACTCGT
>DASQJB010000402.1:0-2178 GCA_035631295.1 Bryobacteraceae bacterium | reverse complement strand
CAACGAGCACGGCGAGCTGACCGCGCAGCGCCGGGGCTAACGCTCCTCCGTCTTCAATGCCTTTTGATATAGATCAAATTAGCCCCAACCCACAATGCGATCGCTACGGGGATCACCTCACGAAGGAGGACTCCCATGTTTGACAGAAAGACTTTCATCATCGGGGCTATCGCCGCTCTCATCCTGATCCTGAGCGCCGCATTCCTCTCGGGCTATGGTCCCGTAGATGGACGCAACGCCGTTGCGTCGCTTGGGACGTTCATCAACGGCAATTTCATCCCAGGTGGAACATCTCCGGCTCAGGTGCCTCTGCGTCACCAGGAGGACGATTACGGTTCCGCGGCGGGAAAGGAGTAAGTTGATCGCGGCGGCTGATGTCGTAGCAGAGGATTGACTTAGCTCAAAACCGGCGGGGCCAACAGCGATACATCGGAAACGCCTTCCCCAAAGTCCCCTGCTGGGAAGGCAGGCGGTCCCGATCTCCCCCCAGCCCCCAACCCCTGGTCGGGACCGCCACTTTCCCGGGTCAGGATTTCGGTTGCTCCTCGCGCCTCGCTCATATTCCCCCGGCCATCGCCTGCTCGCGCGTGGGTGCTTTGCCGTAGCTGTTGCGGCCGGTTAGTTGGAACGCGCAGGCGTGGGTGACGGCGGCGACCACATGGGCGGCGGGCCCCGCGCGGTGCAGTCTGGACGGCATCAATCCCGCTCACCACCCCGAGATATTCCGCAAGGATTGATCTCGTGAATCACCGGGGCCGACAGGCGGCTTGTCGCAAGCGTCGGAATGCAGGAATCGATAAAGCCATAACATTCGAGAAGAATAGGCGGCGACATACCCAAAAGGGCGAGGCACTCCCGCCCAACGAGCGCGTCCGGCTGATCGCGCAGCGGCGGGATTAATCGGCTGAGCCGTGAAGCGCTGGGGATTCATCTTGAACTCATTTGTGCGCCTCGCGCTGACCCCTCCTCCTCACTTTCCGCTTGCCAGTGCGCGCGGACAGCTGCGGGGCTGACGCAGTCGCTCATGGCTCAGCGGAAAAGAAGCCCCGGCGACGGGCGCCAGGGCTCTAGTTGAAAGCTTGGAGAAGTGCTTACCCGTTGAAACTAGCGAGCGCTTCGAAGCGGGATTTGATCTACATCAAGTCCTCGCTTTCGAATTGCTTGACGCAGCAGCGCCACTCGCGGTCTTCTAAGACTTAAATTTGGGTCGAGCTGGTGCCTGCCCTGATTTACCTCGTCACCTTACGCTCACTAAGTTCGTGCATGTCTGACACGCAGATAGCGGGGCTGGTTCTCGAATGGACAGAACAAACTGGCCAAGATCACGATAGCTCTAGCAACCGCCGCCGTTCTGGGCGTGGTGTCGACGGCCTTGCGCTCGCCGTCCACCTTGGCCTTCTCGATGCGGAGATCAGCCAGGGTGTTATCGGCCGCCTCGCGCTCATGCACGAGCTTCTCACGGGCCGGTCCTGATCGCCGACCGTGGTGGTCTTGTCGTGCGCCTTGGTCGCACCAGGTCAAAGCAGCAACAGCGAAAGCGGCTGCTGATGACAGCCGTTCGGTCGCCTCGCTTGTCGAGAAGGTGCTGAGTTCCTGAACGCGAAGGGATATCTGCGCAAAATGACGCGCGAACCGATGAGGAACGCGCTGTTCCGGTTTTTGTGGCGGTCGGGACCGCTTTCAGGTGCCGTTTTCGCCGGAACTGCCGCAAGCGGCTTGCTGCAGAAGGCTCGATCTTATATGGATTTCCGCCGTGGAGACGTGGCCGAGTGGCTGAAGGCGGCGGTTTGCTAAACCGTTATACGGCCTTAAAGCCGTATCCAGGGTTCGAATCCCTGCGTCTCCGCCAGAAAGACGCATCGAGGCGGTGCAGCGAAGCGCCTGGGCTTCGATCGGCGAATGCAGCGGCGCCTCGCCAAAGGCTGGGTGTCGCCGGCGCGGCGCAGAATCCCAAGAAGCAGAATCCCAAGAAAGTGCGGCAGCACGTGCCGCAGCAGGTGCGGCAAATGCGCGATGCCACACGAGACTCGGTCAAGACCGCCACTTTCGCCGATCAGCAGAAATAGCGGACAAACTACTTGGCGACGCTGCTCGGCTCAACCGACGAGCAAAGCATGCGCTACTTCATCCTGATCGTGGCGCTGCTGCTCGATCCTCCCGCCGTGCTGCTCCTCCTCG
>DASQJB010000401.1:0-17119 GCA_035631295.1 Bryobacteraceae bacterium | reverse complement strand
CAGTAATAGTACCTGCGACAAATGCAACTGGCTACCAGCGCCGCCTGTGTAAAGAATGGTGAAATTCCGCGTATCTCCGCCGATCTGCGTGATGATATCGGCTCTCAACTGCAGTTGGACGAGCGGGACGAACAGGATCGTCCCGACTGCGAGCACAATATGGCTCTTATGGGCCTCCGACACGTCTGTACAACCCTCCGATTGGTCAGGTATACAGCAAATAACCTTTCTTGGGCAAGACCTTTGACTTCCCTTTGACTTCTTTAAGATGCGATGATTTGTTAGCGCGCAACGCCTATGACTCTTCTTGAGTTTGCCCCCCTCGTCTTCTTCATTTCGATGGTTGCAGGGTTCCTCGGAGCATTGACCGGACTGGGCGGAGGCGTAGTGATCACTCCGGCTCTCACGTTGTTGCTTGGCGTGGATATTCGATACGCCATCGGCGCAAGCCTGGTCTCGGTGATCGCGACGTCCTCCGGCGCTGCCGCGGCTTATGTCCGGGAAGGTTTCACCAACATCCGCATCGGAATGTTTCTGGAGATCGCGACCACCATAGGAGCAGTGTTCGGAGCCTACCTTTCCGGCAAGGTTCCCACTTCGGCCTTGGCCGTCATCTTCGGACTGGTGTTGCTGCACGCCGCGTGGCAATCGTCAAAGCATCGCGAAACGGACGTGGACGACGGCGATTCCGATCCTCTGGCTCGGCGGCTGAAGCTTGACGGCAGCTACCCCACGCCCGGCGGCCGCAAACAGTATCGCGTGCGCCGGGTGAAGACCGGGCTGGGGTTGATGTGGATCGCGGGTACGGTTTCGGGTCTGCTTGGCATCGGTTCCGGCGCGCTCAAGGTGATCGCCATGGACAGCGCGATGCGGATTCCGTTCAAGGTTTCCACCACCACCAGCAATTTCATGATCGGCGTCACGGCGGCGGCAAGCGCGGGAATCTATTTGCGGCGCGGATGGGTGGCGCCGGAATTGGCTATGCCGGTGATGCTGGGAGTGCTGTTGGGCTCGACGGTGGGCGCGAGGGAACTGGCCGGCGCGCGCACTCGCGTGCTGCGGTGGATTTTCGGAATTGTCGTCGCCGTCATGGCGCTCCAGATGATTTACAGCGGAGTCAGAGGGAGGATTTGAATGGAGCAAGTCATCGGGCGATTGCTTCGCTTTGGGGTGATTTTTTCATCGGCGATCGTGTTGCTCGGCGCGGTTTGCCTGTTGTATCAACACGGCCGCGAGCCGGTTTCGTTCCAGAACTTCGAGCCGGCGGCGCCGGAGTATCGGAGCATTCGCGGCACGATCCACGCCGCGGCAGCCATGGACTGCCGCGCCATCATCCAACTCGGCTTGCTATTTCTGATCGCCACGCCGATCGCGCGCGTCGCTTTTTCGCTGGCCGCCTTTGCGATGGAGCGCGACTGGATCTATGTCTGCGTCACGTTTGTCGTCTTGGCGATCCTGATTTCCAGCTTCTTGTTCGAGCGCTGATGATGAAGCCGCCTGGAGGGCGGGCTTCAGCCCGCGCGAGGCTTCAACCTCGCTGCCCTGGAGCGGCGCTAAAGCGCCGCGCGGGCTAAAGCCCGCCCTCCAAAACTCGGATCAGTGTGTCGGCCGCGGTTCCCAGGTCCTTTCGGTCACCCGGCCCGGCGTTTCGTAGGTTCGCGTTCGGCGCGCGCCGAGCAACCCGAACAAGCCGCATAGGCCGAGCAGGCCCCAGCCTCCGTATCCGCCACGGTACGTTCGTTGGTCGGTGACGTTCGAGGGGTTTTGGTTTTCCGTGTATGGGCTCGTCTCAGCCTGGGCTTGAGCCCTTACGACCTGGCACGTCCCGCCTCCTAGCAAACTGATCGCGACAAAAGCAGAGGGAATCAAGCGTTTCATGTTTTGGTCTCCTCTCCATCAACCGCGCACAACCCCCGGAGCGGGTAAACTCCGCGGGCGAATTCCACGCGGCGGCGTGTTCTGGCAAAAGCATGACGCCGCCGCGTTCTGTGCGCTCTATTGTCGAAAGATCGCGGGAGGGAAGCCGGAGCGCCAATTCTTTTGTAGTCGATTCGTGCCTCACGAAATGAAACCAAAGATCGCCAAGCGGAATCGTCAAATATGAGAGTTGTAAAACGCGAGTAGGCGATTCACGCAAGGCTGGGATGTGCACGGCATATCAGGGATCACAACGCCTTCGAAACCGGCTGAGTCGCGGCGGTGGCTCCAGCCTCGTATACGCAAAGAGCAGCTCCGTCGGCTAACGCCCCGCCCGAAGCCGCAGCCGCTTAGCGCGGCAGACTACAGGGAGCGCGTGCGAAGGGCCATCCGCTGCTGGTGGATGTGGCTAGCCATAGCCATTTTTCTCTATTGGCGAGGAGACTGGCGCCTGGCGGCCGTCGCCGGCGCGGTTTCCTTTGTCTTTTATCACACCTCTAGCAACTCGCATCCCGCGCTCTATGCGCTCGAACCGAATTTCGATGCGCAGGCCCCCGAATTTCGCAACACCGTCGCGGGCATGACCGGAATGCCGCTGATCGCCGGGAACAGCATTGAGATCTATAACAACGGCGATGAGTTCTACCCGGCCATGCTGGAGGAAATCGAGTCCGCGCGATGCTCCGTGACCATGGAGCAGTTCATTTTTTGGGATGGGGAGCTGGCCAGGCGGTTTGCGGAGGCTTTCGCGGAAAAGGCTCGAGAGGGGATTCCCGTGAAGCTGATCGCGGATGCGATCGGCTCCGCGACAGTGGGTGAAGAGAACCTGCGGACATTGGAGGCCGCCGGCTGCCAGCTTGCCTGGTTTCATCCGATTCATTGGTATACCCTGAATCGCGCCAATCTCCGAACGCATCGCAAGTCGCTCATCGTCGACGGCCGCATTGCATTTACAGGCGGCGCCGGATTGGCGGACCACTGGCTCGGACGAGCCGAAAATGAATACCAATGGCGCGACATACAGATTCGCGTGGAAGGGCCGGCGGTGGCTGCGCAGCAGTACGGCTTCGCTCAAAACTGGCTGTTGTCCACCGGCGAGATTCTAAGCGGGCCTGAATTCTTTCCAAGCGTGCCGGCTGCCGGCGACGTCGAAGTTCAGACCATCCTCAGCTCGCCTTGCTCTGGGGCCTGTGCGGCGGCGACGATGTACTTGATCGCCGTACAGTGCGCTCGCAAGTCTCTCTACATTGCAAATCCTTACTTCATTCCGGGCGCGCGCGTGATCGATATGTTGGGCCGCGCTTGCCGGCGGGGAGTCACCGTGAAACTGATGGTGGCGGGTAGGTTTAACGACACTTGGTGGGCAAGGCAGAACAGCCTTCGGCTGTACGGCACCTTGCTCGAGGCGGGAGTGGAAATCTACGAGTTTCAGCCCACCATGCTCCATCAAAAGACGATGGTGGTGGATGGCGCGTGGGCCACTGTAGGAACCGCTAATTTCGACAACCGCTCCTTCGCGCTCGGCGAGGAGACGAATGTTTGCTTCCATGATCGGGCGCTTGTGGAGGAGTTGCAGTCGATCTTTCTTGCCGACCTCGCCAGGTGCAACAAGGTGGAGCTATCCGAATGGCTCAGACGCGGGTTCGTACAGCGCGTGAAAGAGGAGTTCGCGGCGTTGATTGAAGACCAGGTGTGAATCGCTTGCTTTCTGAGCCGCGACCGTCAGGGAGCGGTCAACCGTGGAGACGGAAATGCAAACCATCCGGATTGCGACCTACAACATCCACAAAGGCCGCGGCTTGGACAGCCGCACGCGCGTGGAACGCATCGCGCGGGTATTGGAGAAGGTCAACGCGGACGTCATAGCGCTGCAAGAGGTGGTCAATCGCGAAGGAGCATCCATCGAGAAGCACCAAGCCAGCTACCTCGCGGAACGTTTAGGCTATCGTTTCGCGATAGGAGAAACCCGAAAGCATCGAGGCGGCGTATATGGAAATGTGACCCTCAGCCGATGGGAGTTTGAACAGATCCGGCAGATCGACTTGTCCGTCACCGGCCGGGAAGAGCGCGGGACGCTGCGCACCGACATCAAGATCGGGCATCATCTCGTGCACGTCTTTAACGTTCACCTGGGCACGGCACATCACGAGCGGAGGAAGCAAGCCGCGCGCTTGTTGGATAAGGATCTGTTGCGGGCCGTGGATATTTCGGGGCCGCGCATTGTGCTGGGCGACTTTAACGACTGGAACCATGGCCTGGTGACCCGCACGCTTTCCGCCGAATTCCACTTCAGCGATATCGCCGCGCATCTCCGGCGGACTCGAGGCTATCCGGGATTTCTCCCTTTGCTACACCTGGATCACATTTACTGCGACTATCACCTGAGGATCGAAGCAGCCCATTTTCATAGGGACCGGCTGGCTCTAATAGCGTCGGATCACCTTCCGTTGGTTGCAGATCTCAAGATCTAGGGCGGGACTGAAGTCCGCGCAGGCTCAAGCCTGGTTCGTGGCTGCGGTCGACTAACAAACCGGGTTAGAATGACACTCGCGCGGCAAGCCACGCCTGCCGCTCGCCACCGGTTCCCGTGCCACGCCCGGCCGTGGTCAACGTTGAGGTGATCACGCCGAAAGTGGAGGGAACCGTGACATCTGTCCCGGGATTGTTGTAGTGCGGAGTGTTGGTGGCGCCGAACATCTCCGCTCGGATCTGCAAATTCACGCGCTCGGTGACCTTGAAGTTGCGGAACATGCTCGCATCCAGGTTGAACAGACCCGGTCCCCGAACGATATTGCGGCCCGTGTTGCCGAAGCGGATCTGATTCCCCGGCACCGGAGCGAAGGCCGATGGATCGAAGTAGTGACACGACAGGTCTGTGGGCTGGCAGACGGGACTGGCGCCGGTCACCGGCGCGGGTCCGATGCCTCCCAGAATATTAAGCGGGCCCACTTGGTCGGCAGTCTGGTAATTGCCGGGCGAGTTCACCTGAGCGCCTCCCCCCATGATTGAGAACGGAGTCCCGCTCAGATAGCTCAGCAGCCAGTTGGTCTGCCAACCGCCTAGCAGCGCGTTCCAGACTCCAGTCTTAGCCCACGGTTGCCCCTTGCCGAAAGGCAGATCATAGGTCCCGTAGAAGGAGATGTTGTGAGTGCGATCGTAGGTAGCCAGCGCCTTGTTGCGGTCACGGTAGGCCGGGTAGGGCCAGAGCAAATATCCGCCCTGGCCTCCGAAGACCGTCGCCTCCTCCTCGTTGTCGGTCCAGTTGATGGCGCGCGAGAACGTGTACAGGGCTCCGAACGCTGTGTTTCCCTTCCATCTCCAGGACAGCTTGGTTTGGAGCGAGTTGTACCAGCTCGGTCCATCGGGGCAGAGGCAGTTAGTGTCGCCCCAGTTCTTGTTGGCGACGGGGTACAATGCGCGGCCAGAGTTGCCGCCATTGATGGGCGCGGAGTTGATGTTCTCATTGGTGAGCAGCCGCACTCCATGGTTACCCACGTAGGCCGCCTCTGCTACGACGTGCCCGAACTCTCGCTGCAACGTGAAGTTGTAAGAGTGAATGTAGCCGCGCCGGAAATTGAAGGGAACCGTGTTACCCGGCCCGACCCCATTGGGAACGGGAATCACACCGGAGCTGACATCGGGAACCGACACCAACGGAATTCCCGCCTGCAAGCCCGGATAGGGCGACAAGGTCTCTCCCGTCAGGCTAGCCGCGGGCTGGAAAAGCGAGGGGCCCAGCACATCGGAATTTGTGGTGGCGGGATAGTTGTTGCGGAAGAAGCGCCAATTGTTGCTGTCCGCGCTCATACCGTAGCCGGCCCGGATCACGGTCTTCTGGTCCAGCCGATAGGCTATGCCGATGCGCGGCAGCCACATACCATGACCGACGTTCACCCCGTCGTCCATGGGCGTGGCGCCGTAGCCGCCGACGAGAACGTTACCGGTAGCGGGATTGAAGAGTTTCACACCACTGTGGTCGGCGGTGGCGAAGGGATAGAATTCCCAGCGAAGGCCGTAATTCACGGTCAGGTTCGAGCTCACCTGCCAACTGTCGCGGATGTACCACTCCCAGGTCTGCCAGCGCAGAGAATTCGGATTGCTGTTTTGAACGGCTTTCCCCACCTCGTCGGGCAACCCTAAGAGGAACTGAGCAAGTTGGTTGGCGCGATTGGCGGCGGGCCCGCCAAGCAGCGCGGTGACGTTTCCCTGAAACCGGAACGATCCGCGCGGGCTTTGGAAGGCTCCACCCTGCGGCTGAAAGTGGTTCAGGCCGTTGGCGGTGTATTCGACACCGTACCGCAGATTATGGCGGCCCCTGATCCAGCTCATGTTCGCGTTGGCGACGTATTGGTTGTCGCGGAACAAAAACGGATTGCCCGTATCCACGTTTCCAATGCCATTCCAGGTGCCCGACGGTAAAGTAGAAAAAGAAAACGCAGGCGTGCCTTGTGTCAAATAGTTGTCGCCATTGGTCCCGGGAATGTGCAGCCCCGTTATGCCGTAGTTGCCCAGATCCAGGTCAGGCGCGTAAGTTGCGCCAAGCCGTTGCCTCGTGTAGCCGCCGTTGATGTCGAGAATCATAGTGGGGCTAATGGTATAGGTTCCACCGAGCCCGACGTTCTGGATTCGAGAGGGCGCCGTGCCGACCTGTCCGCCGCCCGTTGCGCCACCCATGGCGAGGCCCAGAACGGGCGGGTCGACAAAGGTCGTGGGGGAAATGCTGTACCGGCCGAAAATAGCCAGCCGCTCGCTGGCGACGTAGTTGATCTTGGTGTCCACCGTGTTGCGGTTCATCTGCGCGGATCCGGTGGCGTTGTAGTTGTTGTTGGCCGTTACGCCGTCGCTATTCAGGAAACCCGCCGTGCTGATGCGGCCCAGCAGGGTTTTCACGGCGGGGTCAATCCGGCTGGCGGGAATGATATTGCCGGGGAAAGCCTGGCGGCCGGAGCCATCGGCGTTCCCGGTGTTTGGGTCGAAGATGCATCCGGCGACCGGCGTCACATTGCAATTGGCTCCAGTAGGAAGTGCGGCGGACAGGTTCCCATTGCCGTTGGAGTCAAATATGCCGGCCGGATTCATCACTGTCCTGACGGTGTTTGCGAGTTGCCTCCGTTTGGTTGCTTCCCAATCGGCAAAGAAAAACAGCTTGTTCCGTTTAATTGGCCCGCCAATGCTGCCGCCGTACTGGTTCATGATGTATTTGGGCTTTCGGAATCCCGCAGGGTTAAACCGGTTGAGCGCCTTGAGCGCGTTGTCGGTGTGAAACTCGAAGGCGCTCCCGTGAAAATCGTTGGTTCCCGATTTAGTGATCACGTTCACCGCCGCGCCGGTAGCGTGACCCTGCTCCGCGTCAAAGGAGTTGGTGACCACATTTACGGACTCGATCGACTCGGAAGGCGGCACGTAGGCGGTGTTGGACGGCAGCCACATGTATGTGTTGGACGCCCCATCGATGCGCATGAGGTTGTTTTGACGCGAAGTTCCGTTCACAAAGCCGTTCATGGTGCGCTGGGGATTTCCGCCGTCCGAGCTATTGCCTTCAGTTACCAGGCTGAATCCTGGAACCAGCTTGTAAAGCGCCTGAACGTTCCGTCCGGCCGAAGAAGTAAAGGGAAGGCTTGCGATCTGTGAAGCGTCGATTCTCGTGCTCACGTCGGCGCGATCGGTTTTCAACTCCGTCGCGTTGGCCGCGACCTCTACGGTCTGTGTGGCTTGGGTGAGCTGAACGTGGAAATCCACACGCTTGGTCTCGTTCGCGCTTACGCCGACGTTCTCTTCTGCAGCCGTTTCAAATCCATTGGTCGTGACTGTGACCTTATATGTGCCAGGCTGGAGATTGGCGAATACGTAGATTCCGGCAGCGTCGGTTGTGGCGTTGCGCACCGCGCCCGTATTCGTATTTAGTGCTTCCACCTTGGCATTTGGAATCGTCGCAGAGCTGGGATCGAAGACATTCCCGGTCAGCGACCCATACAAAACCTGGGCGTAGGCTGCGTGCGAGGTGGCAGCCGCAATTATGAAAGCAATAGTCCAGCGAAGTTTTGACATGGCAACCCCTTTCTGCCAAAGCCGGGCGCCGTTGTTTCGCGCTTCACGCCCGACTTTGTTGTCGGATCAAACTATTTAGACGCGTTTTAACGGAAATGTCAAGGGGCCAGCGTGCAGGCGTGCAGCCCCGCCGGGGAGCGTCGTAATCCGTCCGCAGCCGGTCCCCTCCCTCACGGTCGCGGTTCGGTGTGGGTTGCTGAACGCCAACGCATCTGCACCGAGCCGCGACCGTCAGGGAGTATCGGCATGGCCCTGCAGGCCACCAAAAGTGATGAAGACGCTTGGGAGGGCGGGCTTCAGCCCGCGCGGCGCTTTAGCGCCGCCCACCCGAGCGAGGCGGAAGCCTCGCGCGGGCTGAGGCCCGCCCTCCCAAGCGTCTTCAACCGAGCGGACTGCGTTCATGTTCCGCGCGTACCGACAGATTTACGGGCGAGACGGTCTAAGAGGCAGCGTCCGGCGCGCCAAATCGTTTCTGGAACACTAAAGCGATAGCGCCGCGCATGCGCCCCTGGCCGTCCTCGTGGACTGGGACGACCTGCGGCAGCGAGCCTCCGGGGAGCGCCTGCGCGCGCACCTCCGCCTCGATCAGGGGGCCGAAGCGGGGCCAGGCAGCCGTGAGGTCGCCGATAATGAGAATGCGCTCGGGGGCCAGCCCGGCTACCACCATCCGCATGCCCTGCCCCAGATGGCGGGCCATCCGGTCCAGGGCCTCGCCGGCGCGGATGTCGCCCTGCTCGGCGCGGCGGAGAAGGGCGGGAAAGGCGAGCGTTGCGCCGCCGTCTTCGCGGGACGCGGCGCCCGATTGCTGATAGTAGCGCAGAGCCGCGCGGTTAGAGGCGAATACCTCCCAGCATCCGCGACTGCCGCAAGCGCACGGCGGGCCATGCGGGTCCAGCGGCACGTGGCCGAACTCGCCCGCCATGCCGCGAAAGCCGCGGACGAGCTGGCCATTCATCACGATGCCGGTTCCAATGCCCTCCGACACGGTAATCGCGACCAGGTTGGGGACCGCCTGGGTGCGTCCTGCATGTTCGGTTAGGCGGTCGAACCAGACCGCGGCGAGCGCACAGGCGTTGGCGGCGTTTTCCACTTCCACTTCGAGGCCGGTGGCTTGGGAGATCGGACCTCGCAGATCGCAATCGCGCCAGCCGAGGTTCGGAGCAAACACGAGCGTGCCGGCCGAATGATTCACGCGGCCGGGGAGGCCGATTCCAACGCCCTCGATGATCTTCCCTCCGGCGGTGCGGCTGAGCCGGCGGATGGCGCTGACGATGGCCTGCATTCCGGCCTTTGGACCGGGTGGAGTTTCCAGCACCTCGCGGGAAAGGAAGCGACCGTTGACGTCGGCCAGGGCTACCGTGGTTTGCAGCGGCCGGACCACCACACCCACGATCAGGCGCTCCTCGTTAAGCCTCAGGAAGGTGGGACGGCGTCCGCGCGGCAGGCGTCCGGTTGGACCCTCCAGCACCCAGCCTTCGTCGATGAGTTCTTCGACGATCAGCGAAACGGTGGAGCGCTGAAGGCCGGAAAGCCGGGCGAGATCGGCGCGCGAGATGGGCTGGCGCGTGCGGATCAAGTTCCACACGCTGCGCCGGTTGATGTCCCGGACAACCTCGCTGGAGGCGGTTTGAACCAGAGTCTGAGGCTGGGCCACGAGCTTTCCAAGAACCGCGCACAACGGACAGCCACGGTAGCCGTCCTTCGCTCCGATCAGCGTGGCGCAGCGTCCTGTGGGCTATTGTAGCAAGCTCGAACAAAATACGAAAATAGGGGGCCAAAGCCGCGTGTTTCGGGGGCCACCAGTCGGCACGACTGAAGTCGTGCCCTGATACAACTGAGGACCGACAACGGATAACTTATATCTCATGCTCACGCAAAGCAACGTCAACAACGTCTCGAAGCTCGTTCAGTCCTGAACGTTCGATCCCGGTCCAGCGTGGGCGGGCGCGCGGCGCGGCCTGGCTTTGGATTTGAAGGTGCGCCGCTCGTGGTGAATGGCGTGATGTATGCGGCGGGGATACGCTGGTTGCGTTCACTCTGCCATAGATGACTTCAAGGGCGCGCTGCCTGCCAGTCCGATATTCTGAGAGGACAAGCCATGGGAAGCCTTGACTGGTCACAATGCTCGGTCGTGGAAGGCATCCCTGACATACGGGCGGCGCATGCGACCGATAAGAGTATCCGCTACCAGCAGAATCTAAAGGGTCGAAGATTAGCGATCGTAGTCCTCCGCAATTCGACTTGGCGGGTAGTGCGGAGGCGCCTGGATTTCATAGCCGAGGCGGTGAATCAGGCTACACCCGGCAGCTAGAGAGAAGTCGAGATCCCCTTCAGCGCCTCACGGTCGGAATTTGCAAGCTAGAAGCGAAAAATCAACGTCATCTCGCTGGCGATAGCCCGTCCATTAAGCCGGGCCGGTTCGAATTCCCAGAACTGAGCGGCTTTAGTCGCGGCAGCCACCAGCCGAACGTCTGCGATTGGACCCGCAGGGGTAACCTTGACAACCTTGCCACTGGCGTCGATGCCTACCAGCACCTGCACTTGAATCATTCCATTTCGTCGCGCCCCAAACTCAACTAACGGCTGCACGCGTTTGATAGCTCTCGGACCGACGTAGTTATAAAGAGTCGGGGACGCCGCTGGAGTTGGAACGCTAGTGGGTGGCGCCGGCTGCGGCCGCGGTTGCGCGGCGGCCGGTGGAGAGGTTGGCGCAGCGGGGGCGGGAGCCGGAGGAGTCTTGAAGCCGGGGGGCGGCGGCGAAGGCTGCGGCGCCGGCGATGCCGCCATCGGGGCCGGCTCCGTTAGTATGGGAGCGGATTCCACTTGCCGGGAATTCTCCTTCGGCGGAATGAAGATGCGCGCGCCGCCGCTGTTGCTGCCGCCGTTGGGGGTGCCGACTAAGGCGGGGGCCGTCTGCGGAACCGAATTTGCCAGGCTGGACACGGCTGACTGCTTGATCCCCTCCACCACTCGCACGCGCTCTTCCGCCACGGTGGCTCCGTCTCTCCGCACCTCGAACCGAAACGCAAGATCGCCGCTCTTGGGCGTGTAGTAGATGGTGCCGCTGGAAAGATCGGCCGCGGTAAGGGGAATGTCTTGCTGGCCGGCTCCGTCTTGAATAGAAAGAGTCGCGCCGGTGGGCTTCAATGCCTCTGTGGCGGCGCTATCCCAGGTCAGCTTCCACGCGGCGCCATCGCGATTCGCGGAGAATCCAGTGCGCGCGCGTGCCTGAGATTCCACCCGCGAAACTCCGTTGGCCGAGGCGTAACGCTGGCTGATCCAATAGAGGCCGCCCACCAAGGCGATGAGGATCAGCGCGACGGCTGTGTAGACAGCGGTTATGTTCGACCGAGGTGCGCTCAAAGCCGGAGCTTCGGCCGCGGTTGTAGCAGGTGTTGCGGGAGGCGGCGCGGCAACCGGCCGCGCGGTCGCGGCGCCGAAAATCGCCGCCGGCAGCTCCGGCGCTGGTTGCGTCGATGGCTCAGCCTGCGCCGGTTCGGGCAATGGCTCGGCGGCTGGCCGGAGCGCAGGAGCTGCATCCAAATGCAGCGTGACTTGCTGCATCTCCTCCCACACGCCGTTCTTGGGCACAAGCACCCGCAGCACGATTTCCGATGTCGATTCCAGCGCGACGATGAAGCAGCATTGAAAATGGGGAAGGCTGGAAGGAGTTTTTTCCAGAGTCGCCAGCATCTCGAGGTCGCTCGCGCGAAGTTCGCCATCGCTGCGCGTCAGAATCCGGTACAAGCCGACGACCGTCTTGGAGCTGTCTTGCTGGGTAGCCGCGATCCCCGGATCGGCCGAATCCAAGCTCGCCAGCAACATCGGGAAAGACGGCCCAAAGCGGTATTCGAAGCCCAATGGGATCGCTTCGTCCACGCGCAGCTCGCCGTTTTGAGGCTTGGGCCCGATCAGCAGGCCGCCGATTTCGAAATGCTCGTGTGGTCCCGTCCGAGCGCGGGCTTGCGCGTCCTCGCAGATCTGAGCAAGCAGCGATCGAGAAACAAACACCAGCCCGGTCGCGGCCCCGTCGCCCAGAACCATGGTTCCGGTCGGGCCGAGCGCATCGCGGGAAAAACTTCCCGGCGAACGGCGATCTTGCATGCCGCCCCTCCGTTTTCCTATAGGGGGAGGTGTTGTATGCGGTCAGTATATCGCTTCCGGACGGCGATAGAAACCGTCTGGGCGCGACGCCAAAAACCACTCCTGTGAAGACACTTTGGAGGGCGGGCTTCAGCCCGCGCGGCGCTTTAGCGCCGCCCTACGCTGGCGAGGCTAAAGCCTCGCGCGGGCCGAAGCCCGCCCTCCAAGGCGTCTTTATTTCCTTCGGTGGCCTGCAGACTATGAGGCACTCCCTGAAGGCCGTGGCAGGTTCGAGGTGCGGACGCACGCTGTGCATTCCGAGCCGCGACCGTGAGGGAGCGGTTTCGCCGCAGACGGATCGCAGGCTAAAGCGCGTTGATCAATCAACCGAAGAGAGATTGTGCAGACCGGCAACGCGCGAGTTTCGCAGCGCAATAGAGCCGAGGACACGGCCTCTGTTCTCTCGCCTGAACTGGCCGACGCCGCTGATGTCCTCAGCGACAGGCTTCGAGAGCAAATGCAACGCCTGGCCGCCTGGCCGAGCCGCATACCATCAGAATCGACCGAGCGTTTCCTGAGCCGGCTACGCAAGCTGGGGTTTGAAACGCGACAGCGGAACGCTCTCGCCGCGATCACGACGGGCGCGGCGGCGCGGTTGCTCCGTCAGGGCCAGCCGCTTGTGAAGTTCATCGAGCAAGTGGAGTACAACGGCCGCCGCCTCGCCAAGCTCAATTTGCCCCCGAGCGCTGTGCCGAGGGCATTGAAGGAGTATGACCGCTTATGGATTGCCTCGCTCGAGCGGCCCGCCTCCGGTGGCGGAAGTTTCCGATGGGTCCGGGAGCAACTCCATTTTTGCGTCACTCTGACGCTCAACAACGCCTATTATCGAGTCCGAGAAGCGGAAACGCAGTCGTTCTATGAGCAATTCCGCATCGAGCTGGAAGCGCGGAATCTGGAGGAGCTTCTGCACCGCTTTCTGAAGTCGCTCATCGAGGTGTCAAGGGCAGACGCGGGACGCTTGTACATGCTGAATGAGGAAGAATCGGCCTGGGTGCGGAAAGCCCGCTTACCTCAGGTCGCAGCGTCCGAAGGGAGTGGCGCGGAATTCTCAATTACCGCCCTCCCAGGCATACGCAAGAAACTCGCCAGGCCTCAGTACTTGCTTCTCGGTCCCGACAACCGCTCCAGAAATTGCGCGAGCCTTGTGCTGGAGCCGGCCTGGGCGAACGATCTTCGAAGCTGTTGGTCGATTCCGCTAGCGACAGGAGGACGCACCGCCGGCGTGATGCAGTTCGGATTCCGGAAAGATACGAATGGCTTCCGCGCGAGCGGGAATTGCTGGCCGCCTCAGCCGAGCGCTGTCTGATGGCGGCCCAAAAATAGCGCCTGATGGAAGACCTGGCGCTGCGCGAAGAGCAAGTCCGGCGGCTGGCCGAGCACATGCTCCATGTCGAGGAGATCGAGCGGCGGCGCATCAGCCGCGAGCTCCACGATGAAGCGGGCCAGAGCCTGTTGTGCATCCGCCTACAATGGAGATGCTCGAGCAGAACATGCCGGCGGGTTCTCAAGCCGCCGAACGCGAATGGATGGCCAAGTTGCGAGAGGCGCGCGACCTCACTGAACGCACCATCCTGGAGATGCGAAGGCTGATCGCCGCGCTGAGCCCCGCCGTGCTGGAGCAATTGGGCTTGGGGGCCGCGCTTCGTCAATTGCTGAACCGCTTCCGCCGCCTCCATCCCTGCCGCATGAAGCTGCAAATGTATAAATTGGAGGCGCTGCCTCAGCAATCCCAAATTATTGTCTACCGGCTTGTACAGGAATGCTGCAACAATATCGGCAAACATTCCGGCGCCAATCAGGTGAATATCTGCGTGCATTTCGCCGACGGCGTGTTGCGCCTGTACGTGGAGGACAATGGCGCCGGCTTTAACGTCGGGGAGGCTCTATCGCGCCACGGCTCCTTCGGATTATCCGGAATGCGGGAACGCGTGGCGCTGTTGCGGGGAAAATTCCAGGTGGAAAGCCGTACGGAGGGCCCGAAAAGAGGTACAAAGATTTCCGTGGGAATTGCCGATATCGGTATAGGGCGCTCGCTTCCCTGCCTGAGGGGCGCGAGGCCGCATAAAAGACTATGGCGAAAACTCGAATCATGTTGGCGGACGTTCACACATTGTTCCGCCAGGGCATCCGCACGTTGATCTCAGCCGAAGCTGATATGGAAGTCGTGGGCGAAGCCTCGAACGGAGGCGATGCCGTCGATAAAGCCGGTGAGCTCCGTCCCGACGTCATTCTGATGGACATCGGCATGCCTGGCCTCAGCAGTTTTGAGGCGACGCGCCAGATCAAGAAAAACCGCCCCGAAACCAAGGTCTTGTTCCTCGCCATGTACGACGACGGGGACTACCTGGTAGAGGGCATGGAAGTCGGAGCCAGCGGCTACGTGCTCAAGGACAGTCCCACCCCAAAGCTCGTCGCGGCCGTGCGCGACATTTGCCGCGCCGGCAGCTATTTGAGTCCGCGAATGCTTTCGCAATTGGTGGACGATTTCCGAAGCCGCATCAAATCCGCGAACCGGCTGCCGCGCTTTGCCCGCTGACCACTCGTGAGCGTGAGGTGCTCAAGATGCTCGCTGAGGGCCAGTCCGTCAAAGAAATTGCCTGCAGCTCAAACTTGAGCGTGAAAACCGTGGGCGCACAAGTTCAACCTCATGCGCAAGCTGGATATTCACAACAAGGCCCAGTTAGTGCAGTACGCGATTCAAAAGAAAATCATCAAAATTCCCAATCTCGTCCCGGGTTAGCGCTTGTTTGGACAGATTTGAGTACAACCGCTCCCTCCGGTCGCGGCTCTGAGACCGATTCTGAGCCGGACCGTCAGGGAGCGGTTAGTGTAGCGCTCGTAGCTCGCTCCACAGAAACGCCAGGTCCCGAGCGTCCCCCTTCGATGCAGCCCAGCCAGGCGGAGAATCGCACTCAATCTCCACTTCAAAAGCGTCCCGCGCTGGGACACGCAAGGGGGCGCCCATCTCAAATTCGCCTTTGATCGCGGCTCGCGTCAAAGTTGAGCCGTTCACGGCGATGCTGACCGAGGCATCCGGCGCCCATTCCGGTCGAAAACCCCGCAGCACCAACCGGGAAACTGGCTCGATCGGCCGGACCCGCATGCGAACGCGAGAGGCCGCCCACCCCTCGCCGTCGTAAATGCCTTCCGCCGCGCCCTCCTGGAGCACATAACCCGTGAGCGGAACCCGGACCCGCGACCGCAACGTAGATAAATACGCAGTTACTTCCGCGATTTCGCGATTCTTGCTCAACTCCATGTTCTGGTACAGCTCGATCCAGCCGTCGCGCCGGATCAGCAGCGTGCGTAATTCAGATACATCTTCCGCGCTTAAAGTGTGTCCGGCTTGAATGCGCGGCGGGAGCGGGCGCTGCACGTAAAACGTCGCATGGAGCGGCGCGGTCTCTTCGGCCGGCCGCGTTGTGGTGTAGAGATAGATCGAAATTGACTTTCGCGACAGATGGCGCCGGTCCGGCGGCAGATTTATACGCGGGAACCCGTGCCAGGAATATTCGTTGGTCTCGAACATCACGCAGCGATTGAACAGCGGATCGTAGCTGAAGATCTGGTTCTCTTCCGGCCGGCGCGGATTGGAGTGAATCTCCAGCGCGCCTCCCCATTCCCGGCGCCAATCCTTGTTGAGATACACGATCAGATTCAACCGCCGGTGAAGCTGCCGCGCCTCGTCGTAATTGAAATCAACGTGCGGATCTAGCTCCTGCCCATGCAGGTTTTCGTGCGTGCCTCCGCCGAACATTTTCGGATCCAGGATCAGGTCCGGGATTCCGGAAAGGCGGCTCACGAGCTCCAGAAACGCGCTCCCCCCGATAGCGTCGTAGAGGCGCCGGTAAGCAGGGCTGATGGCCCGAATATCGGTGTTCACGGCCTTGCCGCCGGTAGCCCCTCCCTCGTTGCGCGCCAGCCCGGAGTCGAAACGCGGAAACTCTGCCAACAGCTGCTCGGCGAGAGCGGATTCAAAAAAATCCTCGATGACGACGTGCTTGAACGGCTGGGCCTCCAAAAACTGGGCGCGATATTGGTCTGCTTCCACCGCGACCGCTGGCGCCACTTCCGGTAGCGAGAAAGTAGAAGAAGGATTCCCGGCAGCTTGCATGGAGTCCATTATCCCCTTGGCGGGTACTGTGGCGGCGGTGGAAACGCGATCCCGGCGCTGTCGAAGCGCTCCTTCACACGAAGATTTAGCTCGCGGCCAACCAGGTATTGCTTGGACGGCAACGTTTTGATCCGGGCGCGAAGCGTAGCGCCCCGCTCGCCCAACCGGTCCACGCCCATGATCTCCAACGGTCCCAGAATTACATCCTTGAACGGCTCTTCCGCCGCGAGTTCCGAGCCGGTCTGTTGCAAGATTTCCAGAGCCTTAAGCGCGTCGGCGCCGTGCGCCAGGACTGTCTCGAAGATGTAGTAGGAGTATTCGCGCGTCATGTTCGACAGCGACGTGATCGAACCATTGGGAATCACGTGAACGGCTCCGCTCTCGCCCCGAAGAACGGTAGTTCGCAGGTTCAATTCCACGACATCGCCGGAGACGCCATTAATGGTCACGGAATCTCCTATGCGGATTTGATCTTCCAACAGAAGAAAAAGCCCTCCAAGCCAATCCTTAATGAGAGTCTGCGCGCCCAAGCCTAGTGACAGTCCGGCGATGCCGAGTCCGGCCAGCACTGGCTCAATATGAAAATTTAGTTCGCTGAGCGCCATCACCACTGCGAGCAGCCAGATTGACGCGACGATGAGCTTTTGTAAGGCGGTTACGACAGTCGCGGCGCGCTTTTCCGCCTCAAACCGTGGCCCGTTTCCGCGCCGATCCATGGCGGCGATAACATAGGCGCGCAGCCGGGAAAGCAAGCGTCGGGCAATGCCCGCAAACAGCCAGGCAAGAGCAAGGACCGCCAGCACACGCCCCGCCTTGGCTGCCCAATCGAAAAGCAGGTCTCGGGAAATTGGTATGGATATCATCGTGCGATAAAATTATTATGTGGAAAACAAAACG